>JAGWVC010000176.1 GCA_018971065.1 Sphingomonadales bacterium | reverse complement strand
CCGATGCCTCGCCGCAGTTGAAGAAGACGATCGCCGACCTCGATTCGACGTTGCAGCAGGCGACGAAGACGTTGCAGGCGTTCGAGGCGGTGGGCAATTCGGCCAACCACGTGCTGGGCGAGAATGGCGAATCGCTGGCGAAGCAGTTGCGCGGCACGTTGAAGTCCGCGCAGGACGCGGCCGATGCGCTGAAGGGCGTGGCCGGCGACGCGCGGCCGGTGGCGCAGCAGCTTTCGACATCGACGCTGCCGGCGGCGGAGGCGGCGATCCGTGACTTGCGCGCCACCACCAAGGCGCTGCGCGACATTACCGAGAAGATCGACAGCCAGGGCGGCGGTGCCGTGCTGGGCGGGCCGAAGCTGCCGGTCTACAAGCCATGAGAATTCTGGCCATGAGGATGTTGGCAATGAGGAATGCCATGACCACGACGCCGCGCTTCGTGCTGCTGGCCGCGCTGGCCGCGCCGCTGCTGGCCGGGTGCATCTCGATCGGCGGCGGTGGCAAGCCGCCGAAGGCGCTGATGAGCCTGACGCCCGAGGCGCGGGCGCCGGTGGGATCGGGGGTGAGCGCGCCGCTGGCGTCGGGGTTGCTGGTCAGCGAGCCGGATACCGACCGGGTGCTGGCGCTGCCGCGCGTGCCGGTGCAGGTGGACGATACGCATCTGGCCTATCTGAAGGATGCGCAGTGGGTGGAGCGGCCGGCGCGGCTGTTCCGTGCGCTGCTGGCCGAGACGATCCGGGCCAAGGGCACGCGGCTGGTGTTCGAGGACAACGAGCCGCTGGCGCGCGACGTGCTGGGCGGACGGCTGCTGGCGATGGGCTATGACGGGCGGACGCGATCGGTGACGGTGCGTTATGACGCGATGCGGCAGCGGCCCGGGCAGCCGGTGGTGACCCGGCGGTTCGAGGCGAGCGTCGGCGGGGTGGAACCGAGCGCCGATGCGGTGGTGCCGGCGCTGAACCACGCGGCGAACAAGGTGGCGGCCGAGGTGGCGGACTGGGTGGGCTGAGGCTGGTTACGCCGTTGCCAGCCGCGCGAAGCGGGCTGCGGCCAGGAAGGTGGCGCGGCGCTGTTCGCGGCGGGCTTCGGCTTCGGCGTCCTTGCCCCAGAGTTCGGCCTGCCAGTCCTCTTCCAGGTTGGCGGCGTTCCACAGGTGGGGAAGGTCGGCATCCGCTTGCAGCGCGGCGAGGCCGATGACCAGCGAGGCGGCGAGGCTGGTGAGGGTGTGCAGCGCGGCGAGCTGGAACGGGCCGAGCGTGGCGAGGTGCGCGCCCAGCGTGGCCAGCGTTTCGGGCGATTGCGGCTGGTGGATGATACCGGATACGCGGGTGAAGGCGATGGCGTGGCGCGCTTCGGCTGCGGCCAGGATCGGCTCCCATTCGAGGTCCTGCCGCCGTGTGAGCGCTTCGCCCGGCTCGCCGCGATAGCACAGCGTGTCGGTTTCGGCGTAGCCGAGGAGGGTTTTGGCGATGGTGGCCGGATCGGTGGCGATGGCGTCGATCGCGTAATCGGCCAGATCGCGGTGGACGAACAGCGCGGTGTCGATCTCTTCGGGCTGGGCCTGCCATTCGGCGGCGAGGGCCTGGGCGAGGGGTTCGCTGGGCACCACCTGCGGGCGGCCGCCCTGGGTCTTGACCGCGCGGCCATCGAGGGTGACGCGCCATTGCGTGCCTTCGGCAGTGACGCCGGCGGATTTCCAGAAACGTTTCATCGGATCAGTCCCGGCTTTTCCATTTGCGCGCGAGCAGGGTGGGCAGCACCAGCGATTCGACCGCGCCGAGGATGACGAGGCCGAGACCCATGAACGCGGGCAGCGCGATCCTGCCGGCGACGATGGCCAGGCCGAACACCGCGAAGGCGGCGCCGGAGAGGCGCATGAAGCTGAGGATCAGGAAGGCGGTCTTTGCATCGGCGTCGTTCATGCGAGCAGGCTTTCGAGATGCTCAGGGGTTTCGGCGACGGCTTCGGCACCGGCGTGCAGCAGTTCGTCGGGGGTGTGATAGCCCCAGGCGACGCCGATGGCGCGGACCCCGGCGGCGCGGGCCATCGCGATGTCGTAGCCGGTGTCACCGATCATCACCGCTTCCGCCGGGGTGGCCATCGCCTCGTCCAGCGCGGCTTCGAGCATGGCGGGGTGCGGTTTCGACGGGTGGAAATCGGCGGTCTGCAGCGTGACGAAGTGGTGCGACAGGCCGTGGGTGGCAAGGCAGTGGACCAGCCCGCGCTGGCTTTTGCCGGTGGCGACGCCGAGCAGCCAGCCTTGTGCCAGCAGGTTGCCGAGCAGCGGGCGGATGCCGTCGAACAGCGGCTCCGTCAGGCGGCCTTCGGCGCGGGCGGTGCGGAACGCCAGCTTGTAGCGATCGACCAGTTCGGTGCGCAGGCCGGGGTCGGCATCGGGCAGCAGGGTGCGCATCGCCTGCGGCAGGCTGAGGCCGACGGCGCGGCGGATGGCGGCGCGATCGGGTGCGGCGACCGACACTTCGGCGAAGGCCTGTTCCATTGCCGCGCAGATGTCGGCCTGGCCATCGACCAGGGTGCCGTCGCAATCGAACACCGCTAGACGGGTCACGGTTTACGCGGCCGGGGTTTTGCGGGGGGGCGGGCGGCGGGACGGCCAGAGACCTTTCCAGCGGGCTTGGCACCCGGCTTGCCGGCCCGCTGCCCGGTGGGCTTGCGGGTGGCGGCATCACCGCCGTCGACACGCTTGCGGCGTTCGCCCCGGCGTTCCTTGCGGTATTGCTTGGCGTGGGCCTTGGCGGCGGTCTTGAGCTCGGCCTTGGTGGGCTCGGGCGGCGGGGCGAGCGGGCTGTAGCCTTCGGATTCGACGAAACCGAGCTGGGTCAGGCTGGCGGCGAAGTGTTCGGGCAGCGGCGCGGTGATGTCGAGTGTGCCGCCTTCGGGCAGGTCGATCATCAGGCGCCGGGCGTGGAGGTGCATCTTGCGGCTGATGCTGCCGGTGAGGAACGC
>JAGWVC010000097.1 GCA_018971065.1 Sphingomonadales bacterium | reverse complement strand
GTCAGCTTCGCCAAGATCTTCGACCAGGATTGCAACAACCTGCCGCAGACCCAGCGCGGGGTGAAGACCAAGCAGCCGCCCTACGTATGGATCAGCGGCTATCAGGAATCGATCATCCGCGCCTTCCACCGCAACTACGCGCAGCGGCTGGGGCTGGAGGACGGCGAATGAGCCAGCCCGCGTTCACCCCCACACGCGCGTTTCCGCTCGATGACGTCACCCACTGGGACCTTGAAACCGACGTTGCCATCGTCGGCTTCGGCATCGCCGGGGCTTGTGCGGCGATCGAGGCGCGGCAGGCCGGCGCGACAGTGGACATCTTCGAGGTTGCCGCGGCCGGCGGCGGCAGCACCGCGCAATCGGGCGGCGAATTCTACATCGGCGGCGGCTCGCCCACGCAGAAGGCGGCGGGCTTCGACGACACCGTGGCGGATTTCCGCACCTACCTGACGATGGCCGGCGGCCCCGGCGTCGATCACGAGCGGGTCGAACTCTACGCGCGCGAAGGGCTGGCCCATCTCGACTGGCTGGCACGGCAGGGCATTCCCTTCAAGGGCACCTACCTGCCCGGCAAGTGGCCCGAACCGCCCACCGACGACACGCTGATCTGGTGCGGCAGCGAGGCGGCATGGCCGTTCCGCGATGCCGCTTACCCGGCGCCGCGCGGCCACACCGCGCAGGCGGTGGGGCGCGGCGGCGGGGCAATGGTGATGGAGCGGCTGATCGCGCGCACGCTGGCGCTGGGTGCCACCCAGCACACCAGCGCCCGCGTGCTGTGCCTGATCGCCGATCGCGACGGTGCGGTGCATGGGCTGGTCGTGCGCATCGATGGCACCCCGCGCATGGTCCGCGCGCGCAAGGGCGTCATCCTCGCCAGCGGCGGCTTTATCTGCAACGACGACATGCTGCGCCAACATGCCCCCCGCGTCGCCACCGTGAACCCCTACCCGATCACCGCCGGCAACGACGACGGCTCGGGCATCCGCATGGGCCAGTCGGTGGGCGGCGCGCTGACTCACATGGAGCAGTTCTTCACCACCCGCACCACCTTCCCGCCGGAAAGCCTGGTCAAGGGCGTGTTCGTCAACGCGCAGGGCCAGCGCTTCATCAACGAGGATGCCTATCACGGCCGCGTCGCGCAGTACTGCGTGCGCCAGACCGAGGGCAAATGCTGGCTGCTGCTGGACAACGCCACGTTCGGCCGCCCCGAATCGAACCCCCACGTCACCATCGCGGCGGTGGGTGAGAGCTGGGCCGAGGTCGAGGCTGAGCTGGGCCTGCCCGCAGGCGAGCTGGTGCACACGCTGGACGCCTACAACCGCGCCGCTGCCGAAGGCCACGACCCGATGTTCCACAAGCAGCCCGAATGGCTGCAACCGTTGACCGAGGCGCCGTTCGCCGCGCTCAACTTCAGCGTCAGCGAATATCCCACCGTGGTGTTCACGCTGGGCGGGCTGGTTACCCGCCCCTCGGGCGAAGTGCTCGACGCCGCCGGTGCGATCATTCCCGGGCTTTATGCCGCCGGCCGCACCACCTGCGGTATCCCGCGCTGGGGCGACGGCTACAGTTCGGGCATGTCGCTGGGCGATTCGAGCTTCTTCGGGCGGAAGGCGGGCCAAAGCGCCGCCGCGCGATAGCGATACAATAGGGGAGAGATGCATGGGCCTGAAGATTTCGATCGACGATCTGCTCGATCCGCAACGGACCGACATGCAACGGCAGGCCATCGACGCCGCGCAGGCGCACCCGTTCCTGCTGGACGAAAACGCGGTGCTGGCCGCCGCGCGCGATGCCACCGGCCTCACGGATTTCGGCCCGGATGACTTCCTCGACCGAATGCGCCGCCTGATCGCCGAATGGAACGGCGACACCCGCGCCTATGCGGTCAAGCGCCACTTCCTGATGCGCTATCTGGTCCGCTATGCCACCAGCCGCCTGCTGATCCACGACACCCTGAAGCGGCACCCGGAAATCCACGACGAGGTGATCGACCGGCCGATCATCGTCGTCGGCCTGCCACGCTCGGGCACCACGCACCTGCTCAACCTGCTCGGCGCCGATACCCGGCTGCGCTCCACCCCGCTGTGGGAAATCAACGAGCCGGTGCGCAACCCGCGCGAGCCCGATGCCCCCGGCGGCGTCGATCCGCGCTATGCCCGCACCGCCGCGGCCTGGGACATGTCGCAGCAGGCCAACCCGCTGGCGGCGGCGATGCACCCGATGGAGCCAGACCATTTCCACGAAGACCTGGAACTGATGTGCCCGGACTTCGCCTCGTACAACTTCGAATGGATCGCCCGCTCACCGCAGTGGCGCGACTTCTACCTTTCGACCGACCAGACCCGGCATTACCAGTACATGGAGACCGGGCTGAAGCTGCTGCAATGGAACGACGTGCGGCAGGGCAAGCCCCGCAAGCGCTGGGTAACGAAATGCCCGCAGCACCTTGAGCAGTTGCCGGTGCTGAAAAAGGTGTTCCCCGATGCCACCGTCGCCGTCACTTATCGCGATCCGGTCGAGGTGATCCAGTCCGCCATCACCATGATCGCCTATGGCGAGCGCATGGCCTACCCGAACATCGATGCCGCAGGGCTGCTGGCATACTGGACCGACCGGGTGGAAAAACTGCTGCGCGCCTGCGTCCGCGACCGCGCGATCTGGCCCGAGGCCCAAAGCGTCGATGTGCCGTTCGAACAGTTCATGGCCGATGACATGGCCGTGGTCCGGGCCGTGCGGGCGAAAGCCGGCCTGGCCGAAAGCGCGCAGGCCGACGCCGAAGTGGCGCGGTTCATCGCCGACCATCCGCGCGGCAAGCACGGCCAGATCGTCTACAACCTCGAACGCGATTTCGGGGTCTCGCCGACGGCGCTGCGCAAGCGCTTCGACTTCTACTACGAAGCCTATCCGTTCCTGCGCCGACCGGCAGGTTGAACCCGGGCGGGCGGCGATAACGCGCCGCCCGCCCGGTGTCACAGATGCCTCAGGCCGGGCGGGCCGGCAGTTCGATTTCGGCCTTCGCGGTCGCCAGCGTGGCGCCAAGCTGGTTCTGCATCCGGCTTTCCACCTGGACCATGTGGCGGCCGTCGGCATCGACGAACTTGTCGATGATCTTGCCGGTCTGGATGGTGATGTCGCCGGTCAGCGTCGGGCTGCGATAGTTGCAGTTCGAATGGCGCACCATGCCCCATTCGCCCGCCCACCCGCTCAGGTAGTCGGTGATGTAGGCCCCCATGCTGGCGCCATAGCCATAGCCGCGCGGCATCCCGATGAAGCGCGCCCAGCGCGGGAACAGGTGCCCGCGCGACGGCCCGATATAGGCGCCGTCGGTCTGCTCGGGGTTGATCCGCTCCAGCTCGGCGTCCTGCTCCTTGCCCGCCATCGGCCCGACGAAGCCCAGCTTCTCGATGTCGAGGTCGGTGCGGCGGTGCGTGGTGCCCCAGATCGTGAAGGTATAGGCGCGCCATTCGGTGGTGAAGCTGGGGATCGAGTGCGGGCCGAACACCCGGCTCGGCAGCTCGTCGCCCACCGCCACGGTGTCCCAGTAGCGCGCGTTGTGGCCCAGATCGTGCAGCATCTGGATCCACTCGAACTTGCGATCCTCGAGCTGCTCCAGCTCCTCGTCGGTCCAGGTGGTTTCCTCGGCCTTCGAGGTGTCGTCCGAGATGCTCTCCTTGCCGGCTTCCTGGCTGTAGCGGATCGAGGTGGAGCGCTGCTTGGCGATCAGGTCGCCTTGCGAATTGTAGTAGAAGTTGTCGCCGCGCTGGAAGCAGGTCGGCCCGGCAAAACCGGTGTTCTTGATCGCATAGTCGAACGGAATGCGCTCGTTCCACACCCGGTCGCCGGCGAACAGGCGCGGGCCATAGAACCACCATTCGTCACCGCCGAACAGCATGTGCGAATTGGGGATCATGCCGATGCACGACGGCGCCGAGCCGTGCGCGTCGTCCATCGTCACCGGAAACGACTGCGGCGCGACGATGCGGCCATACCGGCTCTGCGCGGCATAATGCAGGTCGTAGTGCAGCAGGTTGGGGTAATGCATCCCCTGCACCCAGCGGCGGATGTCGTTGTTGGCGATCGGCTCGATCATCCGCGCGGGCTGGATCGGCTTGCCGAGATAGTTGTCGAGATCCGAACAATCGAGGGTGATTTCCGCCACGGCGCTCTCCTGGAAAGGCGCCCGGGTCCGCCCCGGGCTTGCCTTCTGGATGACCGATGGCGGGGCCACCCGGCTTGACCGATCGCGACAGATCGCGGCTACCCGTGCCGATCCGCGTTCAGCTCCACACCGCTTCGGGCGGCAGGCTCATCAGAATCGCGTCGATATTGCCGCCGGTCTTCAGCCCGAACAGCGTGCCGCGATCATAGACCAGGTTGAATTCGGCATAGCGGCCGCGCCATTCCAGTTGCCGCAGCTTCTCCGCCGGGGTGAAGTCCATCCCCAGCCGCCGCCGCACCAGCCGCGGGAACACCGCCAGGAACGCACGCCCCACCGCCTGGGTGAACGCGAAGTTCGCCTCCCACGCGGCCTGGTCGGCGCATTCCAGGTGATCGTAGAAGATGCCGCCCACGCCGCGATGAACCTTGCGGTGCGGGATATAGAAATACTCGTCCGCCCAGGCCTTGTAGCGATCGTAATAGTCCGGCCCGTGCGCGTCGCACGCGGCCTTGAATTCCGCGTGAAACTCGGCGGTGTCCTCGTCATAGGGAATCGGCGGGTTCAGGTCAGCCCCGCCGCCGAACCACGCCTTGGTCGTGGTCAGGAACCGCGTGTTCATGTGGACCGCCGGCACGTGCGGGTTGGCCATGTGCGCCACCAGGCTGATGCCGGTGGCCGAAAACGCGTTGTTCTCGGCCGAGGCCCCGTTGATCGTGCCGGCAAAGTCCTTCGCCAGCCCGCCGCACACGGTGGAGATGTTGACCCCGGCCTTCTCGAACACCTTGCCCTTGATCAGCCCGCGCGTGCCGCCGCCGGTCTCCGCACCGGAAACACCGCTGGCCTCGCCCTCGACATGCGCGCGCTGCCAGGGGGTGTATTCGAAGCGCGCATCGCTGCCCGCCTCGGCCTCGATCGCCTCGAACTCGGCGCAGATCGCGTTGCGCAGTTCCTCGAACCACTGGCTGGCACGGGCGGTGTAAGGGGTCCAGTCGGTCATGGTTCGGCTTCCGTGGGGGTTGGCGGTGGGGTTTCGTCGCAGGCCGCTTGCCAAAGCTGGGCCGCCACGGCAAGGGCAGGCGCATGGTTCCCCTTTCGTTCACGTTCTCCGGGCACGAGCTGGCGCTGGTCGGCGGCCGGGCGCTGTGGTGGCCGGGCGAACAGGCGCTGGTGCTGGCTGACCTGCACCTCGAAAAGGCCAGCTTCTATGCCCGCCACGGCCAGATGCTGCCCCCTTACGACAGCCGCGCCACGCTGCAGCGCGTGGCCGACGCGCTGCGCGCCACCGGCGCGCGGCGGGTGTTCTGCCTGGGCGACAATTTCCACGATGCCGACGGCGCCGCCCGGCTCGAATCGCACGCGGCGGGAATGCTCGATGCGCTGGTGCGCGCCACCGACTGGGTGTGGATCACCGGCAATCACGATTCCGGCCCGGTCAGCGGCGTCGGCGGCACCGCGCTGGATGAGCTGGTCGTCGCGGGAATCGCCTTGCGCCACCAGGCCAGCGCGGCGGCCACCACGCCCGAACTGTCGGGCCATTTCCACCCGAAGCTGGCGATTTCCGCGCGCGGCCGCCGCATCGCCCGGCCCTGCGCGGTGGCCAGCGAGCATCGCCTGATCCTGCCGGCGTTCGGCGCGCTGACCGGCGGGATGGACGCCGCCGACCCGGCCATCCTCGCCGCGATGCAGCCCGCGCGCGCCATCGATGCCGTGGTTGCGGCGGGCGAAAGGCTGGTGCGGATGCCGCTGTGGCGCGCCCAACCGGCATGAAATCGCGCGCCGCTAACGCCAAAGCAGGGAATTGCCCGCATTTAGCGCTTCCCACGCGCCATCGATTCGATTTAAGGACGCGCGCGACAGTGAAACTTCAGGAGATGCAGCTATAGCTCCCCCACCCCGGCGCATGTTGGCGCCCCCCGTCAAGAGCGGGCCTCGCTTCAACGACATGATCAACGTCCCCCGCGTCCGTGTTATCGACGACGAGGGCGAAAATCTCGGCATCATGTACACCCGCGAAGCGATCGAGAAGGCGGCGGAAGTCGGGCTCGACCTTGTGGAAGTGTCGCCCAACGCCGATCCGCCGGTCTGCAAGTTCCTCGATGTCGGCAAGTTCCGCTACGAGGCGCAGAAGAAGGCCAACGCCGCGCGCAAGTCGCAGAAGACGCAGGAGATCAAGGAGATCAAGATGCGTCCGAACATCGACGACCACGACTATGACGTGAAGATGCGCGCGATGCACAAGTTCATCGGCGAGGGTGACAAGGTCAAGGTCACGCTGCGCTTCCGCGGCCGCGAACTCTCGCACCAGCAGCTCGGCATGAACCTCTTGAAGCGCGTTCAGGAAGACATCGCCGAAGTGGCCAAGGTCGAATCCTGGCCGCGCATGGAAGGCCGCCAGATGCTGATGGTGGTCTCGCCGAAGTAACCGCTTCGGGCAGGACATAACGCCTTTTCAACCAATTGATGCCATTCCGGCCCGGGTTTCCACCGGGCCGGATGACGCGCCATGTTACCACGCGTACTGCTTGCGCTGGCCTTGGCCGGCTTCCTCGCCGGACTCGCGCGCTTCACTTTCCTGCACGTGTTCCGCACGGCGGTCCGCGCCCGACTGGTCGATTGCCTGCTTGGTGCCGATGAACTTCGGCACGAACGCCGCAAGCTGGCAACCGATCGCGAGCATCGCCGGGTGCCGTGCCTGGTGGAGTATGTCGTCGCCGGCCGCACCTATCGCGGCGAGGTCAGCCTCGGTTCGCGCGAAGGCGAAAAGCCCGATGTCGAGCAGACCGTCTGGATCGACCCGAACGATCCGACCCGCGTCACCGGGCGCGGCCCCGGCTCGGCGGTGTGGCTGATGGTCGGCAGCCTGGTCTGGATATTCGCGATGCGCCCGGGCGCGTGATTTCGGTGGCCTAACCGGCCCCGCCGCCCATGCTGCCGTTCCACTGCCGCCGTTCTTCCGCCGAACGCAGCACTTCATAAGCCAGTTGCAGCGCCTGGAACGCCTTGGCCGCATCGGCGTCGCCGGGGCGCACGTCGGGGTGGACTTCCTTGGCCTTGCTGCGCCACGCCTTGCGCACCGCGTCGAAATCGGCGTCGGGCGCCAATTCCAGCACGTCCAGCGCGCGCAGTTCGTCCTTGCTGCGGGTGCCGTCGCCCGAGCTGGCCCAGCCATAAAACGCCGATTCCTTGTAGCCGGCGTGAGTCTGTTCCTCCGCCCGGGCGCGTTCGGCGGCCTCCTCGGCGGTCAACCCGGCAAAATAGTCCCAGCCGGCGTTGTATTCGGCGGCATGGGCCTGGCAGAAATACCAGCGCTCGGGGCTGTTGGGCGATTTCGGCGCGGGGCAGTTGCCCGGTTCGTTGCAGCCCACCTTGTCGCACAGGCGGATCTGCGCGGCCTCGCGACCGCCTTCATAGCCGCGCCAGCGCGGAAATCCCCAATCGTTCTTTCTACCCGCGCGGCTCATCCGGCCCGAATACGCGCGGCGGCCGCACCCATGCAAGCATTCGCCGACGGTTTGCCAGATTTTAGCGATTTCGCTCCATGCTGCATTGCAACAAGGCCGCGCCGTTCCTATCTGGGCGGCACGGATGGAACGGAACTTCGCATGAGCAGGCAACTCGCACTTTCGTCGGCACTCTCGGTCATCGCGCTGGCCACGCTGGCGCTGTTCGGCACCGCCCCGGCGCAAAGCAGCCCGTTCACCCGCGCGCCGATAACCGCGCAATAACGCGCCGTGGCAGCATGATGACATTGGATTGACCAATGCCATCATGCACCAGCTATTGTTGCCGTGCGATTTGTTGACAAAAACCGGTTCCCACTTTTTGTCATCGCACTCTAACGCGCCAGCAGGTTGCGCGCCTGGCTGGCAATCTGCGCCAGCATCGCCGGCGAAACCTGCGGCACCAGCCGCGCCCGGCCCACCATGTCGCGGAACCGCCGCACCCCGGCATCGTGCTCGCCCAGCCAGGCCTGCACCGCCCCGCGCGCATCACCCCCCGGCCGGCCGCGATCCGACTTGCGGGTGCCACCCCCGGCACGGCGCAGGAAATCCAGCCGCATCTGCTGGAAATCGCGCGCCAGCCCGGCCACCAGCAACCGCTCCCACGGGTCCGATGGCGAAAGCCGCACCGCGCTCGCCTGCGCCCAGTCCAGCCCCAGCCCTGCGCCCAGTTCGATGAATCCTTGCGCCAGCGCCGGTGCCGGCACGCCCGAATCGCGCGCCAGCCGCGCCAGGCCGATCGCGCCGTCCAGATCGAACAGGTGGGTGACGGCGGCGGCTTCGCCGGCCGGCGCCCCGGCCGCGATGAACCCGTCACGAATCCGCAGTGATTGCGCGCGCGCTTCCGAAGCCAGCAGGTCCTGCGCCGAATCGGCCAGCGCGGTAACGCCCGGCGCCAGTTCGGCGGCCAGCCGGCTGGGCGCGGTGTTCGCCGCCCCGGCGCGCAGCAGGTCGGCCATGTGCGTGCGCAACCCCTGCGCCGCCGCCGTGAACAGCGCGATGCGCGCCGCCTCGGGCATCGGCTCGGCCTCGGCAACCCGCCACACCGCGCTCATCCCGAACAGCGTCTCGGCCGCGACGAACGCCGCCACCACGTCGGCCAGCCCCACGCCTTCCTCTTCCGCCAGCTCGAACGGATGGACGCAGCCCAGCCGGTTGACGATGCGGTTCGCCAGCCGCGTCGCGATGATCTCGCGGCGCAGGCGGTGGTCCAGAATGTCCTGCCGGAACCGCTTCTGCATCGACGGAGGAAACGCCGCCACGAGATCGCCGATCAGCCCCGGATCATCGGGCACGGTCGATTCTTCCAGCTCCTGCTGGATCGCCAGCTTGGCGCTGGACAGCAGCACCGCCAGCTCCGGTCGGGTCAACCCCCGCCCTTCCGCCCCGCGCCGCGCCAGCGCATCGGCATCGGCCAGCCCTTCGGTGCGGCGGTCAAGCTGGCCGGCATCCTCCAGCATCTCGATCAGCCGCGCCTGGCTACCCACGGCCGAGGCCCCGCCCGCCTCGGCAATCGACAGCGCCAGCGCCTGTAGCCGATTGTCCTCCAGCACCAGGGCAGCGACATCGTCGGTCATCCGCTGCAGCAGCTTCACCCGCCCCGGCTCGGTCAACCGCCCCGCCCGCCTGGCCGATGCCAGCGCGATCTTGATGTTGACCTCCTTGTCCGAGCAATCGACCCCGGCGGAATTGTCGATGAAATCGGTGTTGTTGCGCCCGCCCTTTCCGTTGGCACCCAGCAGCGCGAACTCGATCCGCCCCGCCTGCGTGCAGCCCAGATTGGCGCCCTCGCCGATCACCCGCGCGCGCACCTCGCGGCCATCGACGCGGATCGCATCGTTGGCCGGATCGCCGACGGTGGCGTTGTTCTCGCCCGCCGCCTTCACATAAGTGCCGATGCCGCCGAACCACAACAGGTCCACCGGCGCCTTCAGGATCGCGGTGATCAGCCCCTCGGGATCGATCACCGGCTGGTTCAGCCCCAGCGCCGCCTGCACCTCGGGCGACAGCGGAATTTCCTTCTGGCTGCGCGCAAACACCCCGCCCCCGGCCGAGATCAGCGCCTTGTCGTAATCGTCCCAGCTCGATCGCGGCAGCGCGAACAGCCGCGCCCGTTCCGCCCACGATGCCGCCGGATCGGGATCGGGGTCCAGGAACACGTGGCGATGGTCGAACGCGGCCACCACCTTCAGCGTCTTCGACAGCAACATGCCGTTTCCGAACACATCGCCCGACATGTCGCCGCAGCCCACCACGCGCACCGGATCGGCCTGCACGTCCACGCCCAGTTCCAGGAAGTGCCGCTGCACCGAAAGCCACGCGCCGCGCGCGGTGATGCCCATCGCCTTGTGGTCATACCCTTTCGAGCCGCCGCTGGCGAACGCATCGTCCAGCCAGAACCCGAATTCCTCGGCAATCGCGTTGGCGGTATCGGAGAACGTCGCGGTGCCCTTATCGGCGGCCACCACGAAATAGGGGTCCTCGCCGTCGCGGATCGTCACCCCCTGCGGGTGAACCACCGAGCCGCCGACGATGTTGTCGGTGACCGACAGCAGCGTGCGGATGAACACCTGATAGCTGGCCCGGCCTTCCGCCGCCCAGCCCTCGCGATCCCGCGCCGGATCGGGCAGGCGCTTGGGGTAGAACCCGCCTTTCGCCCCGGTCGGCACGATCACCGCGTTCTTCACGCGCTGCGCCTTCATCAGCCCCAGGATTTCGGTGCGGAAATCATCGCGCCGGTCCGACCAGCGCAGGCCGCCGCGCGCCACCGGCCCGGCGCGCAGATGAATGCCCTCCACCCGCGCCGAATAGACGAAGATTTCACGCCACGGCACCGGCCGGGGCAGGCCGGGCACCAGCGCCGAATCGAGCTTGAACGCCAGCGCCGTCTCACCCGCCGGCGCGAACGCGTTGGTGCGCAGCACCGCCAGCACCACCGCACGGAATGCGCGCAGCAAGCGGTCGTCGTTGATCGCCGAAACCCTGGCCAGCGCATCGCGGATCGCGGTTTCGGCATCCTCGGCCCGGCGCTCGCCGTCGTCCAGGCCGGGCTGGTGCCGCGCGCGGAACAGGTCAATCAGCCCCAGCGCCACCTGCGGCGCCACGGTCAGCGCATCGACGGTGGTGACGACGCCGAAGCTCATCCCCGCCTGCCGCAGATAGCGATACCAGGCGCGCAGCCAGTTCGCCTCGCGCGCGGAAAGCCCCACGGTGACGATCAGCCGGTTGAACGGATCGTCCTCCGCCGCCGCGTTCAGCACCGCGGACAGCGCATCCTCGATCATCGGCGCGTGGCGGAACACTTCGGCGGTGGTCAGCGCCCCGGGCAGCGCTAGCAGGAAATCGTGGATCGACGCGGTCTCGCCCTCGGCAGCCAGCTCGGTCGGCACGTTGTCGATGACGCGAAAGCCGAAGTTCTCCAGCGCCGGCACCACGTCCGACAGCACCAGCGCCCCGCCGCGCTGGTAGATCTTCAACCGCAAATGCCCCGGCCCGTCGCCCGCCATCGCGTGCAGCCGCGCCCCCCGCCGGTGCCCGTCATCGGTGGAAAGGTGGCGCAAGTGGGCAATGTCGGTCGCCGCCTGCGCCGCGCCATAGGCGGTGCGATAGGCCAGCGGAAACGCATCGGCATAGCGCGCGGCAATCGCGGCGGCGCGCGACGGTTCCTCGCTTTGCGCCAGTTCGGCTTCCACCGCGTCACCCCAGCCGCGCACCATCGCCTGGAACCGCGCGTCCAGTGCGTCCTCGTCCCAGTCGCGCGGCCCCTCGCGCTCGCGCAGGTCCAGCGTGAACAGCAGTTGCGCCAGATTGCTGCCCTCCACCTCCAGGCTCCAGTCCAGCACGTCGGCCCCGGCGGCGGCGGTCAGCATCGACGCCACTTCCAGCCGCGTCGTCGTCGAGACCAGCTCACGCGGCAGCCACACGAACGCGAACAGGTGCCGCTCCAGCGGCGCCTCCACCATCACCAGCTTCGGGCGCGGCCGATCGAGCAGGCTCATCATCGTCATCGCCACGCGTTCCAGATCGGCATCGGCGAACGCGGTCAACAGGTCGTGCGGCAGGTTGGTCAGTGCATGGACCAGCTTCTTGCCGGCATGGCCCACCGGATCGAAGCCATAGCGCGCCATCAGCGCCGCCAACTGCTCGCGCAGGCGCGGCACGCGGTCGGGCGGGGTGGCCAGCGCCGCGCTGGTCCACACCCCGGCATGGACCGATAGCGCCCGCACCTTGCCGCGCTCGACGATCGGCAGCAGGAACAGGTCCAGCGGCACCCGCCGATGGACATGCGCGATGCGGTTGGCCTTGATGATCAGCGGCAGCCGCTCGACGCCGTCGTCGGCAGCAGCCTGCGCATCGAACCAGGCGAAGGCGCGGGCATAGCTGTCGGCCGACAGCACATGCCCGGCGCTGGCGCGACAAATGCCCAGCCCGGCGTCCTGCCTGCCATTGCGGCGGCGGACGACATGGCCCAGTTGAGTCAGCATCCCCTGTTCGAACCAGCGCAGCAGCGCCGCGCCTTCGGGCCGGCCCAGCCGCACCAGCCGCCGCGCGTCGCGGTCCATGCATTCGCGCATCCGCGGCCAATCGGCCACCGCGGCGCGCACGTCGGCCAGCACCACGTCCAGCTCGGCCGCCAGCGCGGCGCGGGCGCGGGCATCGGCACGGCGGGTCTCGATATAGATCATCGATTCGCGCGCGCCGTCATCGCCGAACCCCACGACATGGCGGTCGGCATCGCGCACCACCGGCACCACCGGGTGCATCAGCCGATCGATCGCCAGCCCGTGGGCGGTGATGGTGGCGGCAACCGAATCGACCAGGAACGGCATGTCGTCGTTGACCAGCGCAATCCGCATGAACCGCGCGCGCGATGCCGCGCCCACCGATTCGATCACCACCGCGCTTTCGCCCGGCGCCCGCCCGTCGGCAGCGGCCAACAGGAACCGCGCGGCCCCGGCCAGCTCCTCCGGCTCGATCGCGCTTTCACCGGGCAGCAGCGACGCCTGCAAACGGCGCGCCAGGATCGCGGCAAGATCGCCATCGCCATCGCCGGACTTGCGGGTGCGGTCGGAAACGGCGGCCAGCCGGGCTTTGCTCATGCCTCGCTCTCCTGTAATATTCTTGCGCACCTTTAGCATGATATTTCGGCGGTGTCGCCTGCCGACTGATGCGGAGGCTACACCGGTTATGGTTACTTTCCAGTGGCCGGGACGGCTGCGGGTTTTGCCATAGGCGCCGGGCCAAGCTGCGCCAGATAGGCTTTCGCGGTCCCGGCCTGCGCGCTGTCCGGCGCCGCCGCCAGCACCGATTGCCATGACTTGCGCGCGGCGTCGTCATGCCCGGCCAGCACCGCGATCACCCCGGCTTCCAGCCCGATGTCGGGATCGGTCGGCAACAGCTCGGCAGCGGTCTGGATCTGCGCCTGCGCCTGCGCCAGCTTGCCCTGCCGCCGCGACAGCGTCGCCGAAAGCAGCCAGGCCTGCGCGTTGTTCGGACTGCCGGTGCGCGCCTCCACCAGCGCGGCGAACGCCTCGTCCAGCCGCTTCAGGCCAACCAGCGCGCGGGCGCGATCCACCGCGATGTCGCCCACCAGGTGCGGATCGTCGCTGTCCACTTCCGCATCCTTGCGCGCCGTGTCCAGCACCGCCAGCGCGCGATCGGGCGCGCCTTGCGCCAGCGCGGCGTTGCCCGCCATCGCCCCCAGCCGCGCGCGCAGGCCGTGGTCGGACGCCGCTGCCATGTCGCGGCCGGCAAGGAACGACTTCTCCGCCTCGCTCCAGTTGTCCTGCGCCGCCTGCGCGCTGCCCAGACACAGCAGCGGCCCGGCCTGCTCCGACCCGATCGCGTCCTTCAGCCAGCCGCGCGCGGTGGCTTCGGCGCCGGCGGCATCGCTTTCCGCCGCGCGCAGGCACTGGCCCAGCCGGCCGGGTTCGGGCGCGACGATCTCGGTCGGCGCGTTGTTGTGGCGCCGTCGCGTGTGTTCATCGCGCAGCGGCGGCTGCATGATCGCGGGCGCGGCGCCGGGGGAAACCATCGGCGCGCCCAGCGAACCGGATTGCAGCAGGACGAAGGAAAGCAGCAGGGACATGGGGTGGGCACAAGCTCCGGTTCAGGCCGTCTCGGCCAGCGTCAGGACGGTGCGCAGGATCAGCGCGATATCCGCCTCGCGGCTGAGGCGGTGATCGCCATCCTTGACCAGCGTGACCTGAACGTCCGCCGAACGCAACCGCCTGGCCAGCCGCAGCGACACCTCCCACGGCACGTCGCCATCGGCCTGGCCGTGCAGCAGCCGCACCGGGCCAGCGATGGCGATGTCGCCGTCCAGCAGCCGGTTGCGCTCGCCATCGGCCCAGAACCGCGCGTGAGTCGGCGTCGGCTCGGGGCCATAAGCATTGTCCTCGAAGATCGTCCGCCCCGCCACCAGCTCGGCCTTCTGCGCCGGGGTATAGCCCCACTGCGTGAAATCGGGCGCGGCGGCGATGCCGACCAGCCCGGCAACACGATCCGCCCCCAGCGCCAGCGCCACCAGCAGCATCAGCCAGCCGCCCATCGAACTGCCGACCAGCACCACCCGCCCCAGCCGATGCGCCTCGACCAGCGCCAGCACGTCCTCGCGCCAATGGCTCAGCGAGCCGTCGGCAAACGCCCCGTCGCTCATCCCGCAGCCCGAATAGTCCAGCAGCAGGCAGGCGCGGCCGACGGCATGGGCGGCATCGAACAGCGCCGTCGCCTTGCTGCCGGCCATGTCCGACATGTAGCCGGGCAGGAACACCAGCGCCGGCTCGGCGCCGGGGGTGAAGCGACAGGCGATGCGGCGGCCGTCGGCAAGATCGAGATGGTCCATCACCCCAGCTTGGGCCGCCGCGTGCGCCGGGGCAAGCTTTCCCGCGCGGTTCAATCGCGCTGGAACACGTCCTCGATGGCACAGGCGAACAGATCGGCGATGCGGAACGCCAGCGGCAGCGACGGATCGTAGCGGCCGGTCTCGATGGCGTTGACGCTCTGCCGGCTGACCTCCAGCCG
>JAGWVC010000096.1 GCA_018971065.1 Sphingomonadales bacterium | reverse complement strand
ATCCGGGGGGGTGAAGGGGCGGGGGGCGAGTAATGCCCACCCACACCGGGACATTCGTCATTGCGATCGCAGCGAAGCAATCCAGAGCCCCACCAAGTGGCCTCTGGATTGCTGCGCCGCTCGCAATGACGATGCGATTGTTGATGCCCGTTGTCCCGGCAGGCCTCGACGGGCTTCCCCGATCACCCCGCCCCAAGCCGGCGCAGCACGCGCCAGCCCAGCGCCTTGGCGCGGTTGGTTGCGGGCCAGCGGCCGGGGCGGCGCGGGGAAAGGCCGATGCGGCGCAAGACCTGATTGAAGGCGCGCGCGTCGGCTTCGGCAAAGCTCCATTCGCTGCGCCAGGTGATCGACAGCGAGACGGATGCCTCCGGCCCGGTGACGACATAGTGCGGGGCCATGACCGGCACGAACAGCGCTTCTCCGGCGGTCAGGGGAAACTCCGTCGCACCCGCGCCCAGCTCTTCGCGCCAGTGCAGTTCGCGCGCGCCGCCAGTGTGGTAGGCTTCGTGAGTCTCATCCGGGGCATAGGCCGGATCGCCTGCCGGGAACTGGGTCATCACCTTGCTGCCGCGAATTTGCAGCAGGATGTTGTGTTCGGGGTCGAAATGGTAGGGCGTGGTGCCGCCGGGCGAGGTGACGAACACGAACGCGGCGGTTTTGTGGATGGTGCCGGTGCGCGGTTCGATCGCGGGGCGCAGTTCGTCGATCACTTCGGCCAGCAGCGCGGCGTAGGCCGGGTCCTGCTCGATGAAGGTGAGCGCGACCCAGTTGCCGCAGGTGTCGATGGTGCGGATCGCTTCGGCGGGGGTGATCGCCGGGACGGGGGGCTTGCCCTCGATGCCGATGGGTTGTTCGGCGGCGGCGTATTCGATGCAGGACGCCGGCAGGCGATCGGCAAGCGCGGCGAGCGCGTCGAGGCGCATCAGCGGGTGATCGACCAGGGTGTGTTCGAACACGGTGGGCTGTTCGGGATAGGCGGCGGCGAAGGTTGCGAAGGCGCGGGGTGGGAGACAGCTCATGCGGGCAATTCCGTGTCAGGCATGGGGCGGGGGATTTCGGAGCGCGCTAACTCGGCGCGGGAAAGCTGGCGGAACAGCAACTGGCGGGCGCTGCCGCCGATGCCGATCGAGTAGCGGCCGATGGCGCGGCGTTCGCGCCAGATGTGGTCGATCATCGGGTGATCGGCGGCGGCGCAGGAATCGGTGAAGGCGATGCCCGGGCGGGCGAGCATGGCGAGGTTTTCGCGCTGGAGCAGGACGCCGGGGGAGAAGCGGCTGTAGCGCTCGTCGAACGCGGTCTTGTAAGAGAACGCGGCCGGGGCGGTGAGGAAGCTGGCGAGCATGGCGATGGGGCGGCCATCGAGGCTGAGCGAGAGGCGTTCGAGGCGGTGGCGCCGGGCGGCGCCGGCCAGCGCGTGGCGGAACAGCGATTCGGTCTCGGGCGCGGCGGCGAGCGCGGAGCCGGACTTGCCCTTCCAGCCGCCGGCTTCGAGTTCGAGGAAGTGGCTGCACCATGCCGGAATGTCGTCGGCATCGTCGCGGCGTTCGACCGTCAATGTGCCGAGTTCGGACAGGCGGGCGTGCTGGCGGCGCAGTTCCTTGCGTTTCTTGCCGGTCATCGCGGCTTCGAGATAGGCGTCGGGCGTGAGGGTGGACTGGAGGAGCGCGCGGTCCTCGCGGTGGACGAGCGCGAGGGCGCGGTTGGTTTCGGCGCAGACCGACTGGAGCGCATCGTGGAGCGGGCCGGTGAGCGGCAGGCTGGCCATGTGCAGGAACAGCGAGAGGCCGGCGTTTTCGTCTGTCCAGGCGAGCAGCGCGCGCCAGAAGTGGGCTTCGAGACCGCGTGCCACCAGCGGGGCGCCGAGGAAGGCGTTGGGGTGGAGCCAACTGCCGATCTGGGGGATCGGCCAGCGGTAGTAGCGGCTTTCGTGGCGGATGGGGACGAGGCCGGCGAGGTCGCCGTCGAACTCGAAGCGGAGCAGGCGGACGGTGCCGAGCGGATCGAGCGCCTGGAGGGACGGCAGCAGGTACCACGATTCGTAGAACGGGTTCGGCTCGCTGGCCCAGGCGGCGAGCGCATCCCAGGCGTGGATGGCGTGGGCGTGGTCCATTTCGCGCCAGGCCATTTCGGTGATGCGCGGGCCGGTGGAGGCGGGTGTGGGGGTGCCCGATGGTATGCGCGGGGCGGGCAGGACCGGGCGCAGGCGGGCAGGCTCGGGCTGAGCGGGTGCTGTCTGGGCCTGGGCCGGGAATGCCACGTGGTGTCTCCTGCTGAAGCCCGGGACTAGCAGCGGGGGACCAAGGAATTGCTAACAGAGGCGGGGTTTTTGCGTGGGGCGCTTTGCGGGGCGGGGTGGTTTGGAGGGGTGAGAAGATCAGGGAGAAGGGGAAGATGCGAGGGGGTCACCCCCTCGCGCACCCGGGGACCTTTGCGTTGCGTGGTAGTGCGGGCGTGGTTTGGGGGGCGGAGGGTTTTGGGCCGCTTCGCGGGGGAGATGGCGGGAAAGGCCTGTCGGGACACGACTCAATAGCGGCCGCCCCTAAAATGTGCTCTCTCGGAAGCATGGATCATCATGCAGTGCCTCCACCTGCACACGAGCAGGTCCTTCGCGAAAAACTTGGCCTTTGCGGTTTGACAACTTCAGGGATTAGCATTGCTTACAGCAATGACCTCCAAGGCTATGAGATTGTCATCACTCCCGCCGCTGGAGCAAAGGCCAATCATTTTGCCTGCATCCGAGCGGGTAGCAACGGGGAATTTTTGACGTTTTCGGACAAAGTCTTGCAACGCCAGTATTCGGATTACGAAGCCGATCTCTTGAGGCCACTGGCGCGCCAGGCTGCAGAAGCGGAACTTGCCAAGCTTGGACGACTCGAAAGCTTTCCGTCACGCATCAGCTTTGAAACTGACGCAACGTTTGCTGCGGCCATTGAGTCCCATTGTGGGCTGAAGCCAGGGACGGCCATTCGTCCCGATGCTGGTCGCTTGGTATTCCAGCCGCCATCCGAGGATATGGGTGACGTCAGGAAATTCCAGGAAAAGTATTCCTGCTTGCTTGCGGCGCTCGCGTTGGTTGGCGCGAAAGGTGAAATGCAGGTCGGTTTCTTTGGCAATGAGGCGCTTGTTCAACCCGATTAGGCGCGGTTCCTCACGTCCACTTCCCACCCCAATTCTACCTGTCCGCGAAGCGGCTTCATTTCCTGATGGCGGCCATTCACTCTGGATGCGGCGGGGGCTGACGGGAAGGGAATCGGGAGCGCGAGGGGGTGACCCCCTCGCATTTTCCCTTTTTCTTGCGCGTCGCGGGCTTGCTGCTCGGGCTCAGGTGGTGCGGCGCGATGGACCCTGGAAGCGAAGCTGAACTTGTTCAAACAAGTTCAGGGTGACGAAGTGGGGTTGGGCTGGCGTTCTTCCCGCCAAAGGAAAACCCCGGCCGGATTGCTCCGGCCGGGGTTTTTCGTGTCACCTTGCCGGTGCGCGGGGGTCTTAGACCCCGGCGTGAGCGGCGAGGGCGGCGAGCAGGAGCAGCGCCACGATGTTGGTGATCTTGATCATCGGGTTGACGGCGGGGCCGGCGGTGTCCTTGTAGGGATCGCCGACGGTGTCACCGGTGACGGCAGCCTTGTGGGCATCGCTGCCCTTGCCGCCGTGGTGGCCGTCCTCGATGTACTTCTTGGCGTTGTCCCATGCGCCGCCGCCCGAGGTCATCGACACGGCGATGAACAGGCCGCCGACGATGACGCCGAGGAGCAGCGCGCCGAGCGCGGCGAAGCCGTTGGCCTGGCCGGCGACGGCGGTGATCACGAAGTACACCACCAGCGGCGCGAGCACCGGCAGCAGCGACGGGATGATCATTTCCTTGATCGCCGCCTTGGTGACGAGATCGACCGTGCGGGCATAGTCCGGCTTTGACTGGAAGGTCATGATGCCGGGGTTGTCGCGGAACTGGTCGCGCACGTCGATGACGACGTCACCGGCGGCGCGGCCGACGGCGGTCATCCCCATCGAGCCGAACAGGTTGGGCAGCAGCGCGCCGAGCAGCAGGCCGACGATCACATACGGGTTCTCAAGGCTGAAGTTGACGGTCAGGCCGGGGAAGAACTCGCGAAGGTCGGTGGTGTACGCGGCGAACAGCACCAGCGCGGCGAGACCGGCGGAACCGATCGCGTAGCCCTTGGTGACGGCCTTGGTGGTGTTGCCCACGGCATCGAGCGCGTCGGTCTTTTCACGGACCGAATCGTCGAGGCCGGCCATTTCGGCGATGCCGCCGGCGTTGTCGGTGACCGGGCCGTAGGCATCGAGCGCGACGACCATGCCGGCCAGCGCCAGCATCGCGGTGGCGCCATAGGCGATGCCCATGAGGCCGGCGAGCTGGTAGGCGATGATGATGCCGGCGCAGATGACGACGGTGGGCAGCGCGGTGGCTTCGAGGCTGATGGCGAGGCCCTGGATCACGTTGGTGCCGTGACCGGTGACCGATGCCTTGGCGATCGACTTGACCGGGCGATAGTTGGTGCCGGTGTAGTACTCGGTGATCCAGATGATCAGGCCGGTGATGACCAGACCGAGGAAGCAGCAGTAGAACAGGATGCGGCCGGAATAGGCCTGATCACCGATGTTCGCTTCCATGTTGCCGCCGAGCGCGTGGCTGATGGCCCACCAGATGGCAGGGACCGACAAAACGGCGGTGACGAGGAAGCCCTTGTACATGGCGCCCATGATGTTCTTGCCGCCACCCAGACGCACGAAATACGTGCCGATGATCGAGGTGACGATGCAGACGCCGCCGATCAGCAGCGGCAGTGCCATCAGCGGCATCAGCAGCGCGCCGACGCCCTTGAGCAGCAGCGCGGTGAGCACCATCGTGGCGCCGACGGTGACGACATAGGTTTCGAACAGGTCGGCAGCCATGCCGGCGCAGTCACCCACGTTGTCGCCGACGTTGTCGGCGATGACGGCGGGGTTGCGTGGATCATCCTCGGGGATGCCGGCCTCGACCTTGCCGACGAGGTCGGCGCCGACGTCGGCGGCCTTGGTGAAGATGCCGCCGCCGAGACGCGCGAAGATCGAGATCAGCGAGGCGCCGAAGGCGAGCGCGGTGAGCGCCTGGACCACGGTGCGATCGCCCTGGCCGACGGTGTAGTGCGCGACTTCGATCAGGTAGTAGTAGAAGCAGGCGATGGCGAGGAGCGCGAGGCCCGCGACCAGCATCCCGGTGATGGCGCCGGCGCGGAACGCCAGCGTCAGGCCGGCCTGGAGGCCCTTCTGCGCGGCAGCCGCGGTGCGGACGTTCGACCGGACCGAGATGTTCATGCCGATGAAGCCGGCGACGCCCGAAAGCACCGCGCCGATGAGGAACCCGGCGGCCGAGATCGGCCCCAGTGCCCAGGCGACGATGACGGCGACGACGACGCCGACGATGGCGATGGTGGTGTACTGGCGCTTCAGGTAGGCTTGCGCGCCTTCCTGGATGGCCGCGGCGATTTCCTGCATCTTGGCGTTGCCGGCGTCAGCGCCGAGCACCTGCCGGCTGGTTATGAAGCCGTAGACTACGGCCAACAGGCCCAAGATTATTGCTATCGTGACAAGATTCACGAGCGCACCCCTCTTCCAAAAGATTGCCCCTGGGCCGGTTGGCCCGCGAATGGCTTATTGCCGTTGTTGATCTGACCCGGGTTTGCGCCGTGTCAAATTGGGGCGGAACATACGGAAGCGGTTGGGGCTGGCAAGGTTAAAATCCGGCAGGTGGCCCAATAATGCACAGTCTTCGGTGCCATAATGGCGGTGGCGGGAATCAGTGCTGGTAGCCGAGGCCGGCGGCTTCGGTGAGCGGGTGGCCATCGAGCAGCAGCGGGGCAGGGCCGGCGGGCCGGGCCTGGCCGATGCGGTGGGCGGGTAGCGGCGGCTGCGCGCCAGCGGGGAGGGTGAACAGGAGCTGGTAATCGTCGCCCCAGCGCAGCGCCTCGGCCCGGCGGGATTCGGGAGTGGCGATGGGGATGGCGGCGCTGTCGAGGGCGAGGGTGACGGCGCTGGCGCGGGCCAGGCGGGCTGCATCGAGCAGCAGGCCGTCGGACACGTCCATCATCGCGGTGACGTGGGGGGCGAGCGTCCTGCCTTCGGCGAGCAGGGCGACGGGGCGCAGGTAGGGCGTGGCGTCGCCGGTTCCGGAGCGCAGGGCTTCGAGGCCGAGCATGGCGGCGCCGACCGGGCCGGTGATCCACAGCGTGTCGCCGGGGGTGGCGCCGCTGCGGGCGGGGACCGGGGTATGGGTGGCGCGGCCGAGCGCGGTGAGCCCGAACGCGCGGGGGGCATCGGCGGGGCCGCGCACGGTGTCGCCGCCGAGCAGCGGGACATCGTAGTGGGCGAGCGCTGCGGACAGGCCGTGCAGGAAGGCTTCGTCGCCGGTGCCGAGCATGTGGCCGAGGAGAACGCCGATCGGTTGGGCGCCCTTCGCGGCAAGGTCGGACAGGTTGGTGGCGACGAGCTTCCACGCGGCGTCGGCGAGCGACTGGCCGGGGGCGAGGTGCGTGCCTTCGACCAGCATGTCGTGGGTTAGGACGAGGGTTTCGCCGCCGAACGGGAGGACGGCGCAATCGTCGGTGAGGCCACGCGCGGCGGGGTGGGGGGCGAGGGCGCGGAGGGCGGTGATGAAGGCGGCTTCGTTCATCGTTGCCTCGGCGGGGCTGGGGGCGAAGTGGAAGTACGGTCCTTCGACAGGCTCAGGACAGGCGGGTCTGGGTGGCAGTGTCGCGTTTCACGTGCGGGCGGTTTTGGCGACGGCATCGAGCACGCCGTTGAGGAACTTGGCTTCGCGCTGGTCGAAGAAGGCGTGGCAGACGTCGAGGTATTCGCTGATGACGGTGGCGACGGGGATGTCGGCGCGGGCGAGCAGTTCGTAAGCGCCGGCGCGGAGGATCTGGAGCATGGTCTTGTCGAGCCGCTCGATCTTCCAGCCTTCGGCGAGTTTGGACGACAGCAGTTCGTCGATCTCGTCGCGGCGGGCGACGGTGCCCTGGACGACATCGTCGAAGAACGCGGTTTCGGCGTCGATGAACTGCATGTCCTCGATCTCGGCGCCGAGGCGGTGGCGGTGGAACTCGTCGAGCAGGGTGGGGAGGCGGGTGGCCTCCATGTCGTACTGGTAGAGCGCTTGCACCGCGCCGAGACGGGCGGCGGAGCGGGCACGGGATTTCGGGGGCTGGTTCATGACGGGTTTCCAAGGCGCAGCTCGACCGAGCGGGCGTGCGCGGGGAGGCCTTCGGCGTGCGCGAGCGCGACGGCGGCGGGGCCGATGGCGCGCAGGGCATTGTCCGAAAGCTGGATGAAGCTGGTGCGCTTCATGAAATCGAGCACCGAGAGGCCCGAGGCGAAGCGGGCGCGGCGGCCGGTGGGGAGGACGTGGTTCGGCCCGGCGACGTAATCGCCGACGGCTTCGGGGGTCATGCGGCCGAGGAACACGGAACCGGCGTGGCGGATGCCGCGCATCAGCGCCTCGGGATCGTCGGTGGCGATCTCGACGTGTTCGGCGGCGAGTTGGTTGGCGAGCGCGGGGGCTTCGTCGAGCGAGGCCACCTCGATGATGACGCCGTGGGTGTTCCAGCTTTCGGCCGCGACCTTCTGCGTTTTCAGCATCGCGAGTTCGACGCCGACGCGATCGGCGACATCGTCGGCAAACACCGGATCGTCGGTGATGAGGATCGATTGTGCGGCGGGATCGTGCTCGGCCTGGGAAAGCAGGTCGGCGGCGATCCAGTCGGGGTTGTTCCGGCCATCGGCGATGACGAGGATTTCGCTGGGGCCGGCGACCATGTCGATGCCGACGACGCCGAATAGCTGGCGCTTGGCTTCGGCGACGAAGGCGTTGCCGGGGCCGGTGATGACATCGACCGGCTTGATGCGCGCGGTGCCGTAAGCGAGCGCACCCACGGCCTGCGCGCCGCCGATGCGCCACAGTTCATCGACGCCGGCGATGTGCGCGGCGGCGAGGACCAGCGGGTTGATCACGCCCTTCGGCGTGGGGGTGACGACGACGAGGCGCTCCACGCCCGCGACCTTGGCGGGGATGGCGTTCATCAGCAGCGAGGAGGGGTAGGCGGCGCGGCCACCCGGCACGTACAGCCCGGCGGCATCGACCGCGCGCCACACCGCGCCGAGGCGGGTGCCGGTGTCGTCGGTATAGTCGCGGTTTTCGGGGAGCTGGGCCTGGTGGTAGGCGCGGATGCGCTGCGCGGCGAGGTCGAGCGCATCGCGCAGGGCGGGGGCGAGATCGGCGTAGGCCTGCGCGCAGGTGGCGGCGTCGATCCGCCAGTCTTCATCCGAGGCGAAGGCGTGGCCGTCGAACTTCGCGGTGAGTTCGGCGAGGGCGGCATCGCCACGGACGCGCACGTCTTCGAGGATCAGCGCGACGTCGCGGGCGACATCGTCGGCACTCTCGCGGCGATCGCGAACGAGGCGGCGGAACGCCTTGTCGAAGCCGGGATCGCGGGTGGAAAGGCGCAGCATCAGGCGGCGACCGGCGCGGCGACGGCGGCGCGGAACGCCTCGACCAACTGGCCGACGCGATCGTCGGTCTTCAGCGCGGCGCGGTTGACGATGAGGCGGGCGGAGACCTGCAGGATCACGCTGGTTTCGGCGAGGCCGTTGTCCTTCAGGGTGCGGCCGGTCTCGACCAGATCGACGATGCGGCCGGCGAGGCGCAGGCCGGGGGCGAGTTCCATCGCGCCGTTCAACTTGACGACTTCGGCCTGGATGCCGAGCCCTTCGAAGTGGCGGCGGGTGAGGTTGGGATACTTGCTGGCGACGCGCAGGTGGCTGGCGGTTTCGGCATCCTCGTAGCGTTCGACCGGTTCCGCGACCGACAGGCGGCAGCGGCCGAATTGCAGGTCCACCGGCGCGTAAAGGTCGGCGTAGGCGAATTCCTCGACCACGTCGGAGCCGACGATGCCGATCTGCGCGGCGCCGTGCGCGACGAAAGTGGCGACATCGAACGCGCGGACGCGGATGATGCGGGTGTCGGAGCCATCACAGCCGAACGACAGCGCACGCGACTTCTTGTCGTGGAACTCGGCATCGGGCACGACGCCGGCGCGCGCCATGACGGGCAGCGCTTCGTCGAGGATGCGCCCCTTGGGCACGGCGAAGGTAAGCGGTTTCGGCATGGGCGCGCCTTTACGGGTGTGCGCGGGAAAGGGCAACAGATGGCGGAACGGGATGATGCGGAGCCGGTGATGGAGATCGCCGACGGGCTGCGCGCGCTGGCGTGGCAGGCCGATCATTCCGACCGCAATGGCGCGCACGCGACCGCGCGGGTGATCCGGGGGTTCGTGCCGCTGCTGGACGGGGCGACGGCGGTGGGGCGGCGGATGCGCGACTGGCCGGGGCTGAGCCTGGAGGATGCGATGCCGTTGCGGCTGGCGGGCGGGCTGCACTGGCTGCTGCTGACCGGCAGGGATGATCGGCTGGGGCCAGTCTATCGCGGCGAGGTGGTCGATCAGGACGCGGTGGATGCGCGGGTGGCGGCGGTGGTGCGGGCGCATGACGCGCTGCTGCTGCCGTGGTTCGACGGGCCGCCGCAGACCAACGAGGCGGGGCGGTCGGCGTCGATCGTGGCGGGGCTGCTGTGGCTGGCCGGGCGGGTGGGCGCCCGGTTCGAGCTGAACGAGATCGGCGCGAGTGCCGGGTGCAACACGATGATCGAGCGGTATCGCTATGATCTGGGCGGGGTGAGCGTGGGGCCTGACGCGTCGCCGGTGGTGATTGCGCCGGAGTGGCGCGGGCCGCTGCCGCCGGTGGCGCCGGTGGACATCGTGACGATTCAGGGCTGCGATGTGGCGCCGATCGACCTGGACGATGCGGCGCAGGCGCTGCGGCTGGAGGCCTATGTCTGGCCCGAGAACCACGCGCGGCTGGAGCGGTTGCAGGCGATCATCGAACTGGCGCGGGCCAAGCCGCCGCAGGTGGTGCGCGCCGATGCGGCGGACTGGGTGGAGCGGCGGTTGGCCGAGCCGCAGGAAAGCGGCGTGACGCGGGTGCTGTATCACTCGATCGTGTGGCAATACCTGCCGGTGGACGGGCGGGCGCGGATCGAGGCGGCGATGGCGGCGGCGGGGGCGAGGGCCACGGCGGAACGGCCCTTGGCGTGGGTGAAGCTGGAGACCAACCGGGCGACGTTCCGGCATGAGCTGCGGGTGCGGTATTGGCCGGGGGACGGCGAGTGGGCGCTGCTGGGCGAGGCGCAGGCGCATGGCGCCTGGGTGGAATGGCGGGGCGCTGCCTGAGCGCCCCCGCCGTTATCGATCAAGCGTCGCGATCGGGGTTGCGGGTGCCGCCGGTGTAGGCGAAATCGCGGTCGTAGTGCTTGTGGACGGTGCCGCAGAGACGGTCCCAGATCGTGGTGTAGCCGCCGAAGTTCCAGTTGAAGGTCTTGTGGTGCTGGTCATGGAAGCTGGTGGTGATGAACCACTTGGTGAACCAGGTGGCATTGAACCAGCGCGGCAGGAATTCGTAGCCGGTGTGGACATAGATGCCCATGATGACGTTAGTGGGCACGATCAGCGCCATCGTCGTGTCGTGAACCGACATCAGCGCCGTGAACAGCGGCACGAAGCCGCCATTGACCACCGATTCGAGCGGGTTGACCGAGAAGGTGGTGACGACGTTCGGCGACGTGGACTTGTGGTGCAGCAGGTGGATCAGGCGATAGGGGGTGCCCTTGTGCATCCAGCGGTGCAGCCAGTAGAACCAGGTGTCGAACCCGAAGAAGTAGAGCGCGTATTCACCGGCGACGACATACCAGGCGGCGGGATCGTGCTTGAAGGTGATATAGCCGTACTTCGTCAGTACATGCGTGAGCGGGCCGAGCAGGAAGCCGGTGACGACGACGTTGAGCACCGCGAACACGATCTCGTTGCGGAATATGCGCCACTTGAAGCCGTTGGGCTGGATCTTGCGGGCCTTGAAGAAGCCGGTGGCGATGCCGGTGACGAGGGCGACGCCGAGGAACAGCGCCAGCCACAGCTTCATTAGGCCGGTGTCGGTATGCAGGAATGCGAACATCGATGGGTTTCCCGTGGCACTCGTTTGCGCGGCATTGCCGGATGGAGCGCCTGTCTGACAATCATGAAATGGCCGCCGGTGCGGGTGATCGCACCGGCGGCGGCAAAGGGGCGGCGGCGGCAGGATTCAGGTGAGGACGACGGCGAAGGCCACGAGGTGGGCGAGCGCGGCGGCGATCAGCGCGAGCGCGTTGCGGGGGGAGAAAGTGGCGGTCATGAGCGGGTTCCTTGTTGAAGGTCTGGATTGCGCTGCCTGATGATGCAGGCCGGCTGGCGGGCAAGCGGGATTGCGTGACGCACTGGAACATCGCCCGGATTCTGCGTAGAACCGACCGATTGCCGTTTGGCGCTTCGTGAAAAGGACAGTGTGGTT
The DNA here is from genome assembly GCA_018971065.1 of Sphingomonadales bacterium. The sequence continues at coordinate 3,324 of JAGWVC010000096.1, read as the reverse complement.
GGCGGCGTTTCGGCGATTTCTGCTGGAAATGTGGGCGATGTTCATCGCCGCGTGCGTGGTCGGATTCCTGGGACCGTTCGGAACCTATCTGGAAGGCGACATGATTCACCGCGTCGGCCACTGGGGCAGCCTGCTGGCGGGGGCCTATGTGGTGGTGCGTCCGGCGATCGCGGCGGGGCACGTGCTGGCGCGGCAGACGCTGCTGCCGCAGGTGCATATCCTGGTGTGGGTGGTGGTGCTTTCCGCGTTTCCGCTGTCGCTGCTGTGGACCGTGGCCGGGGCGGCGATGTTCCATTCCACGATCACTTATGGCGTGATGCTGCCGTTTTCGCTGATCTGCGCGGTGGCGGTGCTGGCGGTGGTGTGGTGGGCCGAGCGGATCGACTTGCGCTATCGGCTGGGCCATCCGGCGGTGGTGCCGGCTCGGGCGGGCGCGGCGGACGGCGTTGGCGAGGCTGAAGGCGGGCCGGTGCCGGAGGACGCGCCGCCGCGCCTGTTCGATCGGTTGAGCCCGGGTTTCGGCGGGCCGGTGGTGGCGTTGCAGGGCGAGGACCATTACGTCCGCGTCCATGCCCCCGATCACGGCGAGCTGGTACTGATGCGGCTGCGCGATGCCATCGCCGAGATGGACGGCGCCGAGGGCGAGCAGGTCCATCGCAGTTGGTGGGTGGCGCGCGAGGCGGTGGCCGGCACCGAGCGCAATGGCCGGCTGGTGCAGATTCGTTTGCGCAACGGAATGCTGGTGCCGGTGGCGCGGGATTCGGTAGAGCGGCTGCGGGCGGGCGGTTACTTGCCGGGATAGGGTGGCATTACACTGTCGCGAATTGTCTCGCGCAGGGCCTCATTCATAAGCGGTTCAGTGGCTGAAAACCACGTGAAGTGCCGGGTTCACCGGGTTTTCAGAGGGATAGCAATGGTCATTTCCGCTTCGCGCGCGCGTTTCGCGCAGCGCCTGCTTGCGCTTGCCGGTTCGGTTTCGGTGGGGGCGCTGGCCAGCCCGGCCTGGGCCGACTGCACCGCCGACAGCACCGGCCTGGTGGTGGCGTGCAGCGGCACGTCGGCGACGTATACCAACACCGCGAGCGGGGTGGCGGTGAGCGCGGCGTCGGGTGGGACCGTGACCGGGCCGCTGGTGATCGGCGATAACGGCAGCCTGGCCAATGCCGGCACGATCAGCGGCGCGCTGACCACGCCGGTTGTGCAGTTCGGCGCCAATGCGGCGATAACGAACACCGGCACGATCTCGTCGAGCAGCAGCGCGACGACGACGGCGGCGATTCAGGCGGGTGACAATTCGACCGTGACCAACAGCGGCACGCTGACCGCCGTGGGCGGAACCCCGGCGGTGGCGCTGGGCGCGAACGGATCGTTCACCGACACGTCGTCGGCGACGGCGGCGATTATCGGCAATATCACCTTCGGGCCGAGCAGCGGCGCGCAGGTGTCGCGGTTCACCAATCAATCGACGACTTATGGCCTGAGCGGGGCGGTGCTTTCGACCGGGAACACCGCGATCGACAATGCCGGGGCGTGGACCGGGGCGTTCACGCAGGTGGCCAACGGCGGCAGCGTCAGCTTCGTCAATGAGGCGGGCGCGACCTATACCGGCGTGTTCACCACCGGTGACGCCACCGCGCTGGCCAATGCCGGGACGATGACGCTGGGCGCGGGCAGCACGATCGGCGCGGGCGCGGCAGCGGCATCCGGCCTGACCAACACCGGCACGCTGACGATCGGCCTGACCACCGCGCCGGCGGCGGTGACGGTGAACGGCGGTTTCGTGCAGGGCGCGGCTGGCGTGCTGAACATCGCGCTGAAAACGCCGGGTTCGGCGGCGCTGGCGGCGGGGACCAACTTCGGCCAACTGGCGCTGACCGGCAGCGGCGGCAGCGCGGCGCTGGGCGGGACGCTGAACCTGCAGGTGGCGGCGGGGTTCTATCCGACCGGCGCGACCTACAAGCTGATCGTTGCGGACCAGGGCATCAGCGGGGATTTCGCGGCGATCACCGGCAACAGCTTCGCGTTCATGAGCTTCGTGCCGCTGGGCGTGGTGACGGTGAGCGGCGCGCAGCAGGCCTATGAATTCCAGGTGCAGCGCACGCAGACATATGCGCAGGCGCTGGCCGGGATCGGCACCGCCAGCCAGTTGACGATCGCGACGGCATTGCAGCCGCTGGTGACGGCGGCGAGCGCGGCGCCGGCGGGTGCGGAGGCGACGCTGGTGGGGCAGGTGGACGTGCTGACCACGGCGCAGGCGCAGGCGTTCCTGGACGCGGTGTCGCCGCAGGGCTACCTCGCCTATGCGCAGGCGCTGCGCGATCAGGGCAACATGTGGACCCGCGCGGTGGGGCAGCGGTTGGGCGATTTCAACGGCGCGCAGCCGACCAGCGGCTGGTGGGGCAGCGGCATGGGGCAGTTCCAGTTCGGCGGGGGCGGCGCGGGGACGTCGAAATCGAAGCTGTTCGGGCTGAACATGGGCTATGACTTCAGCGGGTCGAACTATGTGGTGGGCGTTTCGGGCACGGCGTCGTGGAACAAGCTTGCCTATGCCGGCGGGACGATGGACGGCACCAACCGCGCGCTGGGGCTGGGGGCCTATGGCGGCTATAACCTGGGGCCGCTGCATCTGACCGGGCAGGTGGGCTATCTGTTCGGGCACCTGTCGGCGACCAAGACGGTGGCGGTGGGCACCGCGACCGACACCGCGAAGGGGCTGGGCAAGGAGCACCTGCTGAAGGCGAATGCCACCGCCGGGCTGGACCTGAAAGCGGCGGGGATGACGTTCGAGCCGTTCGTGGGGATCGATTTCGCCAGCGGGCGGATCGATGGGTTCACCGAGACCGGCGCCGGGGCGGCGAGCCTGACCCTGCCGGGGATCAGCGCGACGCGGACCGACCTGCTGGCGGGGATGAACGTGACGCGCAGCACCGGCAAGTGGCGGCCTTATCTGCGCGCGCAGTACCGGATGGCGACGGGCAGCGCGGGCGATTCCAGCGTGACCGCGTGGTTCGACGGCAACACCGCGACGACGTTCACCGTGGCCGGGCTGGCGCCGGTGAAACACGAGATGGACATCGACGGCGGCATGAACATCGTGTTCGAGGACGAAGGTTCGCTGTTCGTCGGCTATCAGGGCACGCTGCGCAGCGGCTACAGCGCGCATGGCATCAACGCGGGTATCAGGCTGCAGTTCTAGGTGGTGTGGACTCTTAGGATTCCCATTTGCGGGAAAGTCTGATTCAAGGCTGTCTTTTGGAGGCGGCCTTGGGTGTTATGGATCGATTGGTGCTGAGCGACGCAGCTTGGGCGCGGATGGCTCCGCTG
>JAGWVC010000009.1 GCA_018971065.1 Sphingomonadales bacterium | reverse complement strand
CAGGCCCGGCTGGAGGGTGTCGATGCGCGTGCCGCATCGGCGCCCTTTTTCGTTCCGGGGCGGGCATGGCCGGCTTCGGGACCACCGGCGTCCGCCCGCAGATGACGGGCTTGTCAGTCCGCCACCGGTCCAGCCCGCCCCGTCGATCGCACGATCGACGACGCATCGCATGACAGCGCATCAGGGTGCCTTGGCGACCACCGCCTCGATCTCGACCAGCGTGGTCGGGCGGCCCAGCGCGGCCACCTGCACAGTGGTGCGGGTAGGCTTGTTGGGTTGTTCCGGCGTGCCGAAGAAGGTCTTGAACACCGCGTTCATTCCGGGCGCATCCATGTGACCGCCGGGTTCGGGGGCGACAAGGAACACGTTCATCTTGATGACATCCCCCATCCCGAGCCCCATGCCTTCAAGCTGGGCCTTCATTTTCGTGAGGATCGACTTTGTCTGCGTGGCGGTATCGCCGAATTCGTCGGGTTTTGCCGGATCGACCGGCGAGGCGGTGGCGCCCGAGAGCCAGACCAGCCTGCTTCCCGGCGGTACCGTGGCGGTGCTGGCGATGACGGCGGCGGGGCTGGCGCTGGTGCGGACGATTTCGGCCTTGGGCGGGACTGGCCGGGCCTGGGCCGTGGTGGCCAACGACAGCGCGCTGAGCAGCAGGAACGTGCGCATGTTCATCCTCTCTGAAAATCGCGGGATCGCCGGGTGGCGGCGGCATCGCCCGCCACCCGGCAGGGCGGTCAGAACTTCACGGTGACGCGGCCGTAGTAGTAGCCGCCCTTGGTGCCGTAGGGGCCGAACGTGTAGGGCGCATCGATGCCCGACTGGCCGTTGATGTAGGGCGATGTGCCGTTGACCGGAACCGCCACGCCGGCGGGCATGTCGGCGGTGGTCAGCAGGCGGGGGATCGGCGGGACCTTGTTGAACAGGTTGTTCGCGCCCACCGCCAGGTTCAGCCACTTGGTGGCGTCGAAACTCAGTTCCAGGTCGGCGATCACCGCAGCGGGCACTTCCACCGGCCAGAAGTTGCCGGCGATGGGCGAGACGGTGTTGACGGCCGGGCTGACCAGCGACACGGTCTTGCCATAGTAGGTGGCGCGCATCACCGCCGTGAACGGCCCGTGCTCGAAGTTGACGCCCGCGACGATCTTGGTCTTCGGCGAGGCGCTTTCGATGATCGCCTGCGCCTGGGCGTTGAACAGCGTGCCCAGCTTGTTGTTCGTCACCTTGTTGTTGTTGTAGTTCATGCCCAGCGACAGGTCGAACTTGCCGATGTCGGTGGTGACCGGATAACGCGCCGACAGTTCGATGCCGGTTGTCCTGGTATCGATGCCGTTAGTGAAGGTCTGGATCGCCAGGGTGCCGACGGTGGGATCGATCGCCTTGCCGCTGGCGGCGATCGCCCGCGACACCAGCACTGCCGGGGTCAGGCCGTTGATCAGCGGCGTGGTGACATCGACGCCGTTGCGCTTGCCGGTGATCGAGCCGGAACTGACGATGCGGTCGTTGATCTTGATGTAGTAGACATCAAGCGTGACGACGAGGCGCGCCACCGGGCGGAACACCAGCCCGGCCGACAGGTTGACCGACTTCTCGGGCTTCAGCGCACCGAACCCGGCCGCCAGCGATCCCGCAGAGCCGGGCGCCAACTGTACGGTTGCCGCCGTGGGCGAGACATTGGTGGCCGAATAGCTGACCTCGGGCATCGACGGGGCGCGGAATCCGGTGCTGGCGGTGGCGCGGATGGCAATGGCCGGGCTGAAATCGTAGCGCGCGGTGATCTTGCCGATCTGGGTGCTGCCGAAATCGCTGTAGTGTTCGTAGCGGCCCGCCAGTTCCACCAGCAGGCCATCGACCGGCTTGGTGGTAAGGTCGATGTAGACCGCCTGGGCCTTGCGCGTCTTCTTCGTGGCATCGCTCTTCAGGTAGCCGGGGAACGACTGGCCGCCCTCGAAATAGGTGGACAGCGCATCCCCCGCGTTGATCTCGTAGGTTTCCTTGCGCACTTCACCGCCGAACGCGAAGGTCAGCGGACCGGCCAGGCCAACATCGAATTCCTTGCGCACGTCCAGCGTGGTGGTGAGCTGGGTGAACTTGAAGCCGCCATCATAGAAGTCGCGCGGGGTGTTGCCGGTGTTGCGGAACAGCGTCAGGTTGGCGGAATTCTCGGTATAGACGTCGGCGTGGTCCGAGGCATAAGTGATGCTTTCGTCCCAGTTCCACCCGGAAATATCGCCCTTCAGGCCGCCGGTCAGCGAGAATTCGTTCTGCTTCACCTCAATGATCGGGATCATGCCCGCCGCCACGGTGGGGGCGAAGCAGTTCGACGGCGTGGCCCCCGATGCCGGGCAGATGCGGTTGGGCGGGCGATAGCCCTGTAGCGCCTTGCCATCGCGGTACGATACGTCGCCGAAGGCATAAGCCTGGATGCTGCCGAAATCGTACCCGGCGTTGAAGAACGCGACGTCGAGGTCGGACTTCGGCTGGCCGCCGGTGACGTGATTGAGCGCGTGGCTGTTGGTCAGCCCGGCATAGATCGGCTGGAACAGCGCCGAAACGCCGGTGTTGGGCGTGCCATCGACATTGGTGACCGAGGTCTGCCCGGTGCCCAGCGTGGTATAGTCGTTGCGGCGATGGAACAGTGAGATGTCGAGGAAGCCGGCATCGCCCAGCGCATAGCCCATGTTGCCGCTGAGCGAGCGGGTGAAGCCCTCGCCGTCATAGTACGAGCCGACGTTGGCCTTGATCGTGGCGCCCTGGGTATCGTGCTTGAGGATGATGTTGATGACCCCGGCGATCGCGTCCGAACCGTACTGCGCGGCGGCGCCGTCCTGCAGGATTTCGAGGCGGCTGACGATGTCGGGCGGGATCAGATCGAGGCTGGGCGCGGCCGAGCCGCCGAACGCGCCGTTGATGACCTGAAGGATCGAATTGCCGTGGCGGCGCTTGCCGTTGACCATCAGCAGCGTGTGGTTCGGCGAGACGCCGCGCAGGCGGGCCGAGAGCGAGAAGCTGGCCATGTCGGTGCCCTGCTGCTGCGCCTGGAACGAGGGGACGATCTGGGTCAGCGCCTGGTTGAGATTCGGCTGGCCGACGTGAGTCAGCGCATCGCTGGACAGGAGCTGGATCGGCGTGGCCGATTGCGCGGCCTGCTGGCCGACGGCGCGGGTGCCGGTGACGATGATGTCACCCTGCGGCGCCTCGGGCGCGGCCGGCGCCGCCGCCGCCACCGGCTCCCCGGCGGCAAGCGCAACGCCGGGCACGGCCAGCGCGGTGGTCAGGATGGCGATGCTTGTGACCTTCGATTTACACGTCATCTGGAGATCCCCCATTAAGGTGCAGGACCTCTCCCTCAGCCTGGGCTGGTGCGCATGACGCCTGCCAAGCGCCGGTGTGCCCGTGTTTCTGTTATGCCCCCCCTGAGCGTGGTGCCTGTCCGTGTCGGCAGGTCCTTCGATCCGGTGAGGCCATCAGACGGGATCGAGGGCGGAAATCCCATACGCCGATTGGCGTACGGTTGCGGGCCGAGTTGCGCATGGCCTGCACGGCGCGGGCGGGGAACTGTGCCGACGATCCCGCGAACGATGGAAAGGCCCGGAAATGCTGCAAAAGATGGCGCTGACTATTGCCGGCACGATGCTGCTGGCACCGCTTGCCGCCGAGGCGCAGGTAACGCGCATCAAGCGCAATCCGCAGGCGCTGATCCTCGATGCCGCGCGGGTCAGCGCGGGCACCGACATGCTCTACATCTCGGGCCAGCTCCCCTCGCCGGTCGATCCCGCCAGACCGGTGGCCGACGTGAAATCGATCGACGACATCGGCGATTCGAAAACGCAGACGATCAGCGTGCTGGGCAAGATCAAGGCGATCCTGGCCACGCAAGGGATGACGATGGGCGACCTCGTCAAGCTGACGCTGTTCATCGCGCCGGACCCGAAACTCGGCAAACTGGATTTTGCCGGGGTGAACGACGGGTTCAGGCAGTTCTTCGGCACCGCCGAGAACCCGAACACGGTGGCGCGATCGGCGTTCCAGGTGGGCGCGCTGGTCGGGCCGTACTACCTGATCGAGATCGAGGCGATCGCCGCGAAGAAGCCGTAAGCCTTACTGCTTCAGCATCTGCACGGCGATGGCTGCGGCGGCGGACCGGCGTTCGACTCCCAGCTTCTCGTAGATGCGCTCCAGATGCTTCTGCACGGTGCGCGGGCTGATCGCCAGCACTTCGGAGATGTCCAGGCTGGCCTTGCCATAACTGACCCACAGCAGCACCTCGGCCTCGCGCTGGGTCAGGGCCAGGCGGTCACGCAGCTTCTCGACATCGCGATCGGGGTTCAGTTCGTTCAGGCGGATCAGCACCTCGTTCTCGCGGTAATGGGCGATCACCACCATTTCCAGCGAGCCGACCGTGCCGTTCTCGAAGCGCACCGAACTGCCCACCGCGGCGCCGCGCGCCAGCAGCCGCTCCAGCTTGCCGGAAACTTCGGGCGGCAGCGTGCCCTGTTGCGGGCTTTCGGCCACGCGGCCGATCGCGGCTTCGGCGCCGGGGGTACACCACAGCAGGCTGCCGCGCGCGTCGGTGGCCATGACCATGCGCCCGGTGGCGTCGAGGCTGGCCAGGCTGGCCTGGACCGCCCTGCCCTGCGCCATGTGGACGCGGACGCGCGCGACCAGTTCGGACAGGTTCACCGGCTTGCGCACATAATCGATGCCGCCCACCTCGAAAGCCTCGACGACGTGGGCGCTTTCGGTGAGGCCGGTCATGAAGATCACCGGGATATTCGTCAGTTCCGGCCGCTTCTTGATCCGGGTTGTCACCTCGAAACCATCCATGCCGGGCATCACCGCATCCATGATGATCAGGTCGGGAACGATATGGCCCAGCAGGTCCAGCGCGGTCTGGCCGCTGGTGGCGATCAGCACCGAAATGTCGGCCGCCTCCAGCGCGCGGGACAACATGCGCAGCGAATCCGGCTCGTCATCGACGACGAGGACAGTGTCGGTGTGACCGGGTGGGTTCATGCGGAAACTCCGTCAAGGATGCGGCTGAACGCCGCGAGATCGAAGCGGTCGAGCGCTTCATACAGTTGCCGGGCGAGGTGTGGCGCTTCGGGTTCCAGCTTGCCGATCGCCTCCTCGATGCCGCGCAGGTAGCCGATGCGCAGCAGGTCGCGCAGGTGGCCGATGTGGGCGGCGAGGTCTGGTGACGAGACGGGGGCGGGGGCGGAGGCGGCGGAAGCGGCTGGTGGCTCGTCCGGCTTGGCCACCACCCATTGCAGGTTGAGCAGGCCGCCGATCGCCTCGGTCAGCGCGGTGAATTCGACCGGCTTTATCAGGAAATGATCGTGAAGCTGGCTGCGGAATTCCGGCCCGTGCATCTCGCCCGAATTGCCCGACAGCATCATCACCTGCAGCCCCCTTCGGTTGCAGGTCGCGGATTGCGGCGGCCACCTGCCATCCCGACAGGCCGGGCATGGTGATGTCGAGGATCGCCAGGTCGAAGTCGGCCTGCGCGGCAATTGCCAGCGCGGCGCGGCCATCGCCTGCCGAGGTGACGTCGAAGCCGATCCGGGTCAACAGGTGGGCAACGAAGCCGCGCTGCTCGGCATCGTCATCGACCAGCAGCACCCGGCGTTCCGGGCCGTGATAGCCGCTGATCTGGCGGTGGCTCTGCGCCTCGACCACGGTGCCGACCACTTCGCCCAGCATCATCGTCACGCGGAACACCGACCCTTTTGCGGTGCTTTGCGCCAGTTCCAGCGAACCGCCGAGAATGCCGGTGATGGCCCGTGCGATCGACAGGCCCAGCCCGGCGCCGGGCCGCGAGACCTGTTCGCCGTGGCCACGCTCGAACGGATCGAAGATCGTTTCCCGGTCTGCCGCCGGGATGCCGGGACCGGTATCGCGCACCTCGAACGTGGCGATCTGGCCGACGTAGCGCAGGTACAGCGTGACCGCGCCGCGATCGGTGTACTTGATGGCGTTAGTCAGCAGGTTGATCAGCACCTGCCGCAGCCGGCCCTGGTCCAGCCGGACGAATTCGGGCAGGCGCCCTTCGGTGACGAGGTCGAGCCGCAAGCCCTTGGCGGTGGCGCCGGGCTGGGCCATGCGCATGACCTGCGTCAGGAACGGCTCCAGCCGCACCGTCTCGGTGTTGACGCGCAGCACGCCGTGTTCCACCTGCGAGATGTCCAGCAGCCCCTCGATCAGGCTGGACATATGCTCGGCACAGCGGCGAATGACGCGCGCCGCCTCGCGCGCCTCGACGCCATAGTCGCTCTCGACCAGTTGCGCATAGCCATAGATCGAATTCAACGGCGAGCGGATTTCGTGGCTGACGTTGGCCAGATAGCGGCTCTTGGCCTGGTTCACCGATTCGGCGGTTTCCTTGGCGCGCAGCAGGTCCGCCAGTTGGGCAACGTGCGCGCGATCCCGATCGGCCTGGCGACGCCACTGCCGCAGCATCCGCAAGGCGACGATCCAGATCGCCAGTTGCGCCAGCGCGGTGGCGACATGGAACGGCCAGTCGATCCAGTCACGCTCGGCGGTTTCCAGCGCCAGCAGGCCCCAGACGAGCACGCAGGCGGCGAAGACGAGGCCCAGCGCCGGGCCGGGGCGGTAGGCGTGAGGCAGCGACAGTGCGGCGTGCGATTGTTCCGAAGAGGCCGCCGCAGCGATCAACGAAGCGAACCGCCCGGTAGCGCCAGGCATTCATGATACGCTGATGCAGCATGACGAATTTCGCATATGCAGCAATCGCAAATCATGCCACGCCCTGCAATCGTTACCCCTGTTCGTGCGCCCGCTGCCATGTGGCTTTCTCTGCTGCCCCGTGCGGAATTCAATACAACATATCCGTAGTTTCTTGGCAATCACAAACGGTTTCAGTCAAATTGCACCCCCGGCACGACACCCATTCCAGAGCAATTTCAATCGATCGCCGCGCACTCCAGCACGTCCGGATTTGTGCACTGCACCATATCGAATGACGCTGACGCACAATCACAGGCAGGCCGATCGCCCCCTATCGTGGCACGACCGGATCGATGCTGATTCGCGCCAGCGCCGCCTTGTCGATCGGCAGTGGCGTGGCCCCTGCCGGCGCGCCGTTCTCGCGCAGCAGGAAGGCGATGATCGCGGAATCGTCCTGCGGGTCCAGCGTGCCGGGGGCGAACTGCGGCATGGCGTGGCCCATATAATCATGCAGTTGCGACAGCCGCGCGCGGCCCCAGTTGGCGATGAAGCGCCCCTTCAGCGCCGGAATCTCCCAGGTGCCCGCAAGGTCCGCGCCGTGGCACACCGCGCAGCGCGCGGCATAAGCCTGCGCCCCGGCATCGGCCTGCGCGGCGGTGTAGACGCCCTGCGCGGTGCCGTTGGGCGCCGGTTCGACAGCGGCAATCGCCAGCACCAGCACCGCCGCCAGCAGGAACAGGCGCGCGCTCATGCCCTTGCCCCCGGCACGAACAGCGGTTGCAGCGTCTTCAGCGCTTCCTCGATCGGCGCGCGATCGGGCAGTTCCATCGAATCGCCCACGCCCAGCATCTCGCCCAGGTCATGGCCGGAAGCATCGAGGTTGTTCATCACCACGATGCCGTCGCGCTTCGAGAGCACCGAGAGGTTGCGATAGCGCAGCGCATAATGCGCCTCGTCCTGCGGCACCAGCCACCCGGTCTGGCCCCGCACCGGGATGATCGTGTTGTCGCGCCAGAAGTCTCGGGCCGCATAGCCGGTGCAATGAATCACGGTCTTTTCGGGCAGGCCGGCCAGCTCGCCGGGCTCATGGAACTCGCGATTGACGAACCTGCCGCCCATTTCGAAAAACTCGGTGAGCAGCGCGTGGCCATAGCTGGCGAAGTTGAAATACATCTGCGACGAGCGCTGCGCATAGGGAAGCTGGAACGGGTTTTCCTCAGGGCTCAGGTCCACCGGCTGCGGCACGATGTCCTTGATGCGCTCGTTGTAGTGGGCGAACTCGCTGTTCTGTTGCGGCAAACCGCCGGGTCTCCAGCTTTCGGTGATGGCGGGATCGGCGGGCCAGTGGCGGCGGGTGATCGGGCTTTCGGAAACCGCCCAGGAATCGCCGAATTCCACCGGATTGCCCGGCTGGCCCAGATAAGTCCGGAACGATTTCCATGACAGGCGCGCCATCTTCTCCCACAGGTCGCCGAACGCCGCACCGGCCGGTTCGGCCAGCGCCACCCGCGAATCCGGCGTGAACGAGCCGGAGGCGCGGTACGAGCGGGTGCGCTGGATCATCTCGCGCGCGTAGATCGTCACTTTCAGCCCGGCGCGCTGGGCCACCACGGCGGTGGTCAGGCCGATGATGCCGCAACCGATGACCGCCACCTCGCGCGGCAGCGTCGCCATCGCCTTGCCCACCGCAACCTCGGCCGATCCCCACGACAGCGACCAGCCGCTGCCGCCGTGCCCATAGTTGTGGACCACCAGCGTATCACCGATCGTCTCGGTGGACAGGTTCGGCCCGGCGGCGCGCAGCGGACGGATGCAGCATTTCACATCGATCAACTGGTCCAGCGTCAGCCGCATCGGCGTCAGCAGCGGCTTCGCCCCCACCGGCGACGCGGCGGCAACGGGGCGCGACGGGCCGCACGCGCCAAGGCCCAGCGCCAGCCCCGCAGCCCCTGCCCCACGCAGGACCTCGCGCCGGGGAAGCGCGTCGGTCAGGGGGCGGCCGGAACGGGCTCCATCCGCCGGCTGCCCCCTTTCCCCGAAGCGAGAGCCGCTCAACGCAGCGCCTTCACGTCGGCAGCGGAAACCTTGTCCTTGAACCGGTTGCCGAAGTGGCTGCGGACATGGTTGACCACCATCGCCACCTGATCGTCGCTCATCATCGCGCCCACCGGCGGCATTCCGTGCAGGCCCTTCAGCACGATCGTCACCGGATAGGCCCCGGCGGACAGCTTCGGGTTGCCGGCCAGCGCCGGATAGAACCCGGCACCGGTGCTGACCCCCCTGGCGTCGGGCATGTGGCAGCCCGCACAGACGCGGCGATAGAGCGTGTCGCCATCCGGCTCGGAAAACTTGCCGCCGGTAACGAACGCGCCATCGGCATCGCCGGGCTTGACCGTCGGCGCCGACATCGCGGCAGCCGTCTGCGCCTCGCCGGCGGTCTGCGCCGACGCGGCAGCGGTGAACACGCCGGCAGCCGCACCCAGCGCAAGGCTCAGGATCAGGTTCTTGCTCATCGAATCAGCTCGCCAGCACGTGTTGATGAAGCCGCTGAATCGCATCCAGCGCCGAAGTGATGCCGCCTTCCTGCCAGCCGCCGATGTAGCTCGCGTGTTCGCCGGCCAGCAGGATGCGGCCATCGATCCGGCACAGGTTCCTGTAGTGGGCGGCCCGGCTTTCCTCGGTCCAGATCGCGAAGCAGCCCTGTGTCCACGGCACCCGGTGCCAGCCGACGGCGACCCCGTTCAGGAATTCCGCCTTGTACTGCGGGTGAATCTGCGATCCGAATTCCAGCGCGCGCTGCACCCGCTCGGCAGGCGACAGCGTGGTGAACTCGTAGGCATAGGCGCCGTTGGCATAAGCCCCCAGCAAGACGCCCGGTCCCTGGCTGCCATAGCCATAGCTGGGGTACGAGACCGAGCCGATCGGCAGGTCGGTGCTGGTGATGCCGCCATAGATCTGCTCATCCTGTTCCCAGAACCGGCGCTTGAACTCCAGCCCCACCTTCAGGCCCGGCAGGTAGGGGATCGCGGTGATCGCGCTGCCCAGTTCCGGCCCCACCTGCACCTCGATCTGGCTCAGGATCGTCAGTGGAATGCAGCACAGGCAATAGTCGGCCCTGGCGGTCAGCTTCGCGCCGCTGGTGGTGTCGAGGTAATCGACGGTGACGCCGGCCCCGTGCTGCCTGATCGCGGTGACCTTGCTGTTCAGCCGCACCATGTGGCCCACCGCCTTGCCGAAGCCCCTGGCCACCTGATCCATGCCGCCGGCCGGCTGGAAGATCGCGTACTGGTGCTCGACCGCAAGGTTGCCGCCGATCGCGCGCCACAGCCCGGAATTCAGCACGGTATGCATATCCAGCGGTTCGGACGGGATCGGCACGGCGGAAAGCCCGCCACCCGGCCCCTTGTCCCAGCCGCGACGGCCGGCACTGGCGCTGCCCCTGACGTACTTCAAATCCTTGTCGAGCGCGCCCCACGAACGCAGCGATTCCAGCAGGATCGCCTGATCCTCTGCCGTCACGACGTCATCCAGCGCGCTCTTCTTCACCGCCTTGGCCAGCAGTTCGGAAACGTGGCCGTAGTAGTCGGCCTGAATGGTCTTGTAGCGTTGCGGAACCCCGCCGAACGCCTTGGTGTTGTGCAGGTAGGCGTTGTAGTTGTTCTGCTGGAACGGCTCCAGGCCGACGCCGAACTGCTTGCAGTAATGCACCAGCCCGCCATGCTCGGTGGGGATGCGCCACGGGCCGGGGTTGATGTAGTTGCCGGGCGCGAATTCGCAGTGCTGGGTGGCGCCACCCAGTTCGGTATAGGTATCGCCGCCGCGCAGGGTCCACGAACGCCCCCCCACCCGGGCGTTGTATTCCAGAACCTGAACCTTGTACCCGGCCTTTTCCAGCTCATAGGCGGCGGTCATCCCGGCCACGCCCGCCCCCAGGATCAGCACGCTGGCGCCCTTGGGATCGCCATCGAGCGTGATCGGCCCCTTGAACGTGGACGCCTGCGCCTGACCGAAGCTGGACATCGCCATGTACATCGCGGTCGAACCGGCGGTCTTGCCGATCATCGACAGCAGGTCGCGCTTGGTCATGGGCAACGCCGGTAACTGGTTCATTCGTGGCCCCCTGTTGCGGCGCCCGTCCCCCCGGGTTCTGTTCCGCATGGCCATGTCATCGGCGCGCGGGGCCACACTGTGGATACGCCGTTGTGCGCATTGCCGATGCTGCGGTTGCGAAGCAGGCTTGTCGCCCTGCCGGGATTGCGCCAATCCCTGCGGATGGACCTTTCGCTTACCGCCTATGCGGCGCTCACCGCGGTTGCCGTGCTGGCCGGCTTTGTCGATTCCGTGGCGGGCGGCGGCGGGCTGATCACGGTGCCGGCGCTGCTTTATGCCGGGCTGCCGCCAACGGTGATGCTGGGCACCAACAAGGCGCAATCGGTGTGCGGCACCGCGCTGGCCACCTTGCGCTATCACCGCGCCGGTCTGTTCGCGCTGCGGCCGAACCTGCCGCTGGTGGGCTTCGTGCTGGCCGGCGCGGCGCTGGGCGCGTGGACGATTCAGCGGATCGACGCCGGGGTGCTGAAGCTGCTGATTCCGCTGCTGCTGATCGGCGTCGCGCTCTACACGCTGTTCAGCCCGCGAATGCATGACCATGATGGCGAGCCGACGCTGGGCACGCGCGGCTATTGGCCCTTCGGCAGCGGCATCGGCTTCTATGACGGGTTCTTCGGCCCCGGCACCGGCCAGTTCTTCGCGATCACGCTGGTATCGCTGCGCGGCCTGGGGCTGACCCGCGCCACCGGCCTGACCAAGCTGCTGAACCTGACCAGCAACCTGGCTTCGGTGGCGGTGTTCGCGTGGGGCGGCAATATCCGCTGGAAACTGGCGGCGTGCATGGCTTGCGGGGCGATGAGCGGCGCCTGGGCCGGCTCGCACACCGCCACCCGGCACGGCGCGCGGGTGATCCGGCCGATGCTGATCACCGTCAGCCTGGCGCTGACCGCCAATCTGGTGCGCCAGTGGTTCAACGGATGAGGATCAGGCCCGGCCGATAGCGCCCCTTCAACCCCGTAATCGCGCGATCAGTGCCACTTCGCGGGCGATCACCGGGGCAAAGCTGGGGCGACCAAGGATGCTGTCCACCCACGCCAGCGTGCGCGGCCAGGCACCCTTGTCGGGCAGGCAGCCGGCATGGGCATAGTTCACGAACGGCGACGCCACCGCGATGTCGGCGAGTGTCAGCACGCCGCCGACCAGGAATGCGCCCGGTTCGGGCACGACGCTTTCAAGATAGTCCATCACCACCGGCAGGTCCCGGGTCTGGCCTTCCCGCGCAATCGCCTCGTCACCCGGCTCACGGTTGAACAGCGGCGCGACAATCCGCTGGAAGAAGCACTTGAACACCACCGGCGCCATTTCGGTGTCGGCGAATTCCTCGAACCAGACCGTCCGCGCGCGATCGGCCGGGTCGGCGGGCAGCATCGGCCGTTCGGGAAACTTCGCCTCAAGGTACGTCACGATCGCGGTCGAATCGGCGATGGTGAACTCACCGTCGCGAAACCCCGGAATCTTGCCCAGCGGGCTGGCCTGCCGAAATTCCGCATCGTCCGAACCGGGCGCCGTATTCCGGACATCCAGCACGAGGCCCTTTTCGGCGGCAACAGCCATGACCTTGCGCACGAACGGCGAAAGCGAACTGCCATAAAGGATCACGGACCGTCTCCACCTGTCGGCAAAGCGCCACGATGCGCCATTGCCGCCGCGCCGGCAATGCCCTGCCCCGGCAAAGCCGCTGTTGCGGATCGGCCTTGCCCCCGGCGCGGTTCGCGACCACATAGCCACGGGACGACAACGCGCTTTCGCAAGGGATGGAACGGCAAGCATGGCTGAGGCAACCGCCGGATTCCACCTGATGGCCAAGCCCAGCGGCCCGGCCTGCAACCTGGACTGCACCTACTGCTTCTACCTCGAAAAGGAGGCGCTGTTTCCGCGCAAGGAAACCCGGCGCATGTCCGACGCGGTGCTGGACGCCTATGTGCGCGAGACCATCGCCGCCACGCCCGCCAGCCAGCCGGTGCTGTTCGCCTGGCAGGGGGGCGAGCCGACCCTGCTGGGTATCCCGTTCTACCAGCGCGCGCTGGAACTGCAGCAGCGTTACGGCGCCGGGCGCAAGATCGAGAACTCGTTCCAGACCAACGGCACGCTGATCGACGAGGACTGGGCGCGCTTCCTGGCCGACAACGCGTTTCTGGTCGGCCTCAGCCTTGATGGCCCGCAGGACATCCACGATCACCACCGCCGCTACCGCTCGGGCGCGCCGTCGCATCATCTGGTGATGGCGGCGCTCGAACGGCTGCAGCGGCATGGCGTGGCCTACAACGTGCTGGCCTGCGTCGATCGCAATTCCTCGCGCCACCCCCAGACCACCTATCGCTGGCTGAAGGCGCAAGGGGTGGAATACATCCAGTTCACGCCGATCATCGAGCGGCTGGCCGGCGCGGACTATGCCGCCGCCGGGTTTACCCACGAAGGCCCCTCGGGCGAGGAAGGCGCCGGCGTGGCCCCGTTCACCGTGCGCCCGCGCGAATGGGGCAAATTCCTGGCCACCGTGTTCGACGAATGGCGCCGCAAGGACGTGGGCCGCGTGTTCGTGATGAACTTCGAATGGACGCTGGCGGCACTGGTCGGCGCGCCCGGCGTGGTCTGCGTCCACCAGCCCGAATGCGGCCGGGCGCTGGTGGTGGAGCACGACGGCGAGGTCTATTCGTGCGACCACTTCGTCTATCCCGACCACGCGCTGGGCCGGATCACCGAGACGCCGCTGGCGGCGATGGTCGAATCGACCCGGCAACACGCCTTCGGCCAGGCCAAGCGCACCACGCTGCCCGGCCAGTGCCAAGCCTGCCCGCAACTGGAACTGTGCTGGGGCGGCTGCCCGAAACACCGGTTCCTGAAAACCCGCGACGGCGAGCCGGGCCTGAACTGGCTGTGCGACGGCTACCTGCATTACCTCGGCCACGCCCGCCCCTGGCTGGAAACGATCGCCGCGCTGCTGGCCGCGGGCCGCGACCCGCGCGAGGCGATGGCACTGAAACGCCCCTCGCCCACCGTTGCAGGCTGACGCCACCGCGCTGCAAACCCCTTGCGCACGCCCGGCAGGAAACCTAAGGCCGTCACAGGTCCGGGGAGTAGCGCAGCCTGGTAGCGCATCTGCTTTGGGAGCAGAGGGTCGCAGGTTCGAATCCTGTCTCCCCGACCATTTCCCCGGCCCTATGCAACTACGCCCTCGCAGGGTGGTCTGGCGGCGCGGCTGGCACGCGCGCTTGCGACCTGATCAATAGACCAGTCATCAGCAGTGGAGCCGCCCGCTAGGTTCGGACACGAATTCGCGGCGCTTCGACGGCGCGATCCGGGAGACTGCGATGATCCGCCATGTCGTGATGCTGAAGTTCAAGAAGGATGCCGATCCCGCAAAGATCGACACCTTCATCGAGGAAGTGAAGAAGCTGTCGCACCTCAACCGCGAGGTGCGCGACTACAGCCACGGCCTGTGCGTGAAGACCCGCTTCCACTCGGGCGATTTCGACTTCGCCAACTGCTGCGACATCGACAGCTACGAGGCGATGGAGCGCTACATGTCGCACTGGGCGCATCTGCGGATGACGCCGTTCCTGCCCGACATCCTGGAAAACATGCTCTCGTTCGACTGGGAGATCGATTACCACGGCCCGGCCTTCGACGAAAAGCTGGCCGCCGAGGAAGCCGCGCGCGAAACCGCCCGCGTGCTGAAGCGGCACGACGATGCCGCCAAGGCCTATGTCCCCGAAGTGCGCGGCCAGACGCGCGAGCGCGCGCTGGAAATGCTGGGCGCGGTCGGCCTGGTGCTGGCGGCCGGGGAAGAGGAGATCATTGGCTCGGTCTGGGCGCCGAACCGCATCATGTTCCAGTCGCCCGATCCCGACACCGTGGTCGACAAGGGCACCGCCGTGACGATCGGCATCACCGGCAACTGGCTGACCGGCCCTGCCGTGCCCGAGGGCGACGCCCCCGCCTGGTAACGGCAAGGCGTGAAGCCGATGCGCGAAACACACGAAAGGCCCCCGCTGCCATGCTGATTCTTGCCGGACACCTGAAAACCAGTCCCGCGCTCGTGGTCGAGCTTGCCGACACGCTGCGGTCGCTGGTCGAACCCACGCTGCGCGAGGATGGCTGCCTAGGCTACCACTTTGCGATCGACAGCGCCACGGACGGCACCATACTGGTCTACGAACGCTGGCGCGATGCCGCCGCGCTGGCCACGCACCTTTCGCAGGAAACGGTCATGGGCGTGCTGGGCGCCTGGGCCGGACGGATCGACACGGCAGGCGTGCGCAAGTTCGATGCGTCGAACGAACGCGGCTTCATGGATTGAAATCCGCGCAAAAGCGCGACGAAAATCGGGAACAGGATCGATGATGAACCGCCGTATCGTGCTGAACGCGCGCCCCACCGGGGTGCCGGTTCCCGCCAATTTCAGGATTGAGGAAGCCCCCGTCCCCGAACTGGCGGACGGCGAAGTGCTGCTGGAAAACCGCGTCTTCGCGATCGACCCGGCGGTGCGCGGCATGCTGGACGACGTGAAAAGCTACATGCCGCCGGTGCCGCTGGGCGGGCTGATCCCGACGATGGTGCTGGGGCGCGTGGTCAAGTCGCGCAACCCCGATTTCCGCGAGGGTGATTACGGGCGGGGCTTCACCGGCTGGGAAACCCATTCGGTCATCGCCCCGGGCGGCGTCGGCTTCGAGAACGTGCGCGTGGCGCAGGACCTGCCGCTGACCGCCTACATGGGCGCGTGCGGCTGGTCGGGCATCACCGCCTACGTCGGGCTGAAGCGCTATGGCGAGATGCGGGCCGGAGACGAAGTGCTGATGAGTGCGGCCGCCGGCGCGGTCGGCTCGGTCGGCGGGCAGGTGGCGAAGCTTTCGGGCTGCCGCGTGGTCGGCACCGTGGGGTCGGACGACAAGGCGCGGATCGTCACCGAGGAACTGGGTATGGATGCGGCGATCAACTACCGCAGTTGCGCCAGCCTTGATGCCGAGATCGAGAAGCATTTCCCGAACGGCATCGACCTCTATTTCGACAATGTCGGCGGGGTCACGCTCGATACCGTGCTGCCGCGCATGAAGGCGTTCGGCCGCATTCCGGTGTGCGGGATGATCGCCAACTACAACAATCAGACCCAGCCCTACCTGCTGCGCAACATCTGGCAGGTGCTGGTCAACCGCATCACCATGCGCGGCTTCCTGGCCTACGAGGCCGAGGACATGATTCACGAGGCGGAGGATGCGCTGACCGACTGGGTGCGCACCGGCAAGCTTGTCGCCACCGAGAACGTCTCCACCGGCCTCGACGCCACGCCCGAGGCGTTCATCCGGCTGATGTCGGGCGAGACCACCGGCAAGACGCTGGTGCGGCTGGACGACACGGTCTCGACCCTCGGCGATTGGCAACCAGCCTAGGACTTTGTGGAGTGGCGGCGCGCCACCCTCGCCCGCACATGGGCGCCAACGATCAGGAATCGAAGCGGAGACGGATGATGAGCGAAGCCATCAAGTGGGACCTGGAAGCCGATGTCGTGGTGCTCGGCTCGGGCGGCGCGGCGCTGACCGCGGCGATTGCCGCGCGCGATTTCGGCGCGAAGGACGTGGTCATCCTCGAAAAATCGGGCATGGTCGGCGGCACCACCGCGATGTCGGGCGGGATGCTGTGGATTCCCGGCAACCACCACCAGATCGCCGCCGGCATCGCCGAAAGCGACGAGGACATCGTCGCCTATCTCGACGCGCTGGCGCCCGAGGCGCTCGATCCCGAAACGCTGGGCGCGTTCATGGAATACGGCCCGCAGATGGTGCGCTGGGTGGAAGACAGCACCCCGGTGCGCTTCCACGCCTATGCCGATTTCCCCGACTACCAGCCCTACCTGCCCGGCGCCAAGCCCGATGGCGGGCGCAGCCTCGACAACGACGCGTTCTCGTTCGAGCGGCTGGGCAAGTGGGCCACCCGCGTCAACCCCACCAAGATGGCCTATCCGGTGCGCGGCAGCCTCAAGGAAGCGATCGATGGCACGCTGGACGCCGCCACGCTGGCCGAACGCGAAGCCGGCGATTATCGCGGCCTGGGCCAGGCGCTGATCGGCGCGCTGTACCTGGCCGTGATCGAGCGCGGCATCCCGGTCGAGTTCGAGAAGCGCGCGCGCAAGCTGGTTCGCGACGGCGACCGCATCGCCGGCGTGATCGCCGAGGATGCCAACGGCAAGGACTTCCGCGTCCACGCCCGGCGCGGCGTGGTCATCGCCACCGGCGGGTTCGAATGGAACGAAACGCTGGTCAAGGCGTTCATTCGCGGCCCACTCACCGGCCCGGTCAGCGTGCCCGAGAACGAGGGCGACGGCCTGCTGATGGCGATCGAGGCCGGCGCCCAGCTCGGCAACATGCAGAACGCGTTCTGGCAGCAGAGCGTGCTGGAAATGAAGCCCCAGCGCGGCGCCAAGCCCAACTACATGCTGGGTTCGGACGAACGCGCCCGCCCCGGCGCGATCCTGGTCAACCGCACCGGCAAGCGCTTCGTCAACGAGGCCGCGAACTACAACGCGATGGGCAAGGCAGTGGTGGCGTTCGACGCGGGCACGCACAGCTATGCCAACCTTCCGTTCTGGCTGATCATCGACCAGCGCTACAAGGACAAGTACCCCACCTTCACCTCGATGCCCGGCGGCCCGATCCCGTCGTACATGATGCAGGCCGACACGCTGGAGGAACTGGCGCAGCAGGCCGGCATCGACGCCGACGGGCTGGTGGCGACGGTGGCGCGGTTCAACGACATGGTGCGCAAGGGCCACGACGACGACTTCAATCGCGGCGACAACACCTATGACAACTTCTACATGTGGGGCGATCCGGCGTTCGAGCCGCCGTACCGCACGCTGGGCCTGATCGATCAGGGGCCGTTCTATGCGGTGAAGATGGAATCGGGCGCGCTGGGCACCTGCGGCGGCCCCCGGCTGAACGGCGACGCGCAAGTGCTGGACTGGATCGGCAACCCGATCCCCGGGCTTTATGCCGCCGGCAACGTCACCGCCGCCGTGCTGGGCGAGGCCTATGGCGGCGCCGGCGGCACGATCGGGCCGGGCATGACCTTCGGCTACATCGCCGGCAAGCACCTGGGCGGCAATATTCCCAACGATTGATCAGCCCCAACGACCGGGATCGCCCCGGTTGCGCTGCCCTGCGGCGGCGCAACCGGGACGCGCCGTTTCAGGCCGTCATCACCACCCGCCCCAGCTTGCCCCGTGCCTCGGCCCGGGTGTGCGCGGCAACGACGTCGGCCAGCGGGAACACGCTGTCCACCGGCATGTGCAGACGCCCGGCGGCCAGCCCGGCAAGAATGCCGTCGATCAGCGCGCTCACGTCCGGCTCGGCGATGATCGGCCCCAGAAAGCATCCCGCCACGGTCAACCGCCGCAGCAACAGCGTGACCGGGTTGATCCGCTGCACATCGCGGTCGATCAGGCCCACCAGCACCAGCGTGCCGCCGTCGTTCAACGCCGCCAGCCCGTCGGCCACGCTGCGCCCGCCGATATTGTCGATCACGCAATCGACGCCGCCACCCAGCGCCGCGCGGACTTGCGTGTCGATGGCGCCGGTGGTGGTGTCGATCGCCTCGGCCAGCCCGTATTCGCGCAGCGCGTCCAGCGTCCGCATGTCGCTGCCGGTGCCCACCGCCCGGCCGCCGGCCTGCGCGACAAGCTGGATGGTGGCGATGCCGACGCCGCCGGCCGCGCCGGTAACCAGCACGGACTGGCCGGGCCTGAACCCCGCCAGTCGCAGCGCCAGCGCGGCGGTGCCGTAGGTGATCAGCGCCGCCGCCGCATCGGCCATCGCCAGGCCGTCGGGAATGCGCCAGCAATGGCTGGCCGGCACCACCCGCAGTTCGGCGTGCGAACCCTCGAACGCGAACGTCGTCACCGCATCGCCCGGCGCCCACGCCGAAACGCCTTCGCCCACGGCGACGATGCGCCCGGCAGCGGCATAGCCCTTCACGCGCGGGGGCGTGCCGGGGGGCGTGTTGCGGCGCGCCAGCAGGTCGCCCCCCTCGATGCTGATCGCCTCGATCCGCACCAGCACCTCGCCCGCGCCGGGCACCGGGTTTGGCAGATCGACCACCCGGAACACCTCCGGCCCGCCATTTTCGCTGTAGATCGCCGCCTTCATCGTCTCTCTCCCGCCATTTCGCCCCTGTTCCCACCGTCTGCTCCCGCCCGCGACTAGTCGAAGCGCCAGTGGCGGGTGATCGCCGGTTCGGACCATGACCATGCCCATACTGGCGGAGAGATCACGATGGAACTG
Source organism: Sphingomonadales bacterium (assembly GCA_018971065.1). The sequence goes on along the minus strand of JAGWVC010000009.1, from coordinate 38,856 downwards.
GGACTGAACGGCACGGTAGCACTGGTAACCGGCGCGCGCGGCAATATCGGCGCGGCCACTTGCGCGGCACTGCGGCGCGAGGGCGTCACCGTGATCGCCAGCGACGTCGGCGTGGACGAAGCGGGGGACTGGTTCGCGCTCGACGTCACCAGCGCCGACGACTGGGCGCGGGTGATCGCGGCGATCGAGACGCGGCACGGCCGGCTCGACATCCTCGTCAACAACGCCGGCGTGGCGCCGACCGACCGCATCGACGCGATGCCGGTCGAACAGTTCCGCCGCGCGTTCGACATCAACGTCACCGGGGTGTTCCTGGGCACGCAGGCGGCAGCGGCGCTGATGGCGAAGAGCGGCACGCTGCGCGAAGGCGGCGCGGCGATCATCAACATCGCCTCGGGCGCGGCGGACAAGCCGGCGGCGTTCAACGCGGCCTACTGCGCCACCAAGGCGGCGGTGCGCATGTTCACCCGCGCCACCGCGCTGGAATTCTCGACTCTGGGCTTTCCGATCCGGGTCAATTCGGTTCATCCCGGCGCGGTGGAATCGGACATGATGGACGCGATATTCGCGCGTTATGCGCAGCTTACCGGGATGGCCCTGCCCGACCTGATCGCCGGGGTTGCCAAGGGCCACCCGATGGGCCGGCTGGTCAAGCCCGACGAAGTGGCCGAAGCGATCGTCTGGCTGGCGTCCAGCGCGGCGCGCTACAGCCATGCCGCCGCCCTGCATGTGGACGGCGGGAATGCCAATACCTGAGGGTCAGCCCTTGGCCCGCTTTGCTTCCACAGCGGCGATGAACTGCGCCGGGTCGAAGTAGAACGGCCGGATCTCGCAGCACTTGCCATCGCGGAAGCGGAACATCTCGCACAGCTCGGCCGGGGCCAGCGCCGGATCGGCAAAGCGGAACGACAGGATGGTGACGGCATGGTCGCCGCCGGCGGTGGTCTGCACGCGGTCCAGCGCGGCGACATCGACCATGCCCATCACCTTCACGAACAGCTCGCGCAGCGCGTTCCTGCCGCGATAGACGCCCGCCATCGGCATGCAGTCCGCCTCGGTGATGAAGAAATCGTCAGTGACCATTTCGGCCGCCTTGTCGAAATCGCCCGCGCCGGTGGCGGCATAGAGGTCATCGACGAACTGGATCATGTCTTGCGGCGTCATGCAGGCTCTCCCGGTTGATGCCGCCTGTCCTCTGCCATTTGGCGGGGCGCGGAAACCTAGCGATATGGCTAGCACGGCATTGGCGCGCCGGCGGGTATGGTTGGCGAAAGCGCGAGAGGATGGCGGCATGACGAGACTGGCAGGCAAGATCGCCCTGGTGACCGGCGGAGCATCGGGGCTGGGCACGGCAATCGCCCGGCGCTTCGTGGCCGAAGGCGCAACCGTCGTGCTGGCCGACATCGATGTCGCCGCCGGTGAGGCGCTGGCGGCGGAACTGGGCGCGGCGGCGCGGTTCGTGCGACTGGACGTTTCGGCGGAGGAAAGCTGGCTGGAAGCGCTGGGCACCTGCGACCGGCTGGACGTGCTGGTCAACAACGCCGGCATCACCACGCTCGGCTCGATCGAGGAGGTGACGCTGGCGCAGTTCATGCACGAGATCGAGATCGACGTCGTGGGCGTGTTCCTGGGCTGCAAGCATGTGATCCCGCTGATGCGCGAACACGGCGGCTCGATCATCAACATGTCGTCGATGGCGGGGGTGCGCGCGCAGGGCAACCTGGTGGCCTACAACGCGGCCAAGGCGGCGGTGACTCACCTGACCAAGTCCTGCGCGCTGCACTTCGCCGAACAGGGCTATGGCATCCGCTGCAATTCGGTCCACCCCGGCGCGATCCACACCCCGATCATCGACAAGGTGATGGCGCAATCCGACACGCCGGACGCGCTCTATGCCTCGTTCGTCGCCACCCACCCGATCGGCCGGCTGGGCAAGCCCGAGGAGATCGCGGCGATCGCCGTCTACCTTGCCAGCGACGAATCGGCTTTCGCCACCGGGGCGGAATTCCGCATCGACGGTGGCTCGACGCTGTGAGCCTGCCCATCCGCCAGATCGCCTATTTCTGCGAGGACATTCGCGCGGCCGCGCTGGCGCACCATCGCCGCTTCGGTTCCGGTCCGTATTTCATCGCCGACAATATTCCGCTGGCATCGTCGGTGCATCGCGGCGTGGAACGGCCGTTCGACCACAGCTCGGCCTATGGCCAGTGGGGCGCGGTGATGATCGAGTTCGTCCAGCAGAACAACCCCGGCCCATCGGCGATGCGCGACATGTATCCCGAAGGCGCGGGCCGCTGGGGGCTGCATCACGTTGCCCTGTTCGTCGATGATGTCGATGCGGCGGCAGCGCGGCTGGCGGCGGAAGGCTTCCCCACCGCGCAGCGTGCGGTGATGACCGATGGCTTCGTGTTCGCCTTTGCCGACACCAGCGCTGCCTATGGCCACATGACCGAGCTTTACGCCCCGCTGCCCGCGCTGACCGACTTCTATGCCGCCGTTGCCGAAGCCGCGCGCGACTGGCGCGGCGGCGACGTGCTGATCCCCACCACGATTGCCTGAGGCCGCGATGTCCGAAACCTGGCACCCGCTGCTGGCCGAAGCCGCGTTTCCCGCCGAAGGCAAGGCCACGGCGCGCCTTGGCGGCTGGCACGTGCTGGTGGCGCGCACCGAAACCGGTTTCCATGCCGTCAACGACCGCTGCACCCACCAGGCGGCGCTGGTTTCCACCGGGCGGGTCCGGCGCGGCGCAGTGATGTGCCCGCTGCACGGCGCGCGCTTCGATCTGGCCAGCGGACGCTGCATCGGCGGCACCTATCGCGATCTGCGCACGTTTCCGGTGCGGATCGTCGCCGGCATGATCGAGGTGGCCGTGCCCGACGCCGCGCCCGGTATCGACGAACTGCCGGTGACGCGGTGAGGCCCTCGCACCTGTAACAGGTTCGCCCGGCTACGCCCCTCGCTAGGCTCGGCTCCGGAACCACACGCCAGAACCATACGGGAGACAATGCCATGCCTTTCACCGGACCCTTCGAGGACCGCTTTGCCATCCGCGAACTGCTGGAGACCTACGCCGACGCGGTGACCCGCCGCGACCCCGAAGCCTGGGGCGCCACCTGGGCCGAGGACGGGGTGTGGGCGATGCCTGACTATCCCGAATTCCCGACGCAGCAGGGCCGTGCCAATATCGTCGCGCTGTGGGTGGAAGCAATGAAGCAGTACCCCGGCATCATGTTCGAGGCCTGGCCCGGCTCGATCGAGGTGAGCGGCGACAGCGCGGTGGTGCGCAGCTACACCTCCGAAATCTACGATCAGGGCGACATCACCATGCGCGATCGCGGCGTCTATGAGGACACCTGCGTGAAGCGCGACGGCCGCTGGCTGTTCCGGTCGCGCACCTTCCGCAACATCCACCGCCAGCACGCGCCGAAGGGCTGCTGACAGGAAAGTCGAAAACCTGACACTTGTGATAGGAAACGGGCACTCCTGACAAAAAAGGCAGTACTGCCCGTTCCCTACTCTTTCTACCCCGTTCGCACCGGCTCACCGCATCCACCGCGGCATTGAACCGCCGGACCACCAATGGGGAGAGAGAGATGGCCTATGCTGCCGTCGCGGGCCGCTTGCGCCCGCGTTCCACGATGATTGCCGCCGTGCGCCTGGCCGCGCTGGCCGCCACCTGCCTGGCGGCAACGCCCGCGCTGGCCCAGCAGGCGAAGGCAGACGCTGCCGACACCGCCGACAACGGCGGCATCGATGTCATCACCGTCACCGCCCGCAAGCGCGTCGAGGACGTGCAGAGCGTGCCGCTGGCGGTTTCCGCGATCAGCGGCAAGGCGCTGGAAACCCGCTTCGTGCCGGACATCCGCGCGGTCGCCAAGTACATCCCCAACGTCCAGCTTGGCCAGGTCCAGTATTCAGGCGCGACGCTTTCGGCCTCGATCCGCGGCATCAGCTTTGCCGACATCGAGCGCTCGTTCGAGCCCGCCGTCGCCACCTCGATCGACGGCGTGTTCCTTGCCTCGAACACCGGCGCGCTGGTCGACATGTTCGACGTCGAGTCGGTCGAAGTGCTGCGCGGCCCGCAGGGCACGCTGTTCGGCCGCAACACCGTGGGCGGCATCATCAACATCAAGCGCGCCCGCCCCACCGGCGAATGGGGCGCCAAGCTGTCGGCTACCGTCGGTTCGTACGATCGCCATGACTTCAAGGCGATCCTCAACGCGCCGCTGATCAAGGACGTGCTGGCCGCCAAGCTGGCGATCTTCTCGAACAACGGCAACAGCTTCACTTACGATGCCGCCACCGGCCGGCCCGAACAGGGCATCAAGCGGCTCGACGTGCAGGGCTCGCTGCTGTTCACGCCGTCGCCGAATTTCGAGGCGCTGGTCACCTATGAACACATGAAGGACCGGTCGCATTACCCGAACCCGGTCAACATGTCGTACAAGTCGTCGGACCCCACCAACCCGCTGAACGAGTTGGCCTGCGTCGTCGGCCTGTGCTTCAGCAACCACCAGGCCGCCTATGAAGCGAGCGGCTATCGCGCCTCGTTCGGTGGCGTGCCGTTCTCGGCACCGCTGGATGGCGACAATGTCACCGCCAACCTGAAGTACAAGGCCGACAAGTTCACCATTTCGTCGGTCACCGGCTACATGAAGAACAAGGACAGCCTGGACATCGACAACATGGGCGATGCCATCGCCCCCGGCACGCCGTTCTTCCATCCGGTGCGCCACCTGCACGGCAACCAGTTCAGCCAGGAACTGCGGGTGGACACCAGCTTCGACGGCCTGTTCAACATCGTCGCCGGGCTGTACTACTTCCAGTCCACTTATGCGCTGGACGTGCAAAACGTCTACATCGCCGATGCCACGCAGAACCCGGCCAACCTGGTCGATACCTTCAACGCCGGGCAGACCGCCAAGTCCTATGCCGCCTTCGCCGAAACCTACTGGAAGGTGACGCCGAACACCCGCATCACGCTGGGCGGCCGCTACACGCACGAGACCAAGGACTTCCACGTCGACAAGCCGGCGCCCTACACCGTGCCGGCGTTCCACTGCCCCGATCCGAACTCGACTTACGCGCCGTGCCGCAACCCGCATCTGGCGTTCAACCGCTTCACCCCGCGCGTGTCGATCGACCAGAACCTGGCCAAGGACATCATGGTCTATGCCTCGTGGTCGCGCGGGTTCCGTTCGGGCGGGTGGAACGGCCGTCCCGGCTCGCTGCCGCAGACGATCGGGCCGTACCAGCCTGAAACCGTCGATAACTACGAACTGGGCCTGCGCACCAAGTTCGCCGACAACAAGGCGCTGTTCAACCTGACGGTGTTCCAGACCGACTACAAGAACAAGCAGGAAGACCAGATCCGCACCAACCCGCTGAACCCGGCATCGACGATCACCTTCGTCGAGAACGCGGGCAAGGCGCGCTTCCGCGGGGTCGAGGTCGAGGCGCAGTACCGGCCGATTCCGGAACTGCACTTCTTCGGTTCGGGCGGCTACCTCAGCGCAAAGTACCTGCAGTTCCTCGACCAGAACGGCAACGACCTCAGCGCCAGCAAGCAGCTTCGCTATGCGCCGAAGTGGAACTTCAGCCTGGGCGGCGACTACACGTTCGATCTTGGCCACGGCAACACGCTGATGCTGGGCAGCAACGTCAAGTACGTCGATCACTATGCCACCGAATCGAGCGTGGACTGGTCCGGCCAGCACCGCGAGATCATCCCGGCGCACACCTCGGTCGATGGCTCGATCACCTGGACCGGCCATTTCGAGGGCACCAAGGAATACAAGCTGTCGGCGTTCGTCAGCGATGCATTCCACGGCGGCGGCCGGGTGGTCCGTTCCAGCTATGCCGGGCCGTTCTGGTTCGGCGACCGCGTGCCCAACCGCACCTGGGGCCTGGAACTGCAGACCGAATTCTGATCCGGCCATTCCGGTTCAGGCACGACGCCCGCTTCCCTTCGGGGAGGCGGGCGTTGGTGCTTGCGGGCGACCTCGGACAATGGACAGGTGGTATGTAGCGCGGGCTGGGGCACTCTGCGCGGCAAGGAGAGAGCGACATGACACAGAACCGCTTCTGGCGGCTGGACCGCCACCCGCAAGGCAATGCCTTTGCCGAGGCGCTCAGCCTGCAAACCGCCGCGCTGGCGCCGCTGGCGGACGGCGAGGTGCGCGTGGCGGCGCAATGGCTGTCGATGGATGCCGGCACGCGGATGTGGATGGGGCCGCGCACTGACGGCTATCAGCCACCGCTGCCGCTGGGCCAGCCGATGATCGGGCTGGTGCTGGGCCGCGTCAGCGAAAGCCGTGACGCGCGATTTCCGACGGGCGCATTGGTGCGCGGCTTCGGGCAATGGGCCGAATTCTCCACCGTCACGCCCGATCTTGCCGGGCTGGAAGTGGTGGACGATACCCTGCCCGATCCGCGCCAGCATTTCGGCGCGCTGGGCATGAACGCCTGGACCGCGCTGGTCGGCGTGCGGGAGGTGGCGAAGGTGCAGCCGGGCGAATGGCTGGTGGTATCCGCCGCCGCCGGGGCCACCGGCAGCCTGGCCTGCCAGGTGGGGCGCAACCTTGGCGCCCGCGTCATCGGCATCGCCGGCGGCCCGGCGAAGTGCGCATGGCTGCGCGACGAACTCGGCGTGGATGTGGCGATCGACTATCGGGGGCAGGACGTCGCCGCCGCGCTGGCGAAGATCGAGGGCGGCGTTCACGCCTATTTCGACAATGTCGGCGGGCCGCTGCTCGATGCGGTGCTGCCCAACATGGCGCATTACGGGCGCGTCGCGGTGTGCGGGATGGTCGCCGCCTATGACCGCGACGCCCCCCTGCCCGGCCCCGCCCGGTTCGATCAGGTGCTGATGCGGCGGCTGCGCATCGAGGGGTTCTTCATCCCCGATTTCCTGCATCGCGGCGCCGAATTCCTGCCGCAACTGCGCGCCTGGCACGATGCGGGCACGCTGGCGATGCCGTTCGACGAGACTGTGGGCATTGATAACGTGCTGACCGCCTATGACCGGATGCTGCGCGGCGGCGCCATCGGCAAGGTGCTGGTGAAGGTGGCCGACTGATGCCGATCATCCGCCATCGCGCGCCGTTGCAGTGCCTGGTGGCGGTGCGCGGCCATCCGTTCGACCGCACCGCGTTCGATGCCGTGTTCCAGAGCATGGACGGCATTGCCGCGACGATGGTGGATCAGCCCGCCGCCGCGCTGCTGATGAACCCCGAGGCGATGCGCGGGTTCGACGCGCTGGTGCTTTACGACATGCCGGGGCTGGATTTCGAGGCGGAGGCGGGCGCGCCGCTCTATCGCGAGCCGACACCGGCGCTGAAGGCCGGGTTTCGCGCGCTGCTGGAACAGGGCAAGGGCGTGGTGGCGCTGCATCATGCGCTGGCGGGATGGCCGACCTGGACCGAATACCATGAGTGGCTGGGCGGGCAGTTTCTCTATCACCCCGGCACCGTGCGAGGCGCCGCATGGCCCGACAGCGGTTATCGCCATGACGTGACTCACCAGGTCAGCGTGATGGCGGGGCATCCGGTGACGGCGGGCCTGCCCGAGAGTTTCGAACTGACCGACGAACTGTACTTGTGCCCCACCTTCCCCGACGGTGCCACGCCGCTGCTGCGCTCATCGGCCAGCTTCACCCGCGATGCGTTCTGGTCGGCCGACCTCGCCGTCAGCGGGCGGATGTTCTGCAATGACGGCTGGGAGCATCCCGAGGGCAGCGCCGTGATCGGCTGGGCCAAACAGGTACTGGCAAGCCGCCTCGTCTATCTGCAACCGGGCGACGGACCGGCGACTTACGATAGCCCGCACTATCGCCAACTGGTGGAAAACGCGATCCGCTGGGTTGCAGGGAAAGCGGCCTGAACCGCTTTCCCTGCCCCGTCATCAGTGCGCCATCATGCCGCCATCGACCACCATTTCGGCGCCGGTGATGTAGCGCGATTCGTCGGAGGCCAGGAACAGGTTCATGTTGGCGATGTCCAGCGGATCGCCCATGTAGCCCATCGGCACCAGCGCCAGCGTGGCATCGTAATTGTCGGCGTTGTCCTCTGCCGCCACGCCCTGCATGTTGGTCAGGATCATGCCGGGGTGGACGGTGTTGCAGCGGATCTGCTCCTTCGCGCATTCCATCGCGATGACCTTCGAGAACAGCCGCACCCCGCCCTTGGCCGCGGCATAGGCGGCACAGCCGGGCACCCCGGCGATCCCCGCCACTGACGAGATGTTGATGATCGAGCCGCCCTGCTGCGCTCCGGCGGCAATCGCCTTGCGCATCGCCAGAACCGCCCGCTTGGAACCATAGAACACGCTGTCGAGGTTGACCCGGTTCTGCAACATCCAGTCGTCGGTGGTGAAGTCCTCGATCATCCGCAGCACGGCGATGCCGGCGTTGTTGACCAGCACGTCGAGCCGGCCATGCGCCGCCTCGATCGCGGCCATCACCCGGTCCCAGTCAGCCTCGCTGGTAACGTCGTGCGCCAGCGCCGTCGCCTGCCCGCCGGCAGCGCGGATGCCCGCCGCAACCGTCTCGGCCCCGGCGGCATCGCGGTCGGTGATGAATACCGTCGCGCCTTCCTGGGCGAAACGGATCGCGGTGCTGCTGCCCAGCCCCGGCACCGAGGCGCCCCCCGTGATCAACGCGATCTTTCCGTTCAAGCGTGCCATCATGTTCTCCTGAAAAGAAGGGGGCGCGGCCGGAAATCCCGACCGCGCCCCCGGCAAGGGTGGACTTTACATCCGGTGGATCAGAACTTCACGCCCACGGTGGCGCCCCAGGTGCGCGGCTCCAGGCCCATGCCGAACGACCACAGGCCCGCCACGGTGAACGCGTGGGTGGTGGTGCGGGTATCGGCAAGGTTGCGACCGAACACGCGGAAGTAGGCATCGGCACTGGCAAGCTTGAAATCGAAGGTGACGCTGGCATCGATCAGGTCCTGCGTGACGGTGCGCACGCGGCTGTCGTTGCCGTTGACATTGACCAGCGTGACCTGGCCGCCGGCGTTCTTGACGTCGGTGGTGGACTGGACCGAAAGCTGCTCGTCATACGGGCTGATGTGGCGCCAGCCGATCGAGCTGACGACCTTGCCGAAGCTGGTCGGCACCGTGTATTCGGCGTTCAGCGAGCCGGTGAACTTCGGCGCATAGATCAGGTTGTTCTTCGAATAGTCGAACTGGACCAGACCGGCCGCACCGCAGGTGTTGGCGGCCAGTGTGCCGGTGCCGCCATAGACGCCGCAGGTCACGAAGTTGCGGAAGTGCGAGTCCATGATCGCGGCCGAACCGGTGATGCGCAGGCCTTCGGCGAGGCGCAGGGTGAAGTCGCCTTCGATGCCCTTGATGATCGCGCCGCCCGGAACGTTGCCGGTGATCGTCTGGTTGCCGGTGGGGCCGCCGGGGACGGTCAGGTTCTGCTGCATGTTCTTGTAGTCGGAAATGTAGCCCGCAAGGTTGACCTCGAGCTTGTGATCCGGCGTGGCCAGCTTCGCACCGATTTCGAAGGCATCGACGGTTTCCGGCTGGAACGGCGTGCTGGCGGTGGCGGCGGTGGCAGCGCGCGGGCTGAAGCCGCCCGAACGATAACCGCGCGACCAGCTTGCATAGAGCATCACGTCGCGGTTCGGGCGGTAATCGAGGCCCACTTTCGGCGTGAACTTGTTGAAGCTGGCGTTGCCGGTGCCCACTGCGGCGAACTTGCTGAGCGAGACGCTGGCCGGATCGACCAGCACGCCCGGCGCGAAGCCGTTGTAGAGCTGCTTGTTGTCGTGGCTGTAGCGGCCGCCGAACGACAGGCGGACCTTGTCCATGATCGCCCAGTTGAAGTCGCCGAACAGCGCATAGCTCTCGGTCTTGCCCTCGACGTGCTGCGCGTTCTTGTCGAACAGGGTCGGCGGGGTGGTCGGCGCGAAGCCGAACACGCGCGACCACTGCGTCAGGTCATAGTTCGACTTGAAGTAGTAGCCGCCGACGACGTAGTCGAAGCCGTGGAACAGGTTGCCGGCGGCGCGCAGTTCCTGGCTCCACTGGGTGTAGTGCTGGCGGCGATCGACGTAGTACAGGTCGGCCGACGAGCCATCGAAGTCCTGAGTCTGCTCTTCGCGGCTGTGGCGCCAGCCGGTGATCGAGCTGAGCTTCACCGAGCCGAGCTGATAGTTCATCGTCAGCGTCGCGTCAGGCGCATGGTAGTGGCTGTCGGCAGCGGCGTTGAACACCGTGTAGATGTCGGTGGTCGAGTTGCGGTTGCATTCCTGCGCGGGCTCGAATGCGCAGAACACCTCACCCGTCTTGGCGATGTTGGCGACAACCGGATCGAAGCTCTGGATCACGTTCTCGACGGTAAGCTGCGCGTCGAAGTCCGAACCGGCGGGCTTGAACAGCACGCTGCCGCCCATGCTGTCGGCCTTGCTCCAGCCGGCGCTCTTCTTCAACGTGACGTTGTTATAGAAGCCATCGGTCTGGTTGTGGAAGTACCACAGCTTGACGCCCCAGGTGCTGCCGTCGCCGAAGTTGGCGATCGCCTTGCCCGACCAGGTGTTCCACTGGCCGTAGGTGAACTCACCCTTGAAGCCGGTCTGCATGGTCGGCTTGGAACGCTGGATGTTGACGACGCCGCCGATGGTGTTGGCGCCGAACAGCGTGCCCTGCGGCCCGCGCAGCACTTCGATCTGCGCGATGTCGAACGCGTCCTGGAGCTGGCCGGTGTTGGTGCCGATGGTGATGCCATCGACCACCACGCCCACGGTCGGGGTCTGCGACTTCTCGATGTCGGCATAGGTCAGGCCACGGATCGAGATGTTGGCCGCCTGCGCGCCCGAATTCTGCTGGGTGATCAGCAGGCCCGGCGCCGCGCCCTGAAGATCACCGATGTTCACCGCCGCCTTGGCTTCCAGCATCGCGGTATTGACCGCGGTGATCGCCACCGGGGTCGACTGCAGCGTTTCATCGCGGCGACGGGCCGACACGATGATCTCGCCGGCGTCGGGCGCCGTGGCCTCGGGCTTCGCGTCCTGCGCGAAGGCGGGCGTGGCGATACCGATGATGGCGGTGGTGGAAAGCGCGGCAATGGCCACGCTGCGGCTGAAGGCGTTACGCATGATGACAAACTCTCCCTGGCCGGTGTGCGAGCGATCGCTGACTACCGACAGGCATTGTATGCAATGAATTGGCGATCGACCTTAACTGCCAAATGTCACAGGTGCGCCGCCACCCCGCAGGCGCGACTGTCGTGGCTTGACGGTCGAGAGAGGTCCGAACCCATGAACCGCCGCTTCCTGCTGATGCGCCGCCCGGTCGGCACCCCCGTTCCCGAGGATTTCGTGCTGGCCGAAAGCCCGATCCCGGCGCCGCCGCCTGGCGGCTTCGTGGTGCGCAACCACTTCTGCTCGCTCGATCCGGCCCAGCGCGGCTGGATGGACGACGCCCCCAGCTACATGCCGCCGATCGCGCTGGGCGATCCGGTGCGCGCCTCCACGATCGGCGTGGTTCACAGTTCCGACTCGGCCGATTTCCAGCCCGGCGACTGGGTGATGGGGCTGAACGCGCTGGAAGATTACTCGGTCAACCAGGCCGGTGGTTTCACCATGCAGATCGACATCGGCCAGGTCGATACGCCGTCGCGCTTCCTGTCGGCGATGGGCGCTGTCGGCCTCACCGCATACTTCGGCCTCCTCGAAGTGGCCAAGCCGCAGCCGGGCGAAGTGCTGCTGGTTTCGGGTGCGGCCGGCGCGGTCGGCTCGGCGGTCGGCCAGATCGGCAGGATCGCCGGTTGCCGCGTGATCGGCATTGCCGGCGGGGCGGAGAAGTGCCGGCGGCTGACCGAGGATTACGGCTACGATGTCGCGATCGACTACAAGAACAAGTCGGTGGCCGAGCTGTCGGCCGAAATCCGCGCCGCAGCGCCCGATGGCGTCAACATGGTGTTCGAGAACGTCGGCGGCGATGTGATGGACGCCGAGATGCTCAACCTTGCCAAGCATGCCCGCATCGTGCTGTGCGGGCTGATCAGCGAGTACAACGCGGTCGAGAAGCACGGGATTCGCAACCTCTGGCCGGTGCTGACCCAGCAGGCCACGATCCACGGCTTCCTGATCATGGACTATGCCCCGCAGTTCGGCGAGGCCGGCGCGGTGATGGCGCAGTGGATGGCCGAAGGCCGCCTGCGCATCGACGAGGATGTGCAGCACGGCCTCGAAAACGCCTACGCCGCGTTCATGCGGCTGTTCACCGGTGCGAACACCGGCAAGCTGGTGTTGCAGATCGCATGAGCGCCGGGCGCCTCTTCGGCCGCAGGGCCATCGTTACCGGCGCAGGATCGGGCATCGGTACCGCCGTTGCCGCACGCCTTCGCGCCGACGGTGCGCGGGTGTTCACCGCCGACGTGAAGGGCGAGGTCGATTTCCTTGGCGACCTTACCGCTGCGAACGCCAATGCCGATCTGGTGGCACGCGCCGTGGCGGCAATGGGGGGCCTCGACACGCTGGTGCCTTGCGCCGGAATCAGTGCGTTCCATGCGCTCGAAGGCCACGACGATGCCTATTTCCTGCGTGTGCTGGAGGTCAATCTCGTCGCCGTGTTCCGTCTGGTCCGCGATGCAGTGCCGCATCTCAAGGCCGCCGGCAACGGGCGCATCGTCACCATCGGCTCCACCACCTCGTCCTACGGCGACGAGGGCCTGTGCGCCTATTCCGCGTCCAAGCACGCGGTGCTGGGCTTCACCCGATCGGTGGCGGCGGAACTGGGGCCATTCGGCGTCACCGCCAACTGCGTCCAGCCCGGCGCGATCGCCACGCCGATGACCGCACCCGCCTTCGAGCAGATGCCCGAATACAAGACGTTCTGGGAAAACAAGGCGCCGCTGCGCCGCCTCGGCCAGCCGCAGGACATCGCCGATGTCGTCGCCTTCCTGTGCAGCGACGATGCGCGGTTCATGTCGGGCCACGGCCTGTGGGTCGATGGCGGCGCGATGGCACGGCACTGATGGCCGAGACGCAAATGCTGCTGTTCTGCCCGGCAGGGCAGGAGTTCGCCGGCTTCGAGGCCGCCTTGCGCCAGTGCCTGCCGGCCGATGCCACGCTGGCAATGGCGCTTCCGGCCAGCGCCCTCCCCGAGTTCGCCCATGCCGCCGGCCGCGATCCGGAAGTGCCCGATGCGCTGGTCCGCCTCGCCGATGCCGACGATGCGCCACCGCTTGCCGAGCTGGCCGACACGGTGCGCAGCCGCATCCTGACAGTGACGCGCCACGCCATCCTGCCCGGGCAGGATGCTGTGCGCCTGTTTTTCGGCCTGCGCCGCCTGCCCGCGCTGTCTCCCGCGCAATTCCATGACTACTGGCTCAACCGCCACGCCGCGATCGGCCGGCGCCTGATCCCGCCCTACACTTACCACCAGCTTCACGCCGACCCGCACGATACCGCCGTCGCCGCCCGGCGGTCCGGCCTTGCCCCATCCACTTACGATGGCATCGTCGAAGTGCATTTCCCCGACGTTGCGGCGCTGGTCCGCCAGTTGTCCCGCCCCGAAGTGGCCGAGGAAGCGCTCGCCGACGAACGCAACTTCATCGATCACGCCCGCTCACGGTTCTGGGCGTTTCGCGAGACCGCCTGAACGGAAAGGGCCGCCACCGATTTCCCGGCAGCGGCCCTCGTTCACTGTGGTCCCGGCCAGTCAGGCCTTCATCACCGGCGCCGGCGTCTGGCCGGTCTCGTCGAGGTAGTGCGCCAGCCACTTGTGGAAGAACTGGTTGCCCGGCTCGTTACGGCCGAACAACTGGTGCGTCATCGCCCCGCTTTCCAGGCCGTTCTGCACCTTCAGGCCCAGGAAGTAGTCCTCTTCCAGCACCACGTTGTAGAAGAAGTCGCACATTTCATCGAGCGCCTTCAGGCCTTCCTCGGTGTCGGGCTTGCTCGGGAAGATGTAGTTGAGGATCGTGGTGTTGCGGTCGGGCGTCGGCCCGGGCAGCAGTTGCGCGAACTGGCACATCTCGGGCGCCAGGAAGAAGCTGAAGTTGGGGAACAGCATCCGCACGAAGTCGTAGCCGTGGTTCTCCTGTTTCCCCCACTCCTCGCGCGGCAGGTCCTTCAGCCGCGTGATCGAGTTCTGCGGGAAGCCCAGCCGGATGTGCGGGCCGAAGCCTTCGTAGCTGGCCCGGTTCGACGGCGTGCGGGTAGCCACGGTGTTGGTATGCGCGGCCTGGAAGTGGTAGCCTTCGAGGTAACCGTCATAGGCCACCTTCCAGTTGGCGCCGTCCATCGGCCGGGCCTTGTGGTAGTACCAGGTCTCCAGCTTCAGCGCGGCGAAATCCTCGTACATGCCGTCCATCCACGCCTTCGCGTCGATCTCCAACCCCGGCGTGAGGATCACAAAGATCATCCCCGCCGCCTCGTCGCAGGGCAACTCGGTCAGGTGCAGCGTCTCGCGCTCGACGTCGCCGAAGGTGCTCGCCTCGGCAATGCCGATCAGCTTGCCGTCGTTGGCATAAGTCCAGCCGTGATACTGGCAGGCGAACTTCGAGCAGTTGCCCTTGCCCTCCGGCGCCATGTGCATCGCACGGTGCTTGCAGACGTTGAGGAACGCGCGCGCCTTGCCGTCCTTGGCGCGGGTGATGAGGATCGGCTTGTTCAGCACGCTCATCGCCTTGTAGTCGTTGACGGCGGGCAGTTCGATCGTCAGCGCCAGCATCAGCGGCAGGCGCATGAAAATGCGGTCCATCTCCTGCTGCCAGCGCTCGGGGCTCAGGTAATCCTCCACCGGCACGCGCATCACGTCGGGCGCCTGGTCGGTCGAGCGGGTCTCGACGAAGTGCAGCATGCGTTCGGCGGCGTCGCCGTATTTCTCGATGAGGTCGGTCATGGTGGGGCTCCCTTACTTCGCCAAGTACTTATCGAGCGTCTGATGGATGTGGCGCAGGCGCACTTCCTGATAGTCACCGAATTCCACGCGCTGGTTCTTCGAGACCTTCAGCCCTTCGTGGCAGAGCTGCATGTTCTCGGTATCCTGGTCGAGCACACCGCCGACCACGCCCAGTTCGGGCGCATCGGCCCACTTCTCGTCGGCGCTCAGCATATGCATCGGCACGCCGGCGGGGCGCGGCTCGCCTTCCTTGACGCGCGCAATCACGCGCACTTCCATCAGGCACTTGTCCTGATCGGGCCACGGCCGCCAGCGATAGACGATGTTCGGCATGAACCCGCCCCACGGCGCGAAGTTGGGGAACACGTTGTAGACCAGCGCGTCGAGCAGCTCGCTTTCGGAAATGCCCGAATAGTCGCCGCCGAACATGCCTTCGCTGGTCTTGCGCATCGCGTCGCCCAGCGCCTGGCGCGCGGTCTTGCCCGTGGGCACCGCGATGTTCATGCTGTCCTTCTCGGGGTCGTAGTTGTCGGCCGAGCGCCCGTTGTACTTGCGGAATTCGTCGATGATCCACTGCTCCGGCAGGTTCCCGGCATCGAGGTGCGGCGAGACCACCCCGAACGGCGTGTAGTTGACGTTCACATGCTCACCCACCACGTGGTAGGCGGCGTTGGCATCACCGGTGAACGGCATCAGTTGCGGGTGCGTCACATAGGCGTGGTAGCTTTCCATGAAGGCTTCCATGGTGATCTTCCAGTTGGCGTCGATCACCTTGCCCACCCAGGCCACGGTCACGCAGTCCTCGTGCTTCCAGCGCTGGAACCACTCCGGCAACGGGCTCAGGTATTCCTCAATGCTCGGCCCTTCGGGGTTGTCGCGCACGAAGATGTAGCCGCCCCAGCGCGCCACCGTCGCTTCGGGCAACTGCATCTTCGCGTCGGTCAGGTGGCCGAAGTCCCAGCGGCACGGAATCGTCTTCAGGCTGCCGTCGGTGTTCCACGCGAAGCCGTGGAACGGGCAGACGAACTGCTCGGCGCTGCCGCTGTCGGTCTTGAGCTTGCGGCCGCGATGCAGGCAGACGTTGTGGAACGCCCGCACGCCGCCATCTTCCTGCCGCACGATCAGGAACGAACGACCGGCGTTCTCGTAAGTGACGTAGTCGCCGGCCTCGGGCATGTCCTCCTCGCGCGCGGCGAACTGCCAGACGTTCGGCCACATCTTCTCGACTTCGAGCTTGAAGAACTCGGGCGAGTAATATCGCGCCGCGTCGATCGCGTCGGAGCCCAGGTACTGGTCGCGGTCCTCGGCCATGAACGCGGGGGGCTGGATGTCGTCGCCGGCCAGGATTTCCTGCCAGCCCGGCCCGGGGCAATGTGCCATCTTGAACAAATCGCGCGAATCATGATCGGCCATGTGCATCCTCCGGTTTGCTTGACCGGTGGCATCCCACAATCGCCGCTTTGCCGCTTGATCGAGGTCAAGAATTGGCCCCGAAAACCCTGTGCTTTTGGCTAGTAACCGGCAGAACCTGCTGTTTCTGTCAGGTGCCTCGCTGCACCGTCAGATCGGCTTGATCTCGCGGTTGGGGTGAATTTCCATGATCTCGAACACGTTGCCGAAGAAGTCGCGGCAATACGTGGCCGCATAGCCGGTCTTCGAACCGTCGGGATGCGTGGTGATCGCCTCCAGCATCGGCGGCGTGTGCACGCGCAGCCCGGCCGCGACGATGCGCTGGTAGCAGGCGCCGATGTCGTCCACCTGCACCGCGAAATGGGTATAGCCGAAATTGTTGACGCCGCGATCGGGGTCCTGCGGGGCCGAGCGCGGCTGGTGGTACTCGAACACCTCGATATGGGTGTTGCCCAGCCGCACGATGAACTGGTTGGCCGCGCTGCCCGGCAGACCCACCACTGCATCGATGAATGGGTTATCCTGCCACACCAGCGGCGCGACTTCCTCCACCCCGCCCAGGATGTCGATGTAGAATTCTCGCGCCCTGACAATGTCGGGAACCGACACGCCGATGTGGTGGACGCCCTGCACGCCCAGCTTCCCGGTTCCCGCCATGATCAGAACTGCACGCGCTTGGTCAGGCCGCTGTCGACCACCACGTTCGCGCCGGTCATCGTCTTGCATGCCGGTGAGGCGACGAAAGCGATGGTCCGCGCCATGTCCTCGCCGCTGGTCAGCTTGCCCAGCGGAAGCTGGCTGACGATCGAATTGTAGAAATCGGGCATCCCGTCCTTGATCTGCGGCCACGGGCCGTCATCGGTCCACACCGGCCCCGGGGTGATGCAGTTGCAGCGGATGCCCGACGCCGCCAGCGTCTGCGACTGCGCCGCCGAATAGGCGATCACGGCAGCCTTCAGCGCGTTGTAGGGCTGCACGCCCATGAATTCCTCGACCGCGCCGGTTGAGCTCATGCACACCACCGAACCGGCCTTCGATTCCTTCAGGAACGGCAGCGCCGCGGCAATGCCCCGGCGCATCGGCAGGATGTCGGTATCCAGCACCAGTTGCCAGGCGGCATCGGTATCCTCGCCGGGGTTGACCGAGGTGAAGCTGATGAAGATGTCGCAGCCACCCAGTTCCTTGGCGGCGCGCTCAACGAACGCGGGCACGGCGGCGGGGTCGGTGACGTCGGCCGCCTCGGCCAGGCTCTTCACGGGCCGCGCGGCCAGTTCGCCGGCGATCTTGTCGACCTTGGCCTGGCTGCGGCCGCAGACCGCGACGTCGCAGCCCTCGTCGGCCAGCACATGCGCCACCGCGCGGCCGATGCCGCCATTGGCACCGACGAGAATGGCCTTCAGCCCCTTCAGTCCCAGATCCATTGAAAATGCTCCTCACCCAATATGCAAGATCACGGCGGTTCTTGCCGTTCCCCTCGCGCGCGACCACTCGCCTTTTGATCAGGACGCCGGTTCGCCGCCAAGCTGCTAGCCCTGCCTGCAAGCGAGAGGGAGAGCAAGGGCATGGGCCGTCTGCAAGGCAAGACCGCATTGGTACTGGGCGCATCCAGCGCCGACAACATGGGCCAGTTCATCGCCCGCCGGCTGATGGCCGAAGGCGCGAAAGTGCTGGTATCAGGCCGCAAGGCCGATGTGCTGGAAGCGTTCGCGCGGGAGACCGGCTGCCTGTGGGTGCCCTGCGACCTGACCAGCGAGGTCAGCGTCAACGCGCTGGCCGATGCGGCCAGCCAGCAGCTCGGCGGCATCGACATCGCCATCAACTCCACCGGCTGGGGCCTGCTCAAGCCGTTCCTCGACACCACCCACGACGACATCGTCGCGATGACCGAACTGCAGTTCATCGGCCCGATCCACTTCTACCAGGCGATGGTGCGCAAGATGGCGCGCAGCCTGGGCGGGCGCGGCGGCTCGATCATCCAGATCAGCTCGGCCACCGCCACGATCATGCTGAACGACCACGCCGCCTACATGGGCACCAAGGCCGGCACCGACCACGTCATCCGCTGCGTCGCCAATGAGTTCGGCGTCGAAGGCATCCGCGCCAACTCGATCTCGCCCGGCCTCACCGACACACCGATGAACGCCGAGGCCAAGCAAGTCCCCGGCCTGTTCGAGGCGTTCCGCGCCGGATACCCGCTGGGCCGCTGGGGCACCAGCGAGGACGTCGCCGCCGCCGTGGTGTTCCTGGCCGAGGACGAGTGCTTCATGACCGGCGAGAACCTGCAAGTGAACGGTGGGCTGACCCTGCGCCGCAACCCGCGCCCCGACGAGATTGCTGCCTCGATTGCCGCCGCCACGGGTGCCGCGTGATGGGCGCCGCGCTGTCGTTCCGCACCGTCGCAATGGTGGCGTTCGTCGTGGTCACCCAGGTGCTCGGCTCGTCGCTGCTGGTCAAGGCCAACGGCTTTCGCGATCCGCTGTGGACGGCGCTGTGCCTTGCCACCTATGCGGTGTCGCTGTTCACCCTCTCGGAGACGATCCGGCGCGGCATGGCGCTGTCACTGGTAATGCCGATCCTGGCCGCGCTGGTGCCGCTGGCGACGATCGCGGTGGCGGTTGTGTTGTTCCGCGAACAGGCCTCGTGGCTGCGCCTCGGCCTGCTGTCGCTGGCCTGCCTGCTGATCGGCGGCGCGGCGATGGTGTGATCAGGCCCCCAGCTTCGCCTTGATGTCGGCGCGAAGCTGGTCCTTGCGCACTTTGCCCGATGCGGTGCGGGGGAAGTCCTCAACCAGCTCGAACCGCTCGGGAATCTTCTGCTTCGCCAGCCCGCTGGCGGCAACATGCGCGGCCAGCGCTTCCGCCGTCGGCGCCGCGCCGCGCGCAATCACATAGGCGCAGACCCCCTCGCCCAGCCGCGCGTGCGGCATCGCCACCACCGCCGCCTCGGCCACCGCCGGGTGCAGGTGCAGCACGTCCTCGATCTCCTTGGCCGAGATGTTCTCGCCGCCCCGGATGATCAGGTCCTTCTTGCGCCCGGTGATGGTAATGGCGCCGGCCGCGCTGCGCACGCCCAGGTCGCCGGTGCGGAAATAGCCATCGGCGGTGATCGCCTCGCGGGTCTGGCCCTCGTCGGCATAGCCCATCAACATGCCGGGGCCACGCGCCAGAATCTCGCCTTCCGTGCCATCGGGCAGGTCGTTGTCGTCGGCATCGACCACGCGCACCGCGTAATCGACGATCTCGCCATCGGTGGTCGCGGCCAACGCCTCGTCATGCGGCCAGCCATAGGTGACCAGTGGCACTTCCGAAGCGCCGAACACGCGGAACGCGCGGCAGTCGGCAAAGGCGGCGTTGGCCGCCGGGATCAGGTCGCTGGGCACCGCCGCACCACCGCACGCGAAAAAGCGGAACCCCGGCAGGCGCCGCTGCGCATCGCGCGCCGCCTGCGCCAGCTCGACCAGAAACGGCGTTGCCGCCACGGTGCCGACCAGCCCGTGCCGCTCGATCAGCGCCAGCGCTTCGGCGGCGTTCCAGCTTTCCATCAGCACGGTGCGGGTGCCGCAGACCAGCGGCGCCTCCAGCCCGTTGGCGTAGCCCGAGATATGCGTGACCGGCGACGGCATCAGTGTCGCCTCGCCCGGCCGCACGCCCCAGTGTTCGCCGCTGGTGCGCAGGATGCGCGCCAACGTCACATGACTGTGCAGCACGCCCTTGGGCCGCCCGGTGGTGCCGGAGGTATAAAGCACCAGCTTCACCCCCAGCGGATCGACTTCCGGCCGCGCGAACGGCTGCCCTGCGCCTTCCGCCACCAGCGCGGCATAGTCGTCCGCGCCGCCGCCCCGCACGGTGAACACATGGTTCAGCATCGGCAGGCCCGGCCGCAGCCGCGCCGCCATCGCCGCATAATCGAAATTGCGGAATGTTGCCGGCACGAACAGCGCGCGGGCGCCGCAATCGGCTAGCATCTGCGCCACTTCATGATCGCGG
Organism: Sphingomonadales bacterium; assembly: GCA_018971065.1. Next base: position 18,598 of record JAGWVC010000009.1, on the reverse strand, counting down.
TAGATCGTCACGATCGGATTGACGACGCAACCCGACAGCGCCGCCGCCAGGTTGATCACCGCCGCCTCGCGCCAGTTCGGCACCTGGAACGCCACGACGTCGCCGGGCCGCAGCCCGCGCGCGTGCAGCGCCACCGCCAGCGCCCGCGCATCGGCCAGCAGTTCGGCCCGCGTCATCGTCGCCTCGCCCTCGACGAAGGCGATGAAATCGGGGTCATCCGCCGCCAGCGCCTCGGCCATGTCGGCGATCGTGCGTTCATCCCACAGGCCCTTGCCCACGAAGGCCTGCTGGTGCGGCGCGGGAACGGGCAGCCAGGCCCAGGGTGATGCGACATGCTGATTCATGGAGGTTGCCTGCACGCTGCGCAGGGACAGGCCAACTGGCGAAAAGGCAAGGGTCCGCCACCGGATTTCCGCCATACCTGTCACCTCTCGCAGGTTGCCGTGCCGCGCCCGGCTTGCTCTAGTCACCCCCAACAGAACCAACCGGGAGAATATCGTGGACCGTGTCCAGCGCGTCGGCGACGTGGCCGAGATCATGCTCGACTATGTCGAGAACAAGACGACCTTCATGACCGACCGGACCATGCGCGTGCCGTCGCGCAGCTATACCGATACCGACCAGTGGCGCGCCGAGATGGAGCTGGTGTTCAAGCGCGTGCCGCTGATGCTGGCATTCACCGCCGAACTGCCCAACCCCGGCGACTACAAGGCGATGGAAGCCGTGGGAATGCCGGTGCTGATCAACCGCGACAAGGCGGGCACCGTGCGCGCATTCCTCAACGTCTGCTCGCACCGCGGCGCGCCGGTGGCGGCGGAAGGCCACGGCAACTGCCCGCGCTTCACCTGCAAGTATCACGGCTGGACCTTCGGGCAGGACGGCAAGCTGCTGGGCGTGGCCGAGGCATCGACCTTCGGCGAGGTGGACAAGCCCGAACGCGCCTTGCGCGAACTGCCCTGCGAGGAGCGCGCCGGCATGATCTTCGTGTGCCTCACCCCCAACGCGCCGATCGACCTCGACGGCTATTTCAAGGGCTTCCTCGAAGACTTCGAGGCGCTCGACTTCGCCAACTGGTCCTACATGGGCGCACGCACGATCGAAGGCGCCAACTGGAAGATCGCGTTCGACGGTTACCTCGAAGGCTACCACTTCGCCTCGCTGCACACCGATACGATCGCGCCGCGCACGCCGTCGAACTGCGCGCATTACGAGGGCTTCGGCCCCAACATCCGCATCGGTTTCCCCCAGCGCCGCATTGCCGACGCGCTGCGCCCCCTGCCCCGCGAAAGCTGGGGCGAACAGGAAAACAACGGCTTCGATTTCGTGCGGATATTCTTCCCCAACGTCTCGATCTTCATCGCGCCCGAGATCACCCAGGTCGCGCAACTGTTCCCCGGGCCGACGCCCGAGCAGAATCGCACCGTGCTCAACTACCTGCGCCGCGAGCCGATCCGTGACGAGGAAGATCGCGCCAACGTCGAGGGCATGATCAACTTCTTCCGCGACGTCACCTACAACGAGGATTACCTGATCGGGCTGGAAATCCAGCGCGGCCTTGAATCAGGCGCTCATGATGAGCTGGTGTTCGGCCGTAACGAACGGGGCAACCAGTTCTTCCACGAATGGCTGAACTGGTATCTGGAGGACGATCCCTCGCTGCCCGAGCCGACGATGTGAGCGGCAGGCCGGTGACGAACCCGATTGCGCTGGCTTCGGGCGTGCTGCCCGAATTCGGTCCGGTGGACATCGTCCGCGCCGCCGCTGGCGCCGGTTTCGATGCGGTGGGGCTGTGGGTAGAGCCAGCGGAATGGACCGCCGCCACCACCCGCGACGTCCGCGCCACGCTGGCCGATTGCGGCCTGCCGGTGCTGGACGTGGAAGTAGCGTGGCTGAAACCCGATGCCTCGCTCGACGATCATCGCCGCGTGATCGACATCGGTGCGGAAGTGGGCGCGGGCAACCTGCTGTGCGTGTCGTCCGATCCCAGCATGGCCGCCACCGCCGACTGGCTGGGCGCACTGTGCCGCCATGCCGAAGGCAGCGGCATCCGTGTTGCGCTGGAATTCGGCGTGTTCACCGAAGTGAAGAACCTGGACATGGCACTCGCCGTGCTCGATGCCGTCGCCCACCCGCTGCGCGCGCTGCTCATCGATCCGATCCATGTCGATCGCTCGGGCACGTCGATTGCCGACATCGCCCGGGTCGATCCGGCGCTGCTGCCTTATGCCCAGTTCTGCGATGCGCCCGCCCGGCGCCCCGATCCTGCCGACTTCGACGCGGTGATCACCGACGCCATCGACCTGCGCGAACAGTGCGGCGCCGGCGCGTTGCCACTGGGCGACCTCTACCGCGCGCTGCCGGCGGGCATCCCGCTGTCGATCGAACTGCGTTCGCGCGCGCTGCGGGAACGCTGGCCGGGGCCGGTGGCGCGCGCGCAGGCCGTGGCCGAAGCGACCCGGCGCTGGATGAAGACCGCATCATGACCGTGACCGTCATCACCCTGCTGAAGCGCCGCGAGGGCATGAGCAAGGCCGACTTCATCGCCTATTACGAGGCGCACCACCGCCGCATCGGCGAACAGGTTCTGGCCGGCCACGCCACGCGCTACGTGCGCCGCTACCTGCATCCGCTGGACGGCGCCGACCAGCCGTGCGATGCCGACGTGGTGATGGAAATCGACTTTCCCGACCGCGCGGCGATGGAGGCCTTTTTCGCCGGCGTCGCCGCCGACACCGCAACCGCCACGATGATCGCCGAGGACGAGGCCCGCCTGTTCGACCGCGCCCGCATCCGCACTTTCACCGTCGAGGAACACGCCTCGACGGTGTGATCGCCGGCACAGCCCTCGTCATGCAGCCCCCGTCATGCTGAACTTGGTTCAGCATGACGCGTTCGGTTGTGGTTCGGGCGGCGCGCCTAGCCCCGCTGTTCGTGGATGATGCGGTAATCCCGCCGCGTGAACAGCCACTGGCCATCACGCTTCTCCAGCCTGTCGTCATAGCGGCCGTGACCGCGCACGAGCTGGCCGTTGGCCGGGTCCTCGTAAAGCTCATGCGTATAAGCCACGGCGGTGGCGCGGGTGCCGTCCACCTCGATCGCGCCGGGCTCCATGAAATAGACCATCGGCTTCGCCATCCTGTCGAGGCCATAGACCTTCATCGATTCGATCCAGCCGGCGACGATCGCGTCCTTGCCGATAAAATCGCCAAGGTCCGGGTATTCAGGCAGCCCCCACGAGGCATCGTCCGCCCAGATCGTGCTCCAGACGACGGCATCCTGCGTCATCACGCCGTGCGCGTGGGTGTTCATCAGTTCGCGGATCGCGATGCGATCCTCAAGCGGTCCGGTGAAGGCCATGTCGTTTCCCCTTACCAGGCGTGTTCTTCGCCGTTCCACTTGTAGAAATCGCCCGACTTCTCCAGCGGCCAGGCCTCGGCCAGGGTGCGGACGCCGGTGGCCGATTCCTCGGGGGTGATCTCGGCATCGGGGCCGCCCATGTCGGTCTGGACATAGCCGGGGTGGACCAGGCCGATGACGATGCCGCGATCCTTGAGGTCCGCAGCCGCCGACCGCATCAGCCGGCCCAGTGCGGCCTTCGATGCGGCATAGGCGTGGAAGCCGCCATAGGGCCAGGTGGACGCGGCAAGCTGGCTGGAGAAGTTGATGACTTTCGCGCCCGCACCCAGGCGCGGCAGGAACGCGTTAAGCACGCGCAAGGGGCCCTTAACGTGGACGTTGAACACCTCGTCGAAGGTCTTCCAGTCCACGGCCTCGAACTCGGGCGCCAGCGTGCCGACCATACCCGCCACGTTGTAGACGATGTCGATCGGCCCGCTGCCGGTCGATGCGGCGCCTGCCGTGACCGAGGCATCGTCGCCCACATCCATCGCGTGAACCGTCAGCCTGCCGTCCGATGCCGCCGCCAGCGCGTTGAGCTTGTCCGCCCCGGCCGGATTGCGGGCCAGCGCGAAGACGCGGTCACCCTGCGCCACATGCTGGCGCGCCAGTTCGAGGGCGATGCCCCGCGCCGCGCCGGTAATTGCCACATTTGCCATTACGGTCTTCTCCCATTCAGCCAGTCGTTCAGCACTTCATGGAAGAAGCGCACCCGGGTTTCCTGCGCGGACAGATAGGCGTCGCGATAGCCGCGCGAATGCATCCCCGCCTGCATGTCCTGCGCCAGTTCCATATCCTGGTAAACTATCTGTCCGGCCAGTTCGGGAATGCCGCGCCCGTCGTCGAAATCGCGGTGTTCGCAGGCCTCCACCTCGCGCAGCGGCTTCGGTCCGGCCATGATCGATTCAACCGTGTCCTGCCCAGCCACCGGGAACGCCATGCACCACAGGTCGAAGAAGCACTTTTCGGGATCGTCGGGGTGCGGCTCGCTGCGGAAGAACACCAGATTGTCGGGCAGGAAACTGATCGTCACGTTGGGGAACATCACCGTGTGCGGGCTGTCGGTGATTTCCTCGTCGCTCATGTGTTCGTAGTGCAGGTAGCCGCGCTCGCGCCACAGCCGCTTTTTCGCCGCCTTCAGGTCGAGCCAGCCCTGCATCACGAAATCCTCGTAAGTGGCGTATTGCGCGGGATCGATGTCCCACTGCCGCAGGATGCCCTCGAACATCGCGTTGCCGCCCTCGGCCGGCCGGTCGCTCAGCGACGGGCGCATCGGCTGCACGGTGCGGCCATGCCCGGCGGGCCACATCTCGTGCCGGGCAGTGTCGACATCCTGGTCGATCCACGGCGGCACTTGCGGGTGCGCGGTGCGGGTGTGGTAACTTTCCGAGAAGTTGTCGGTGACGAACTTCCAGTTGGCGTTCAGCGCGATGCGATACCACGCCACCCGCACCGCCGTGTCCATCGGATAGTTGCGATAGACCTCGGGCATCGGGTGCAGGAATTCGGCCAGCGACGGCCCTTCCGGCGCCATCGTGTACCACACGAACCCGCCCCAGGTATCGCAGCGCAGTTCGCGCAGGCGCAGCTTGCCACACGGATCGCCCTGCGGGAAATCGTGTCGATCCTGCGCATGATTCAGCAGGCCGTCCACGCCGAAGCGCCAGCCGTGGTAAGGGCAGGTGAAGCCGTTGCTGGACGAGCTGCCGCGCGTCAGCCGCATGCCCCGGTGCAGGCACGAATTGTAGAACGCCCGGATCGAGCCGTCCTCCTGCCGCACGCAGATCACCGATTCCTTCATGAAGTTGTGGACCACGTAGTCGCCCGCCTCGGGGATTTCGGCGGTGCGGCCGGCGACGTGCCAGATCCTGGTCCACAGGTGGTCCCACTCGGCCTGCGCGAATTCGGGGCTGTAATAGCGGTCACCGGTGACGGCATCGCCGCGCAGGTTGGCGGGGTCGCGGCCGTCAAGCGGCGGCGGCGGGGAAATCTGGGTCATGGCGCATCCTCTCCTGACTCGACGGTCGGATGGCCCGAGAGGTGCCGCACAAGCGGGGCAATCAAAACTGGCACTTTGGGCAGGAAAGCGGCAGATATGCCTGTTTTATGCGATCAGCGGTCGTAAAGCCCGCGCACCACCCGCGTGGACAGCCGCTGCACGCGTTCCAGCCGCTCCCCCGCGCCGAAGGCGGTGCGGTGCAGCAGCAGCCCCATGTGCGTGGCCTGGGTGAAGTCGCTGGCCAGCTTGAGGTCGTCCCAGTGGCTTTGCCATTGCGGAAACGCCTCGATCATCTCGCGCGACCACACCTCGTCGTACTGGCGCGCGGCAGGGTCGAACAAGGTGGCCAGTTCGGCATCGACCCGCGCCGCCACCGCCAGTTCCAGATAGGCGGCATATTCACGCGTCTGCACCGACAGCCAGTGCGCCTCGCACGCCACCTCGATCAGCAGTTCCTCGCCCCGCTCGGCCAGGGCGGCGAAATAGTCGGCCAGGAACCGCCGCATCCGCTGGTAGAACACGTGCTCGACCACCGCAGCCACCAGTTCCATGCGGGTGGCGAAGTGATGGTGCATTGCCCCGCGCGATACCGCGCAGCGTTCGGCCACGGCGGCGGTGGTGAGCGCGGCATAGCCACCTTCCACCAGGCAATCGACCCCCGCCTCAACCAGACGCAGCCGGGTCTGCGCGCTCTTGCGCTGTTGCCAGCGCGCCGGCGGGGCCGACTTGTGGTCGGGCATCAGCGCGCTGAGCATTCGGTCCTGAAGGTCTTCCACGGTCACCCCCCGCCCATAGCCGATCCGGCACCGGAATGCACGCGGCAGGGCACCTGTCTAAAACTTCAGTTACGCGGTTGCGCATGGTTCGTCATAAAACAGGCAGTACCGCCGGTTCTTGTGGCGGTTCGGGAAAAAATCGGGGCGGCGCGCACGAACGCGCCAGCCCTTGTGGAGAGGGGGAAGTTCACATGACACGCAAAACCGCATTCCTGCTGGGCGGCCGCATGATGCTGGCACCGGCGCTGGCGCTGGCCGCAAGCCCCGCGCTGGCACAGCAGGCAACCACTGATGCCGGCGGCATCTCGGAAATCGTCGTCACCGCGCAGAAGAAGTCGGAAAACCTTCAGGCCGTGCCGATCTCGGTGGCGGCTGTCGGCGGCGCGCAGATCGCCAGCCTGGGCGTCACCACGCTGCAGGGGCTGCAGGGCGCGGTGCCGAACGTGCAGATCGACAACTTCGCCAACACCCCCAACAACGCGGTGTTCTCGATTCGCGGCATCGGCGTGATCGAACCCGATCCCTATGCCGGCAACACCGTGTCGATCGTTTCCGACGGGGTGCCGCAGTTCTTCTCGATGGGTGCGCTGCTCGACACCTATGACGTCAACCGCGTGGAAATCCTGCGCGGGCCGCAGGGCACGCTGTTCGGCGCCAACACCACCGGCGGCGTCGTCAACGTCGTGACCACCCAGCCCAAGGGCGAACTTGGCGGCTACCTGAAGTTCACTGCCGGCAACTTCCAGCGCTTCGATTTCAGCGGCGCGATCGAAGTGCCGCTGGTCAAGGACCTGGTCACGTTCCGTCTAGCCGCGATCAACACCCAGCGGCACGGCTGGGTGACGAACGTGTTCAACGGCAAGCCGATGGGCAACAAGAACGTCACCGCGGTGCGCCCGCAACTGATGATCACGCCGTCGGCCGATCTCAAGATCACGCTGCAGGGCGAATATGTCCGCGCCCGCAACGGCGCCCCGGTGGTGGTGAACGGCGGCCAGACAGGCGAGGCGAACGCCGTGCCGGCGGGTACGTTCTGGAACGGCTCGACCCTGCCGATGTACACCAGTCCGTGCGCCACCGTCGGCGCGGTCTGCAAGGCGCCGGACACGTTCTATTCGGGCAACAACGAGGTGCCCGACCAATCGAACATGGACACCGAATTCGGCGTCGGCACGATCAACTGGAACAACACCGGGATCGGCAACCTGACCTCGATCACCGGCATCAAGCATTTCGTGCTGTTCGAATACACCGACCAGGACGGCACCGCGAAGACCAACAACGCCACCCGCCGCCGCACCGAAGGCAAGCAGTTCAGCCAGGAACTGCGCGACGATTTCAAGCTGGGCGACAACGTCTCGGGCACGGTCGGCGCGTTCTACATGCACACGCATTACGACCACTACCAGATGTACCACCTGGACTTCGCGCTGCCCGGTTATGACCAGTTCAACCAGCAGTTCCAGTCCACCGACAGTGTCTCTGCCTTCGCGCAGACCTACTATCAGGTGACCGACGCGCTGAAGCTGTCGGGCGGCATCCGCTTCACTCATGACAGCATCGACGCGCGCTCGACGCTGGATGCCGGGCTCAACGCCCCGGCGCTGACCAGCCCCAACTGGGCAGTGGTGGCAATGGACTTCCAGACCTTCAAGCCGCGCGACCTGCGCACCGGCCCCCACGACCTCGATGTCGGCGGCAAGAAGAGCTGGAACAACGTCGGCTGGAAGCTGGGCGCCGACTATACCTTCGGCCACAACCAGATGGTCTATGCCAGCTGGGCGCGCGGCTTCAAGTCGGGCGGCTACACCGGCCGCATCGGCGTGGCGGCGGACGGCAACGCGCCGTACAATCCGGAAAAGGTCGATACCTTCGAAGTGGGCGTCAAGACCGACATCGTGCCGCACCGGGTGCGCTTCAACCTGTCGGGCTTCTACACCAGCTATCGCGACATGCAGGTGGCCGAGATCTACTATGACACCGCCACCAAGGTGCAGGGCAACCGCATCCTCAACGCCGCCAAGTCGCGCATCTACGGCTTCGAGGCCGAGACGCAGATCGTGCCGGTGGACGGGGTGACGCTGCGCGGCTCGCTGGCGTACCTCAACGCGAAGTACAAGCAGTTCGACTACATCGACCCGGTCAGCAGCAAGACCCTCAGTCTGGCCGGCTATGACCTGCAGAACGCGCCGCACTGGGCGGGCACGATCGGCGTGAACTGGTCGGCACCGCTGCCCAGCGGGTCGAAGATCGTCACCGACGTGGCGTACATGTACACCGGCAAGAAGTTCTACACCGCGATCACCGACACCCCGCGCTCGACCGTGCAGGCCACGTCGCTGGTGGACGGCACGATCACCTGGCACGCCGCCGACGATCGCTTCACGCTGGGGCTGTGGGTGAAGAACCTGTTCGACAAGCACTACATCTCCACCGTCTATGACTCGCCCGGTTACATGGGCCTCGTCGGCTATGCGCCGCCGCGCCAGTTCGGCGCTTCGGCCCAGATGAACTTCTGACCTCCCTGCTGGCCCCGGTCGGGACACTCTCCCCCCGGCCGGGGCACTTTTTCAGGGACACGGCCATGCCTGTGAACCAGCCCGCCATCAATGACCTCGCCGCCCGCCACGCCATCCGCAACGCGCTGGCCGTGCATAGCCGGGGGGTGGACCGCGCCGATGCCAACCTGCTGGGCAGCGCCTATCACCCGGGTGCCACCGTCGATTACGGTTTCTTCGTCGGCCCGGCCGAGACGCTGGTCAGCATCCTTGCCGGCGCTCAGAAGGCCGCACTGCCGACGCTGCATCGCACCGGCCACGGAGAAATCCGCGTCGCCGGCAACCGCGCCGTGTCGGAAAGCACTGTCATCGCCCATGCCGAGGAGCCCGACATCCAGCGCATGGTGTTCGGCCGTTATCTCGACCGGTTGGAACAGCGCGATGGCGACTGGCGGCTGGTTCACCGCACCTACGTGCTGGACAGCAATACCAACCGCCCCAACACCGCGCGGCGCGCCAATCCGCCGGTCGCGCCCGACCATTTCGTGCCCGAAGGCGGCAAGGGTGCGTCCGATCCGGGCCGCGCGCTGCTGGCCCGCCACCATGCCGCCACCCGCCATTTGCAGAAGGCTCCGCCGATGACACCCGCTGCCACCGCTATCGATGCCGCACTGGCGCGCGAGGATATCCGCCTGCTGCTGGCGGGCTATTGCCGCGCGGTCGATCGTGCCGATGCCGGGCTGATGGCCTCGCTGTTCTGGGACGATGCCGAGGTGATCTCGGGCGTGGTCAACGGCCCGGCCGGGGACTTCGCGCGCGAGATCGCCGCGTTCGTCACCGCCAATCTCGATTCGTGCTTCCACTCGATCGCCAACGAATGGATCGAGGTGACGGGCGATCATGCGGTGGGGGAACACTACATCCTCGCCCACAACCGCGCCGGCGCCGAGGATACGCTGACCGGCGGCCGCTATCTCGATCGCTATGAACGGCGCGGCGGGGTGTGGAAGATCGCCAGCCGCGTGTTCGTGTGCGACTGGACCGCCACGCATCCGACCACATACGAGCCGGCTGGCTTTTATGAGGGGCTGACGACGCGCGGTTCTCAGGGCACCAATGACCCGGTGTACAGGCACTGGGAGAGTTTATGACCGCGCAGCCCCCCGCGCATGTCCCGCCCGAACGGGTGGTGGACATCGACATCTATGCCCTGCCCGGCCAGCCGGACGATTTCCACCGCGCGTGGCAGGCGTTGCAGCAATCGGCGCCACCGGTGGTCTGGACGCCGCGCAACGAAGGGCACTGGATCGCGCTGGGCGGAGACGTGCTGGCCGAAGTGCAGTCTGACCATACGCGCTTTTCCAACCGCGTGATCGTGGTGCCCAAGTCGGTGGGCGAGAAGCACGGGCTGATCCCGACGACGATCGACCCGCCCGAGCATCGCCCTTATCGCAAGCTGCTGAACGACGGCATGGCGCTGGCGAAAGTGCGCAAGCTGCACGATTCGATCCGCGCGGTGGCGGCTGAACTGATCGACGGTTTCATCGCGCGTGGTTCCTGCGATTTCACCGGCGAATACGCGCAGGTGCTGCCGATCCGCATTTTCCTGGCGCTGGTGAACCTGCCGATGGCCGATGCGGCAAACATCCGCATGTGGGCCGAATGCATGACCCGGCCCAACCCGCCGATGCCGTTCGAGGCGGGCAAGCAGGCGCTGTACGACTATCTTGACCCGATCATCGCCGCGCGGCGGGCCACACCGGGCGACGACCTGCTGAGCCAGATCGTCACCGCGCAGATCGATGGCCGCGAACTGAGCCGCGACGAGGCGCTGGCACTGGGCACGCAAATTCTGGTCGCCGGGGTCGATACCGTGGTCAACTTCCTGGGTTTCGTGCTGCTGTTCCTGGCGCGCAATCCCGATGCCCGCGCCGAACTGGCGGCGAAGGACGCCAACGGGGTGATGGCCGCCACCAACGAGCTGTTCCGCCGCTTCGGCCTGGTCACCATCGCCCGCACCGTGCGCGAGGACATGGATTTCCACGGCTGCCCGCTGAAGGCCGGCGAGCTGGTGTGCATCCCCACCCAGGTCCACGGGCTGGACGAGGGCGTCAACCCCGATGCGCTGACGGTCGATTTCGCGCGGCGCGGTGGCCGGCATTCGGCGTTCGGTTCCGGCCCGCACATGTGCCCCGGGCAGGAACTGGCGCGCGCCGAAGTGGCGATCACCATCCAGGAATGGCTGCGGCGCATTCCCGATTTCCGCATTGCCGCCGATGCCGACACGCGCTGCTCGGGTGGGCTGGTCGGCCAGATCAACCGCGTGATCCTGGAGTGGGACGCATGAGCACGAAACGAACCGGCGGCTGCCTGTGCGGCGGTGTCCGCTATGAACTCGAATGGCCGGCAAAGGCGATGGTGGTGTGCCACTGCACCGATTGCCAGAAGCAGGCCGGCACCGCGTTCTCGGTGGTGGGCGTGGCGAAGCGCGACACCTTCCGCATCTCCGGCGAGCTGAAAACCTTCACCCATCCGGGATCGAGCGGCGAGGACGTCAATCGCAAGTTCTGCCCGGATTGCGGCTCCCCCATCCTCAGCGACACCGCCGCGGCGCGGACGCAAGGCATCGTGTTCTTCAAGGCCGGCACGCTCGATGTGACCGCCGATCTCGAACCCTCGCTCCACTACTGGACGCGCAGCGCACAACACTGGTTCGCGCTGCCCGAGGGCGTGACCTGCCTGGAGAAGCAATGACCATGACATTCGATCTTGAAGCCGAAATGCGCGACTATGCCGCCCGGCGCGACATCACCGATGCCGTCCACCGCTACATGCGCGGGCTGGACCGGCTGGACCCCGCGCTGCAACGCTCGGCCTTTCACGACGATGCCTTCGTCGATTGCGGGCTGATGGCCGGCCCGGTGGACGACTTCGTGACGTTCGCGCAAGACCTGCTGGCGGGCATGGAGGCCACCCAGCACCTGTTGGGGCAGGTCCGCATCGAGATGCACGACGGCGCCTCGGCCAGCGGTGAATGCTACTTCCAGGCCTGGCACGGCACCTGCGACGAAGCGGGCAATCCGCATGACCTGTTCATCGCCGGGCGGTACGTGGACGAATATGCCTGTAACAATGGCGAGTGGAGGATTCGCCGCCGCCACCTTATCACCGACTGGGTGAGAGACGAGCCGGCCGACCACGGCTTCTTCGCCGCCAACCCCACCACCAACCGGGGCGGACGGCGCGGAGAGGATTTCAGCCAGCACCGCAACTGGCCCCAGTAAACAGACCGCACCGCCCACAGGAGTTGCCCCGATGAACGCCCCCCAGAACGTCTCGCGCTATTCGCAGGAATTCGATCCGCCGGTGCGTGGCGACAGCATCACCGCCGATCGCTACATCACCCGTGAGTGGATGGACCTGGAGAACAAGCACCTGTGGCCGAAGGTCTGGCATCTGGGCGGGATGCTGGCTGACCTGGCCGAGCCGGGCGACGTCATCCGTCACAACCTGGGCAAGGAATCGGTGATCATGGTCCGTCAGGAAGACGGATCGGTCCGCGCCTTCTACAACACCTGCCCGCATCGCGGGAACCGGCTGATCCTGGGCGACGCCACCAGCGTCAACCGCATCACCTGCGGCTATCACGCCTGGTCGTTCGACATCGACGGCACGCTGGCGCACGTGCAGGACCCCGACGACTTCGCCGGCGGCAACCCGTGCGGCAAGGTCCATCTGGCCGAACTGCGCTGCGACACCTGGGGGCCGTTCGTGTGGTGGTGCATGGACGAGGACGTCAAGCCGCTGCTCGAATGGCTGGAGCCTTATCCGGAGCGCCTGAAGGGCTATGGCCTGGAAAACTGGGCGCGCGTGCTGAACCTCTCGGCGGATTGCGATTTCAACTGGAAGATCATCCGCGACAACTTCAACGAGAGCTATCACCTGCCGACGATCCACCCGGAACTGTCCACCTTCATCAACGACGGCCTGCCGACCACGCTGTTCGAGATGTATCCTTCGGGCCACAACTCGATGTGGATGATCGGCCACCAGGCCACCACCCGCAAGGACTACGAAAGCGGCGACGTGCCGCCGGGGCTGTACGAGGCGGCCGAAGCCTGGGGTATCGACCCCAAGGAATACCGTGGCCGCACCAGCGAGATCCGCGCCGCGGTGATCAAGGCCAAGCGCGAGCAGGGTGCCGCGCGCGGCTACAACTATGACGCGATGAGCGACCAGCAACTGGTGGACTATTTCCACTGCACGATGTTCCCCAACCTGACGCTGACGATGTCGCCCGAGCAGTGCCAGATCCTGCGCACCGAGCCGCACCCGACCGATCCGGAAAAGTGCGTGTTCCATCACTGGTGCCTCTATCCGCCGGTTGCCGGCATGGACACGATCGAAACCCCGGTCGGCCCGGCGCCGTTCCAGCAGGACGCGATCATGCGCCACAGCAAGTATGGCGACGGTGTTTCGGTGGGCTTCGTGGCCGATCAGGACCTGTCAATCGGCACCACCCAGCAGCAGGGGCTAAACAGCCGTGGCTTCAAGGGCTGCATCCTGCCCGGCCAGGAAAAGCGTGTGCAGCGGTTCCACGAACTGCTGAACGACATGGTCCAAGGCAAGGATTGATCGGATGTTCGCCCCCGGCGTTCCCGGCAAGCACTTCGTGCAAGTGGCCTTCATCGTCGATGACGTGGAGGCCGCGGCGATGCGCTGGGTCGAGACCACCGGGGTCGGTCCATTCCTGATGGTGCCGCACGTGCAACTGGCGGAATACAGCTATCGCGGAGAAAAGCGGGAAGGCCTCGATTTCTCGGTGGCGCTGGCGCAGTCGGGCGGCATCCAGATCGAGCTGATCCAGCAACACTGCGACAGCCCCTCGGCCTATCGCGACACGATCGCCAAGGGCGCGCAGGGCTTTCATCATCTGGCGATCTATTGCGACGACTACGATGCGGCCTACGCGCATTATCGCAGCAAGGGCTTCGTCACCTCGGTCGATGGCATGTTCGGGCCGCTGCGGTTTTCCTACGTCGATACCAGCGCCGCGATTGGCTGCATGGTCGAGCTGGTCGAGCAACACGAGAGCCAGACCGAATTCTTCCAGCGCATCGCCGCTGCCGCGCTGGAGTGGGACGGCGTGACCGACCCGCTGCGCCCCGGCTTTCCGTCCTGAATTTGGCCTTCCTGAGGATCTGACCGATGACTGCCTGCCCGCTCGAAGACCGTATCGCGCTTGAAGACCTCACCATCGCCTATGCGGCCGCAGTCGATGCGATGGGCGATCCGGATGACGTGGCGCGCCTGTTCACCCCCGATTGCGAATTCGACCTGTCGGGCATCGGCATGGCGAAAGTCTCGGGCCATGCCGGCGTGCGCGAGTTCTACACCGGCGCCTTTGCCGGCAACGCGCACCTCGCGCACTATGTCAGCAACTTCGCGGTGACCGCCTATCATGGCGATACTGCTTCGATCCGCACCTATGTCACCGGCATGGGCCGGGGCAAGGACGGCTCGTCGATCACCGTCAACGGCCGCTACTATTTCGATGTCGTTCGCACCGGCGAAGGCTGGAAATTCGCCCGCTACTGGATGGATTTCCTGATTCCGCCGGGCTGATTTCAACAACAACAGAAACGATCACTGCACCCGGTCGGGGTCGAGGGGAGAAAACCCGGCCTACCGGAGACCTGAAATGGCAGAGTACCTGACTGTCCCGCCCGTCGAGGGATCGTTCCCCCAGCACGAGACCGCCGAATTCCCGCGTGCGCGCGGCGATGCGATCACCGGCGACCGCTACTGGTCGAAGGATTTCGCGAAACTTGAGTGGGAAAAGATGTGGACCCGCGTCTGGCATGTGGGCGCACGCGAAGCGCAACTTGAGGAAGCCGGCGATTACGTCGTGCACAACTTCCTGCATGAATCGGTGATCATGATCCGCCAGAAGGACGGCGGCATCCGCGCCTTCTACAACGTCTGCCGCCACCGCGGCAATCGCCTGATAATGAGCGAGGAAGGCGGCGTTTCCGAGCACCTGACCTGCCCGTACCACGGCTGGAAATGGAACATCGACGGCGCGCTCGACTGGGTTCAGGATCCCGAGGATTTCCCGCAAGGCAACCCCTGCGGCAAGCTGCGCATGAAGGAAGTGCCCTGCGAGACCTGGGGCGGCTTCGTGTTCTACAGCTTCGACCCCAACGCGGTGCCGCTGCTGGAATACCTGGCACCGATCCCCGAGCTGCTGCGCAACCGCGACCTGAAGAACTGGAAGCGCGTCGTCTGGCTGACCGTGCGCGTCAACACCAACTGGAAGTTCGCCAGCGACAACTTCAACGAGAGCTATCACCTGCCGGCTGTGCATCCGCAGTTCGAGCCGATGATCGACGATCATTACTCGACCACCCACTTCGAGATGTACCCCAGCGGCCACAACCGCATGATCGAGAAGCTGCAACCCTCCAGCCGCTATCTGGACAAGAACCAGATGAAGCCGCTGTGGGCCGAAGTGCTCAAGGAATGGGGCGTGAACCCGGATGACTACGAAGGCCGCGCGCAGGAAGCGCGCGTGGCGCTGCAGCAGGCGCGGCGCAAGCTGGGGCCGGAACGCGGCTGGAACCACTTCGCCGCGTTCAGCGACGAGGAACTGACCGACCAGTTCCACCACACCTGTTTCCCCAACTTCACCATCACGGGGACGCCGGAAGGACTGCACATGTTCCGCACCGAGCCGGACCTGGACGACCCCAACTGGTCCACGTTCGACTACTGGTATCTCTCGCCCGAACTGAAGGGGCAGGAGATTCCCACGCTCTACGGCAACCGCCCATGGGAAGAAGCCGAGCACGAGACCGCGCTGTTCGGCCTCGCCGAAGCGAAGATCGCGCAAGGCGATTTCCTCTCGCAGGATCTCGCCGTCGCCGTCTCGCAGCAGCAGGGCCTGCGCAGCCGCGGGCATGACGACGCCTATCTCACCGAGCAGGAAACGCGCATCCGCCGCTTCCACGAGGTGATCAACGACTACATCGAAGGGCGTCGCTGACGACTTCCAACGCCGCCCGGGCCGGTCCCGGGCGGCATCAGCCGTTTTCCGGCATGCCCGCCTGTTATTAAGTCGAGTGGACCAAACGCGGTCCGCCACTAGGTTCCCCAGCCAACGGACACATCCGGGAGAAGGAACCGCCATGAACCACACGCAAGTCGACCGCCGCCGCGTGCTGGCGGGCGCCGGCGCGGCTGCGGCCGCTGCCATCGCCGGGGGCACCGCCGCCCGCACGGCCGAACCCCCCGCCGCCGATCATTGGGATCACGAGGTCGATGTGCTCTGCGTGGGCAGCGGCGCCGCCGCCAGCACCGCCGCCGTCATCGCCACCACCCAGGGCGCCACCGCCATGCTGCTCGAAAAGATGCCGCTCGCCGGTGGCACCACCGCCAAATCGGGCGGGGTGATCTGGATCTTCAACAACTTCATCCTCAGGCAACAGGGCATCGCCGACGCCAAGGACGACGCGCTGCGCTACGCCGTCCGTTACGGCTTCGCGCGCGAATACGACCCGTCGAGCCCCACGCTCGGGCTCGACGAGAACCGCTATCGCGTGATCGAGGCGTTCTACGACCACGGCTCGGAAGCGATCGACCGGCTGCGCGCGATCGACGCCGTGCAGTTCAAGCAGTTCCGCATGTTCCAGGTCGATCACCCCGCGCCCGACTATGCCGACCACCTGCCCGAGAACAAGGTGCCCACCGGCCGCACGTTGGAGCCGGCAGTCGGCTCCGGCTCAGCCGAAGGCGGCGGCAGCCTGATCACCCACCTCCACGCCTTCCTCGAAGCGCACAAGGTGCCCACCCTGCTCGAAACCCGCGTCACCCGCATCGTCCGCGACGCCGGCGGTCGTGTCATCGGGGTCGAGGCCGAGCAGGAAGGCAGGACCATCCGCGTCCGCGCGCGCAAGGGCGTGGTATTCGGCACGGGCGGCTATTCGCACAATGTCGAACTGTGCCGCCTGCATCAGCCGTGGGTCTACGGCACCTGCTCGCTCCCCGGCTCGACCGGCGATTTCATCGAGCTCGCGCAGGCCACCGGCGCGAAGATGGGCAACCTCGGCACCGCGTGGCGCAGCCAGGTCGTGCTGGGCGAGGCGCTCGACAATCGCGGCGTCGGCTGGGGCGCGTTCGTGCTGCCGGGCGATTCGATGATCCTCGTCAACAAGTACGGCAAGCGCGTGGTCAACGAAAAGCGCGACTACAACGACCGCACCCAGTCGCACTTCCACTACGACGCCGGCCACGAGGAATATTCGAACCACATCCAGTTGATGCTGTTCGACGAACGCTCGATCGACGCGTTCGGCGGCGCCTTCCCGTTCCCCGCGCACAAGGGCGAGCAACCGCACCTGATCGCCGGCGCCACGTGGGAAGACCTGTTCGCGAATGTCGATGCGCAACTGGCGAAATACGCCAACCAGACCGGCGGCGTCCGCCTCGCGCCCAGCTTTGCCGAAACCGCCAAGCAGACCATCGCCAATTTCAACGGCTATGCCAAAGCCGGCGTCGATCCCGAATTCCAGCGCGGCAAGGCGCTTTACGACCGCGAATGGCATCTGCTGTTCTCGTCGCGGCGCGCGGGCACCGCATTTCCGCCCAACCCCTACCCGAACCCGGTGATGCACCCGTTCGCCGATGCCGGCCCCTTCTATTGCATCCTGCTCGGCCCCGGCACGCTCGACACCTCGGGCGGCCCGCAGATCAACGCGCAGGCGCAAGTTTTGGCGGCCGACGGCACGCCGATCCCCGGGCTCTATGCCGCGGGCAACTGCATCGCCGCCCCCACCGGTCAGGCCTACCTCGGCGCCGGCGGCACGATCGGCCCGGCGGTCACCTTCGGCTACATCGCCGGCATGAACGCGGCAAAGGGATAATATCCATGAAGACGCTTCCGATCATCATCGCCGCCACGCTCGCCGCCTACACACCCGCCATCGCCAAGGACGCCCCGGTCGATTTCACCCGCGACATCGCGCCGATCCTGAAATCCACCTGCGCCACCTGCCATCAGGTCGGCGTCGAGGCCGGGCGCATGTCGCTCGTGCCCAAGTACGCGCTGTCGTTCACCGTCAACGTGCCCTCAATCGAAGCCCCGGCGCTGATGCGCATCGCCCCCGGCAAGCCCGACCAGTCGTACCTGGTGATGAAGCTCGAAGGCACCCAGGTCGCCCACGACGGCACCGGCACGCAGATGCCGTTCGGCGCCGCCCCCCTGTCCCCCGAACGGATCAAGCTGATCCGCGCATGGATCAAGCAAGGAGCCAAACCATGAATGCCCGTAATCGCCTTGATGGCAAAGTCGCAATCGTCACCGGCGCCGGCATGGGCATGGGTGCCGCCACTGCCCGCGTCATGGCCGGCTACGGCGCCAGCGTCGTCGTCGCCGACCTCAACGCCGCCGCCGGCCAGGAAACCGTCGCCAGCATCACCGATGCGGGGGGCAAGGCGCACTTCGTGTCGTGCAACGTCGCCGATGAAGCGCAAGTGATCGCGATGATCGAGGAAACCGTCGCCACCTTCGGCCGGCTCGACTGCGCGGTGAACAACGCCGCGATCACGCCCGATGTGCTGCCGATCGGCGATGCCGACATGGCGGCGTGGGATCGGGTGATCGACGTCGATCTGCGCTCGGTGATGCTGTGCATGAAGTACGAGATCCGGCAGATGCTGGCGCAAGGCCCCAATGCGGAAGGCCGCACCGGGTCGATCGTCAACATCGGCTCGGTCAGCTCGGTGCGTCCGCAGCCGGCCAATCCCGCCTATGTGGCCGCCAAGCACGGCGTCATCGGCCTCACCAAGACCGGCAGCATCGATTATGCCCCGCAAGGCATCCGCGTCAACGCGGTGATGCCCGGTGCGATCGACACGCCGATGCTGCGCCA
>JAGWVC010000175.1 GCA_018971065.1 Sphingomonadales bacterium | reverse complement strand
GGTCGCCTCTTCCGCGCCCGCGATGAAGGCGGCGGATATTCCGGCGATTGCCGCGAAGGCGGGCGCCGCGTTCCCGGCCTGGGCGGCGCAGGGGCCGAACGCGCGGCGCGCGGTGTTGATGCAGGCGGCCGATGCGCTGATGGCCCGCAAGGATGCTTTCGTGGCGGCGATGATGGCCGAAACCGGTTCCACCGCCGGCTGGGCGATGTTCAACCTGGGGCTGGCCGCCGGCATGGTGCGCGAGGCGGCGGCGCTGACCACGCAGATCGCGGGCGAGGTGATCCCTTCGGACAAGCCGGGCTGTCTGGCGATGGCGCTGAAGGAGCCGGTGGGGGTGATCCTGGGCATCGCCCCGTGGAACGCGCCGATCATCCTGGGCGTGCGCGCGATTGCGGTGCCGCTGGCGTGCGGCAATGCGGTGATCCTGAAGGCCAGTGAGACCTGCCCGCGCACCCATGCGCTGATCATCGAGGCGTTTGCCGAGGCCGGGTTCCCCGAGGGCGTGGTCAATGTGGTGACGAACGCGCCGGAGGATGCCGGCGAGGTGGTGGGCGCGCTGATCGATGCGCCGCAGGTGAAGCGAATCAACTTCACCGGCAGCACCGGCGTCGGGCGGATCATTGCCAAGCGTGCGGCCGAGCACCTGAAGCCGTGCCTGCTGGAGCTGGGCGGCAAGGCGCCGCTGCTGGTGCTGGAGGATGCCGATCTGGACGAGGCGGTGAAGGCGGCGGCGTTCGGCGCGTTCATGAACCAGGGCCAGATCTGCATGAGCACCGAGCGGATCATCGTCGTGGAAGCCGTGGCCGATGCGTTCGCGGCGAAGTTCGCGGCGAAGGCAGCCAGCATGGCCACCGGCGATCCGCGCGAAGGCACGACCCCGCTGGGCGCGGTGGTCGATCGCAAGACCGTCGATCACGTCAACGCGCTGATCGACGATGCGGCGGGCAAGGGCGCGACAGTGATCGCCGGCGGCAAGGCGGATTCGGTGCTGATGCCCGCCACCGTGGTCGATGGCGTGACGGCGGCGATGAACCTCTATCGCGACGAGAGCTTTGGCCCGGTGGTGGCGATGATCCGCGCGCGCGATGCTGAACACGCGGTGGAACTGGCCAACGACAGCGAATATGGCCTGTCTGCCGCCGTGTTCACCCGGGACGTGGCGAAGGGGTTGACGATCGCGAAGCAGATCAGGTCGGGCATCTGCCATGTCAACGGGCCGACCGTTCATGACGAGGCGCAGATGCCGTTTGGCGGGGTGGGTGCGTCGGGCTACGGTCGCTTCGGCGGGCGGCAGGGCATCGACAGCTTCACCGAAACCCGCTGGATCACCGTGGAGACGCAGCCCGGGCATTTCCCGATCTGACGTTGCCGGTCAGCGGGGGAACGGGAATGCGCAAGGTTGCGGTGACAGTGCTGGCGCTGCTGGCGGGGGTTGCCCATGCCGGGCCTGCCGCGCCGCCGCCGACGCTGGAATATGCCTTCACCGCCACCGTGCGGGTGGCCGCGCCGGTGGAGATGGGGCCGGCCGACGGCGGCCGCAAGCGCTTCATCGCCATCACCGGCGGGACTGTCGAAGGGCCGATGCTGACCGGGCAGGTGCTGAACGGCGGCGGTGACTGGCAGGTGATCGAGCCGGGCGGGCTGACCCGGGTGGAGGCGCGCTATTTCCTGAAGGCGGCGGACGGCACCGTGATCGAGGTGGAGAACCCCGGCGTGCGCGTGGCCGATCCGCAAGTGATCGAGCGGCTGGCGCGCGGCGAGGAGGTCGATCCCGGCGCGTATTATTTCCGCACCACGCCGCGCTTTACGGTCACCGCCGGCCAATACGACTGGATGCGGCGCAGCGCCTTCGTGGCGCGCGGCATCCGCAAGCCCGACCGGGTGATCGTCGATTACTACATCGTGCGATGAGCGCCGGGGTTTCCGATACCCTGGCCGCGCACGTCGCGGCGATGCGCTGGGAGGCGCTGCCCGAGGCTGCGCGGCAGGCGGCGAAGCTGGTGCTGCTGGATGCCGCCGGGGTGATGCTGGGCGCGAGCGGCCTGTGCGAGGAGCCGCGCGCGTTCGTCGAGCTGGCACAGGCGATGGGGGAAGGTCCGTGTACCGTGGTGGGCACCGGCGTGCGCGCCAGGCTGCCGATGGCGGCGCTGGCCAACGGCGCGCTGTCGCACGCGCTGGATTTCGAGGACGCGTTCGACAAGGCGCCCGGCCACCCCAATGCCAGCCTGGTGCCGGCGCTGATCGCGCTGGCGCAGGCCGAAGCACCGATCGACGGGCGGCGCTTCCTGACCGCGCTGGCGGTGGGCTGCGATGTTTCGTGCCGGATGGGGCTGGCGCTGCGGCGGCCGATGGAGGCGGGGAACTGGTATCCGCCGCCGATGCTGGGGGCCTATGGCGCCACCGCCGGGGCGGCCTCGCTGCTGGGGCTGGAAGCGAAGGCGGTGCGCGACGCGCTGTCGATCACGCTGTGCCAGGCGACCACGCCGGGCGAGATCAAGTACAGCGCCGGCACCGTGCTGCGCGCCGTGCGCGAAGGGTTTCCGGCGCAGGCGGCGGTGCAATCGGCACTGCTGGCGCGCGCCGGGGTGGCGGGGTTCGAGCAGCCGCTGGAGGGCAGGGCGGGGTTCTATGCGCTGTATGCCGGGGGTGAATTTGCTGCGTCCGACCTGACCGAGGGGTTGGGCGAGCGGTTCTGGATCGAGCATCTGACGTTCAAGCCCTGGCCAAGCTGCCGGGGCACGCACCCGTTCATCGAATTGGCGCTGGACCTGCGGGCGCGGCACGGGCTTGATCCGGCCGCCATCGCCGCGATCGAGGTGGAACACGACGACGTGCAGGCGATGCTGGCCGAGCCGCCCGAACGCAAGCGTGCGCCGGCGGTGGCGATCGACGCCAAGTTTTCGATCCCATTCACCGTGGCGCTGGCGCTGGCGCGCGGGCGTGTGGGGCTGGACGATTTCGATGCGGCGGCGCTGGCCGATCCGGCGGTGCTGGCGCTGGCGGCGAAAGTGGTTTGCCGGAAGGGTTC
>JAGWVC010000174.1 GCA_018971065.1 Sphingomonadales bacterium | reverse complement strand
ATGCTGACGAGCGAGGTCGATCGCGGCAACCGGCTGCGCGAGGAACGCATGGTCGAGCAGGGCTTTGCCCAGCGGGTGGCCGAACTGGCCGACGCGGTGGCGCCGATCGTGGACTGGGACGACGCGGTGGCGCGGATCGACAACGGCTTCGACAAGGCGTGGATAGACGGCAATTTCGCCAACTACCTTCACGCCATTCACGGCGTGGACGGGGTGTTCGTGCTGGGCGATGGCGAGGACCAGTTGATCTATGCCGCGCGAAACGGGGTGTCGGCGGCGCCCACCAGCTATGCCGTCTATGCCGACACGGTGCGCGCGATGCTGCCGGCGATCCGCGCCGCCGAGGCCGCGCGGCCGCCGTTCGCGCCCGACCCCGCCGCGACACGGATGGTGGCGCGCCCGATCCAGGCCAGCGCGATCGTCATGGCCGGCGGCCGGCTGCACATGCTGGTGGTTTCGCTGGTGCAGCCCGATTTCGGCAAAGTGCTGCCCGGCCACGGCCGCGCGCCGGTGGTGGTGACGACCCGGCCGTTCGACCGTGACGCGCTGGACCGGTTCGCGGCGCGGTATGAACTGGCGGGGTTGCGGCTTGCCGATCGCCCCGCGCCGAACGGCGGGCTGGCGCAGGCGCCGCTGCGCGACCGTTCCGGGGCGCCGGTCGCCTGGCTGGTGTGGCAGGATCGTGCCGCCGGCAAATCGCTGATGCTGCGGCTGCTGACGCCGCTGCTGTGCCTGCTGGGGGTGCTGGGGATCATCTCGTCGATGTTCTTCCGGCGCAGCGCCGCGATTGCCAGCGACCTGATCGCCAGCGAGGCGCGGGCGCGGCACCTGGCCTATCACGACACGCTGACCCAGCTTCCCAACCGGGCGATGATGTTCGAGCGGATGCGGCTGGGGCTGGCACTGGCGCGGCGGCGGCGGGCGACGCTGGCGGTGCATTGCCTGGACCTGGACCGCTTCAAGGACGTCAACGACACGCTGGGGCATCAGGCGGGCGACGCACTGATCTGCGCGGTGGCGGAAATGCTGGCCCGGTTGTGCCGCGAGACCGATACGGTGGCGCGGCTGGGGGGCGACGAATTCGTCATCATCCAGCCCGACACCACGGCGGTGGGGGCGGCGATGCTGGCCGAGCGCATCCTGAAGGCGGTTCGACAGCCGATCGAGCTGGAATACGGGACGGTCGAGGTGGGCATCTCGATCGGCATCACCCTGATCGACGAGAGCGCGCCCCGCGACGGCGAAGTCGATCCCAACGAGGCGCTGCGGCAGGCCGACCTGGCGCTGTACGAAGCGAAAGACAACGGTCGCAACCGGGTGACCTTCTTCGAGCCGGAAATGGACGCGGCGATGAAGATGCGGCGCGCGCTGGAGCAGGATCTGCGCAAGGCGCTGCAGGAGGGGCGGCTGGACATGGTCTATCAATCGCAGACCGACCAGCGCGGCAAGGTGACGGGCATGGAGGCGCTGGTGCGCTGGAACCACGCGACGCGCGGGATGATCCCGCCATCGATGTTCGTGCCGCTGGCCGAGGAGAGCGGGCTGATCCTGGACCTGGGCGAGTTCGTGTTCCGGCGGGTGTTCGAGGAGACCCGGCACTGGCATACGCGGGTGGCGGTCAACGTCTCGGCGCTGCAACTGCGATCGCCGACGTTCATGGCGATGCTGACACAACTGGTGGCGGAATTCCGCATCGATGCCGCGCGTTACGAGATCGAGATCACCGAGACCGCGCTGCTGGGCGACGACGGCGTCACCCGCAACAACATCGTCATGCTGAAGCAGGAGGGCTTCACCATCGCGCTGGACGATTTCGGCACCGGCTATTCCAGCCTGTCCACGTTGCAGCGGTTCGAGGTGGACAAGATCAAGATCGACCGTTCGTTCGTCCGCAACCTGGAGGCCGATGCCGAAGCCGACGCGCTGGTGGACGCAATCATCCAGTTGGGCCGCGCGCTGAAGCTGAACATCGTGGCCGAGGGGGTGGAGACCGAACACCAGCGCAGCCGGCTGGCCTCGTGCGGCTGCACGATGTTCCAGGGCTATCTGGTGAGCGTGCCGGTCAGCGCCGGCGAGGCGGCAATGCTGGCGGCCTGAACCGGGTTTTCCCGCCTTTTCATAAGCTTCCCCATGCGGTAGGCCCTGCTGCGGGAAAATGCGGGGGGCAGGCTTGGTCGCGCTGGTTTCGACGGTGGCATATCTGGGGCTGGAGGCGCGCAGCGTCGAGGTGCAGTGCCAGGTGGCGCCGGGAATGCCGGGGTTCCACGTTGTCGGCCTGCCCGACAAGGCGGTGAACGAAAGCCGCCAGCGGGTGCAGGCAACGCTGGATTCGCTGGGGCTGGCGCTGCCGCCCAAGCGCATCATCGTCAACCTTTCCCCCGCCGACCTGCCCAAGGAAGGCGCGCATTACGACCTGCCGATCGCGCTGGCGCTGCTGGCGGCGATGGGGGTGGTGGATGCCGAGCAGCTGGGCGATTTCGTCGCGGTGGGCGAACTGGCGCTGGATGGGCGGGTGATCGGATCGCCGGGCGTGCTGCTGGCGGCGCTGCACGCGGGCACGCTGGGCAAGGGATTGATCTGCCCCGAGGCGCAAGGGCCGGAAGCGGGGTGGGCCAGCGGCGTGCCGGTGGTGGCGGCGCCGAACCTGATCAGCCTGCTGAACCACTTGCGCGGGTTGCAGGTGCTGCCCCCTCCCCCGCCCGGCGAGGCCGAGCCGCGCGTGCCGGGTCCGGACCTGCGGCAGGTGAAGGGGCAGGAGACCGCGAAGCGCGCGCTGGAGATCGCCGCTGCCGGGGGCCACAACCTGCTCCCATTGTGCTGTGAAGACCCTATCCGCGAAGTGGCTGATTTCGAGGCGGAACTACTGGCAGAACTACATCGGCGCTGCCGCCGTGTCGGCTCGATTGTAATGCGCCGAGAACCTGACTGACTGTAACCGCCCGATTGGGACCGCCTCGTTGGTGTAGGCAATGTCGTTATTGACGTCGTTATGTACGTCGTATCGATGGAGCGAGCGTTGGCAGGGACCGAGGTTCTGGGAGTGGAGCGTCGACGGCGTTGGCC
>JAGWVC010000173.1 GCA_018971065.1 Sphingomonadales bacterium | reverse complement strand
GGCTATGGCCGCGTGGTGCTGACCAGCTCGATCGGCGGGCTGTATGGCAACAACCGCTGCGTCAACTATGGCATGTCGAAGGCCGGGATGATCGGCCTGAACAACATCGTCGCGCTGGAGGGTGAGCCGGACAACGTGAAGTGCAACGTGATCGCGCCGGGCGCGGTGACGCGCATGGCGGACGGGCTGGACACCTCGAAGTATCCGCCGATGGGGCCGGAACTGGTGGCGCCGCTGGTGGCGTGGCTGTGCCACGAGAACTGCTCGGTCTCGGGCGAAACCTACGCCTCGGTCTCGGGGCGCAACGCGCGGATGTTCATTGCCGAGACGCCGGGGGCCTATCAGCCGTCATGGACGATCGAGGATGTCGATGCGCGGATTGGCGACATTCGCGCCAAGGATGAGGTGCTGGATTTCGGCCTGCACGGGCATATCGACCATCTGACCTACAGCTTCGAGATGGTGGCGAAAGGCTAGCTCAGAAATCGACGGCGATGCCCTTGCGCGTCCAGTCGCCATAGCGGGTGGGCGACAGGCCTTCCGGGTCCGCATCGGTTGTGGCGGGCGCAGGCGTGGGCGCGGGATCGTTGGTCCAGTGCGCGGGCTTGCGGAAGCCTGCGGGGCGTTGGGTGGCGCGTTCGGTCATGGCGTGCAGATGCGCGCGGTGGCGCCGGATTGCAAGATCGCCTAGGGCCACGTCCATGAACGATGAGACAGAGGTACCCGGGCTGGCAGCCCGTCGAGCGGCGTTGCGACTGTGCGATGCGGTCCTGCGCCGGGGCGAGACGCTGGACAACGCCGCGCATGGCGCGACGCAAGGGCTGAAGGGCCATGCCGACAAGGCGCTGGCGCGGGCGCTGGCGGCGGAAACGCTGCGCTGGCTGGTGGACCTGGATGCGCTGATCGATTCGGCCACCGCGCAAGTGCTGGCCGACGATGTGAAGCCGCGCGCGGTGCTGCGGCTGATGCTGGCGGGCTGGCTGCGACTGGAAACGCCGCCGCACGCGGTGGTGGCAACCGGGCTGCCGCTGCTGGCGGGGGGGCCGAGGCGGCTGGCGCATGGGGTGTTTTCCACGCTGGTGAAGCGGGGCGCGACACTGCCCGCCGTGCCCACGCTGCCCGAAGCGGTGCGCGAACGCTGGGGCGAGCGGGGTGGGGCGATTGCCGGGGCGCTGGCGGTGCCGCCGATGCTGGACCTGAGCTTGCGCGATGCCGGCGCGACGGCGGAATGGGCCGAGCGGCTGGGCGGGGTGAGCCTGGCCCCGGGGCATGTCCGCCTGCCGCGCGGCACGGCGGTGGAAGCGCTGGACGGGTTTGCCGAGGGTGCGTGGTGGGTGCAGGACCTGGCGGCATCGCTGCCCGCGCGGCTGCTGGGCTCGGGTGACGGCCGGACGGTGCTGGACTTGTGTGCCGCGCCGGGGGGCAAGACGCTGCAACTGGCGACCGCCGGATGGCGGGTGACGGCGCTGGACCAATCCGCCAAGCGGCTGGAGCGGGTGCGGCAGAACCTGGCGCGCACCGGGCTGGAGGCGGACCTTGTCGCCGCCGATGCCCTGCAATGGCAGTCGGGAATGCGATTCGATGCCGTGCTGCTGGATGCGCCTTGCACGGCGACGGGCACCTGCCGCCGTCATCCCGATGTGCTGCACCGGATCACGCGGCGGACGATCGGCGAGATGGTGGAATTGCAGGGGCGCTTGCTGGAACGGGCGAAGGCGTGGCTGAAGCCGGGCGGGCGGCTGGTCTATGCGACCTGTTCGCTGGAACGCGCGGAAGGCGAGGACCGCGCGGGCTGGGTGGAACTGGCGCGTGATCCGGTGACGGCCGGGGAACTGCCGGCGGGGTTGACGCCGACTGGCGAAGGCTGGGTGCGCACCGATCCGGCGATGCTGGCGGATGCGGGCGGGCTGGACGGGTTCTTTGTAGCGCGGTGGCGAAATCAGGCGCCGGAAGCCTAATTCCATTCACAACTGCAAATTCCCCTTCCCCGTCGCGAATTCAGCCCTTGCGTCAGGCACGCCTCCCTGCAAGACGGGGGCGAGAGCCGCAGGGCCGCCAATCCGGGGATGTTCATGGGTATCGATACCGCAGACGTGCTGACCGCGACGACCTTTCCCGCGTTCATCCGGGGGGCCGCCGCCGCCTACGGCGACGACATTGCCGTGCGCTTCGACGATGGCGGCGCGGTGGCGGAAATCAGCTATGCCGAACTGGACCGGCAATCGGCCGAACTGGGCCGGGCCTTGTTGGCGCGCGGCGTGGGCAAGGGCACGCGCGTGGGTTTCATCGCCGGCAACGGGCCGAAATTCGCGCTGTGGCTGGCGGCGATCGCGCGGATCGGCGCGGTGGCGATTCCGATCAGCACGATGATCCGCGCCAACGAGCTGGTGCGCGTGCTGCGGCAATCGGACATTGCCGGGCTGATCGTGCAGCGACACCTGCTGGGCTATGATTATGTGGAACGCATCTGCGAGGCGCTACCGGCGCTGCAGGGATGCGGGGCGGCTTTGCGACTGCCCGAGGCCCCGTTCCTGCGGTGGATTGCCGTGGACGAGGGCGAGGTGCCGGCCAGCATGTCATCGCTGGGCGCGGTAACAGCGGACGCGGCCAGCGTTTCCGAAGACCTGCTGGTGCAGGTCGAATCCGAGGTGGCGACGACCGACCAGATGTTCGAGATCTACACCTCCGGCTCGATGGCGCTGCCCAAGGGCGTGCGGCACAACCACGGGCCGGTGCTGTTCCGCACGCATTACATGCGCGGCATGGTGTGGTTCGAGCGCGGCAAGGCGATCAACGCGATGCTGCCGATGTTCTGGATCGGCGGGATCATGATGTACCTGATGCCCGGGCTTTCCGCCGGCTGCGTCGTCACCTGCGGCGAGCGCACGCTGAACAACAGCCGGGTGGCAATGGGCAGCGTGCTGACCGCCGAAGACCTGAAGATGATGTCCAACCAGCCGAGGCCCTGGTGGGGGCTGGGGATGAGCGAGACGCTGGGGCCGTATTCCTATGGCGACGAGTTCCGCGCCGAGGGCTATCCGGTCTGCGCGCCGATGGACAACTTCGCCGACGGCTATGAGGTGCGCAT
>JAGWVC010000172.1 GCA_018971065.1 Sphingomonadales bacterium | reverse complement strand
TTATGGGTTGCGGGGCGATGGGTCGTCGTCATGGGATTGCGTTCGTTCATTGCGGAAAGTCCGGGCACGTTCCTGGCGCTGCTCGGCGCCGGCGCGCTGGGGACGGTCGTGGTGTTGAACAGCGGTCCGGCGATGCCGCCGGCCAATCCCTGGGCGCTGGGGCCGGCGCATCGCAGCCTGCCGGATCGGCTGGCGCCACTGAAGGGCGTGCTGGAACGGCTGGGGGGCCGCATCGGAATGCATTTTGCGCCGGCGGCGGCTGAACCGGAGCCGGTACCCCTGGCCGCGCCGGTGCGAAAGGCGCGGCACCCCACCCGGCATCACCGGCGCAAACCGGCAAGCGCGTAAGGCCTCAATCTTTCAGCGCGTCAATCGCGCAAGGCCTCGATCTCGGCGGCAATATCGCGCTGGCTGCGGTTTTCGGTGGCGATCCGCTCCAGCACCGCGATCCGGCGCGACAGGTCGGCGATGTCGGCGGCGATCCGCGAATCGGCCTGGCCCGTCCCGATCATGCGCTCACCGCGGCGCCAGTCGGTTGTCGGGCTGCCGCCGTGCCGGGCGATACGCACCCGGGCGACGGCTGCGATCAGCACGATCAGGACCACGGCATCCCAGAAACCCATTTCGTATCCCCCTGAACCGGATGTGGTCTATTGGCGCGTGGACGTGCCCGGCGCATCGCCGTCACGCCGCTCGGTCGCGCGGACATCGCGCAGCGCCTCGATCTGCGCGCCGACGTCATAGCCCTTGTCGGTGACGATGCGTTCCAGCACCCGCACGCGCTCTTCCAGCTCGCGGTTGCGGGTGGCCTGCTGCGCGGCCTTTTCGGCGGCAACGCCCATCTGCGCTTCGGCCATGCGGCGCTGGTGCTTGGTCCAGATGGCGAACCCGCCCAGCATGAACGGCGCCAGCGGGATCAGTATGCCAAGTTCGCTAATCGACATCAGCTTTCCATTCGCGTTTCAGAGATGTTGACCGAACGGTGCCGGTTCAGGCCGGCCACGAATCGCCGCGCGCCTTGCGCTCCATGTCGCTGACGCGTTGTTCGATGTCGGACAGGCCGCTGTCCACCGACATCGACGCGCCCTGGCGGCGGCGCCAGCGCGCCAGATCGTGGCCGTCGTCCATCGCGTCCCAGCCCACCAGTGGCTGGCGAACCGGGGCGAGCAGGCCGATGATGAAATAGACCGGCACGATCCAGTGGGTGGCGAACACCGCCAGCGCCACGGTCGCCACGCGCACCCACAGCGCCTCGATGCCCAGCATGTCGGCAAACCCGGCGCACACGCCCATGATCTTGCCGTCGGCCTTGTTGCGGTGAAACTTCGCCATTGTCGCAGTTCCTCGTCTCTCGGTGTTGCCCCCGGGTATCGCAAGACTCGGGTGGAATGATTGCAGGGTGCGGGCGGGATGTCACGCCTCGCCGGCGGGGTTGTCCTTTGCCAGCCCGCGCTTCATCGCGGCCAGTTCGGCATCGACCTTGTCGCCGTCGTGCAGCGCCGCGATCTGGTCGGACAGCGACGGTTCGGCGCGCGGGCTGTTCAGGCCCAGGTTCAGCGCATCGGCGCGGCCTTCGGCGAAGTCGGCGCGGCGTTCCAGCTTGTCGAAGCGCAGCATCGCCTCGTCGACACGCTCGCTGGACAGCAGCGTGCGCACGCGGACGCGGTGTTCGGCGCTTTGCAGCCGGGTCTGGATGCCGCGCTGGCGGGTGCGGGCCTCGGACAGGCGCAGTTGCAGCTTCTCGATGTCGGCCTCGTTGGTGGCCAGCGCCTCGCCCAGCAGCGCGATCTCGCCGCGCACCTGATCGGCCATGTCGGCGGCCTTGTTCTTCTCAACCAGCGCGGCGCGGGCCAGGTCCTCGCGGTCCTTCGACAGCGCCAGTTGCGCCTTGTCCGCCCAATCGGCCTGCAACCGATCCAGCCGGGCGACATGGCGGCGCATCTCCTTCTGGTCGGCGATGGTGCGCGCGCAGGCGGACCGCACCTCGACCAGCGTTTCCTCCATTTCGAGGATCATCAGCCGGATCATCTTGGCCGGGTCCTCGGCGCGTTCCAGCAGGTCGTTGAAGTTGGCGGCGATGATGTCGCGGGTGCGGGAAAAGATGCCCAAGGCGTTTGCTCCGGTGTTGAGGCGACGCGCGTTATACGGGGTGGCGTTATACGGGACCGGGATGCCGGTGGTAAACCGCTGCGGTTGATCGTTGCGTAATGCCGCGATTTCGCGGTCAAGCCGCGAGGGCGCATCGATCTCGCGGTCAAGCCGCGAGGGGAAAGCGGGGCCGGCGTCGATCTGCGGCGCGGCGGCGGTTTCGGCGGCCGGGTTCATGCCAGCCCCGGCACGAACGCGGTGGTGGTGGCGGTGGTGGCGGCAACGCTTTTGCCCGGAAGCGCGATCATCGTCGCGGCCAGGGTCATGGCGATGCTGATGACGATGGCCCAGTCGAGCCGGGTCCAGTCGGGGCGGGATGTCAGGCGCGGCTTGATGAACGTCATGGTCGTGAGTCCTGTGATCCGGCGGGCGTTGGCCTGCCGTTGTACCCTGCTTCGCAAGCGGCGTGCCAATTTGCGGAAAGGCGGGATTTGGCGGGTTTGAAGCACCTTGTCCTGATTGTCGGTATGGCCATATTGCCAATAGTTGGCAAAATATGCCAATTAGTGGGAATGGATCGTGCGCCGCAGTTCATCGGGGAATCGACCCCGTTCCTCGACGCGATGGAGCGCGCCAGTCGCGCCGCATCCACCAACCGGCCGGTGCTGGTGGTGGGAGAGCGCGGCACCGGCAAGGAACTGGTGGCCGAACGCCTGCACCGGCTCAGCCCGCGCTGGGGTGAGCCGCTGGTGACGCTGAACTGCGCGACCCTGCCCGAAACGCTGATCGAGGCCGAACTGTTCGGGCACGAGGCCGGCGCCTTTACCGGCGCGGTGCGGGCGCGGGCGGGGCGGTTCGAGGAGGCCGACAAGGGCACGCTGTTCCTGGACGAACTGGCGACGCTGTCGATGGCGGCGCAGGAGCGGCTGCTGCGCGCGATCGAATATGGCGAGGTGGCGCGGATCGGCGCGTCGCGGCCGATGCGGGTGGACGTGCGCAT
>JAGWVC010000095.1 GCA_018971065.1 Sphingomonadales bacterium | reverse complement strand
GTCAAGCTGCGCGGTGATGTCGCTGCCCTCGGGCGTGAACGGCAGCGGGGGCAGGGGGCCCAGCACCGACAGGCACGACGAGAACGCGTCCGCCTTGCGGTTCAGCAGGTCGTTCAGCGCGTCATGGCCGGTCACCATGAAGGTGCCTTGATAAGGCTCGCGCGCCACCGGGCACCGCCCCCGCATCGTCGCGAAATAGCCGAACGGGTCGTGGATGACCGCCGGATCGCTGAAGAAATCCGGCACAGTGGCCGTATCGCTGCCGCTGGAATCGCTCATGCTCGCATCCTGTCCCGATTTATTCGTCACAATGTTAGCGCGCCGAACCCGGCCCGGCAAGCCGCCGCTTTGGCGGGACTTGACGCAAATCGGCTTTTGCTACCAGATTGACGAATTGAAGGTGAGTCGCGGTCCTTCGCGGTTCGGCCATGCCGGAAGGGAATGCCATGCACGTCTTGATTTCGGGGGCCAGCATCACCGGTCCGGCACTGGCATGGTGGCTGCACCGCTTCGGCATCGCCGCGACCCTGGTCGAAAAGGCCCCCGCGCCGGTCCCGGGCGGCCATGCCGTCGATGTGCGCGGCGCGGCGATGGACGTGCTGCGGGCGATGGGGCTGGAACCGGCGGCGGCCGCCCGGCGCACGACGATGACCGGCATGTCGATCCTCGATGCCGCCGGCAACGAAGTCTGGCGATCCGAGGAAATGACCCTGTCCGGCGGCAGTTTCGGCAAGGACGCGATCGAGATCCTGCGCGACGACATCTCCGGCGTGCTGGTTTCCGCGCTGCCTGCCGATGTCGAGTTGCTCTACGGCGACAGCATCGTCGCCCTCGACGAACAGCCTGATGGCATCCTCGTCACCTTCGAACACGCCGCCCCCCGCCGCTTCGACCTCGTCGTCGGCGCCGACGGCATCCGCTCGAACGTCCGCGCCCTCGCGTTCGGACCGGACCGCGAATTCCTGCGCCCGTTCGGCCTCGCGCTGGCGCCGTTCAGCGTGCCGAACACGCTGGGCATCGCCGACTGGCAGGTCCAGTATCGCGACGGTGCCGACAACTGCCTCGTCTACACCGCGCGCGACAACCGCGAACTGCGCGTGTGCTTCGGGTTCGCCGCCTCGCCCGATGATGTCGCGGTCAATCGCGCCGGCCAGATGGCGCTGGTGCGCGATCGCTGCGGCCACCTCGGCTGGAAGGTGCCCGAATTCCTCGCCGCGATGGAATCGTCGCCGGATTTCTACGTCGGCGCCATCGCGCAGGTGAAGATGCCGGGCTGGACGCGCGGCCGCGTCGCGCTGTGCGGCGATGCCGGCTACTGCCCGTCGCCGTTCACCGGGCAGGGCACCAGCCTGGCGTTCGTCGGCGCCCATGTCCTGGCGCGGGAACTCGCTCGCACCCCGGACGCCATCGCCGCCGCCTTCTCCCGCTACGAAACCCGGATGCGCCCGTTCGTCGAGAAGAACCAGGCCATCGCCGACCTCACCCGCGACGAACGCTTCGCCGATCCTGCCTACTACGGCGACGTGGTGGAACCGGCGATGGATGCGGCGGTCAGCGCGATCGATCTGGACCTGCTCGAACCGGCCTGACCGCCCGATCGGCCCGCCCCGCTTACCAGCGCTTGCCGCCCTCGGTCGTCAACGGCCGCTGGTAGGAAGGATCGGTCCGGTCGCGGTTGCCGATCAGGTATCCCGATCCCGGCGGAGTCTGGCCGTTCGGCAGCATCGCCTTGCCCTCCAGCGCCACTTCCACGGTCGCCCGCCGCAGCGCGATCCGCCATTCGCCGTCGCGGCGTTCCAGCCGGTCGATGTAGCGGCCCGCCAGAATGCGCGAGGTTTCCCCGCCCTTGTCCGCGAACAGTCCGATCACATAGCTTTCGGCATGGGCGGTATCGCCGTCGATTTCGCACAAATGCATGGTCACGTTGTGCAGGTTGGTCTCGGCAATGCCGGCATGGGCATGGTTGGCGTGCGCGCCGTAATCCTGCCCGGAAATCAGCTTCTGCCCCAGCTCGTGCTGGCCGTCATCGTGATAGCTGCCAACGATCAGGTCGATATCGAACCGGTCGTTGCCGCGCGATGTGCGCTTGATGCATTCATGGATCGCCTGCTGGTCCAGCATTCGCTGCACGGTGGCTTCCAGCGCGGCAATGCGGTCTTCACTGGTCATCCTGCTCTCCCTGCCCGAAGGCCTCGCCGAACAGCGTCCGCCCCGGCAAATGCGCTCGACATACTATTGAACACGTGTTTAGTAGTGGTGGCCCGGCCGGTCAATATCGGACGGTGAACGGCCATTGCGGCATTCGCGCGCTCTGGCTAAGAAAGTGACGAAACCAGTGGGAGAGTGCGTGATGACGGCAGGCAAGGTTGTGGCGGTGGTTACCGGCGCAAGCAGGGGCGCGGGCAAGGGTATCGCGGTTGCGCTGGGTTCGCATGGCTGCACGGTCTACGTCACCGGTCGCTCCGAACAGGAAGGCGATGGCGAGGTTCCCGGCACCATCTATGCCACCGCGCGCGACGTCACTGCAGCGGGCGGCGAAGGCATCGCGGTGCGGTGCGATCATGCCGATGACGCGCAAGTGAAGGCCCTGTTCGATCGCGTGATCGCCGAACAGGGGCGGATCGACATCCTGATCAACAACGCCTGCTGGCAGGGCAATGCCATCACCTCGGTCTCGGGCCAGTTCTGGGAAAAGGCGCTGGAATGCGGCGAGATGATCAACGTCGGCGCGCGCAGCGGCTTCGTGGCCACCTGGTATGCCGCGCCGCACATGGTCAGGCAGGACAAGGGGCTGGTGATCTTCACCTCCGCACCCGGCTCGATGCATTATTGCATGGGGCCCAGCTATGGCGCGCACAAGGCGGCGGTCGACAAGATGGCGTTCGACATGGGCGTCGATTTCGCCGACGCCGGCAGCAACGTCGCCTGCACCTCGATCTGGATGGGCTCGCTGACCACCGAGCGGCTGATGGGGATGATGGAAGCGATGCCCGCGCTGAAGGCCAACCTTGAGGGCACGCTCGAATCGGCCGGCTACACCGGCCATGTCGCCTGGGCGATGTTCAACGATCCCGACATGCTGGCGAAGTACAACGGCAAGACCGTGATCGGCGCCGAAGTCGGCAAGACCTATGGCATCACCGATATCGACGGCAAGTATCCGCCCTCGGTGCGCGATGGCACCGGCTGCGCGCCGCCGCAGTACGGCAGCTACAAGGTCAAGATGTGATGCCCCGGCTCTCGCTCGACAGCCTGACGCTCACCGACACGCCGCCGCAAACGCTGATCCGGGCAGCGGCAGAAGCCGGCTTCGACGCGTGCAGCCTGTGGATCATCCCCCCGCCGCTGTTCCCGTCACCACTGCTGACCCCGGCGCTGGAGCATGAATGCGCCGCCATCATCGCCGATACCGGGATCGAGGTGATCGCGCTCGAAGTGTTCGATCTCCACTCGATCGCCGGGGTGGAAAGCTGCAAGCCGCTGCTCGAAATGGGTGCGCGGCTGGGCGGCAAGGCGGCGCTGGCCATCAACTACAGCAATGCCGATCGGGGCGAAACCGCCGAAATCCTCGCCCGCTTCGCCGAGGCGGCCGCCGGCTTCGGCCTTGCCACCAACCTCGAACCCATTGCCGCCGGCCAGACGCAAACGCTCGCCCAGGGGCTGGACCTGATCCGGCGCTCGGGCGCCGACGTCGGCATCTGCTTCGACCCGCATCACCTGCTGCGCAGCGGCGGCGGCCTCGCCGATCTCCAGGCCGTGCCCCCCGGCGCGATCCGCTACGTCCAGGTCTGCGACGGCCCGATCCCGCAGCCGCCCGAAATCGCCATGACCGAAGCGGTGTGCGAACGGCTTTATCCCGGCGACGGCGATTTCCCGCTGGTCGAACTGCTGCGCGCCGCCCCCCGCGATGTCCCGGTCGGCATCGAATGCCCCAGCCTGCGTCGCGCCCAGTCGGGCATGTCGGCGGCCGATCAGGCGCGGGAAGTCATCGCCAAGGTCAGGAAACTGCTCGCCACGCTCGACTGACAGCCGGGCCGATCCGCCCGGTCAGGCGCCTTCCGCATCCACGAACGGGATCACGCCGTCGGCATAGTCGATGTCGCCCAGGATGATGTTGGTGTTGATCGCCTCGCCAGCCACGCGTTCCCACAGCACCAGCTTGTCATGCCACGGCGAATCGGGATGGTCGTCCATCAGCGGCCCCACCTCGAAACCCAGCTTCTCCAGCCGCGCCTTGTGCCAGTCCAGGTCTTTCACGCCGAACACCACCGAGGAGACGCCTTCGCCCTTGCGCTCCAGTTCGCTCCATAGCCACTGGTTGAACTCGGTGCGTTCCGCCATCGGCGCCACCACCTCCAGACCGGCCTCCCAGTCGATGCACATGGTGAAGCCCATGTCGGCGCGGGCGAAGCGCACCAGCGACGCGCCGGTCAGGTTTTCAAGCTGGCCCACGTGCGCGTCGAGGTTCTCGGGCCGCACCAGCCAGGCGACGTGATCGACGTGGTTGACGAACTTCTTCACGACGGGCGCTCCCTTTCGAACGGGTGCCGGCGCGCGGCCGGGTTCACGCCGCGGCTTGCCGCCACGATCCGCGCCTCCCCTTCCGCTCGTGCCGACCTCGGGTTCGTCATACTGTTAGCAAGGTGCGAATCGAGTCAAGCGTGAACCGGGTCTCCGGTGCGGACCGATCCCGGCGGCCAGGCATTCAACCGCCGATCGCCTCCGGCGTTCGCCTGTCGATCCGGTCGAACCCGCCCGGTCGATCAGACCTCCCACAGCTATCACTGGCGCGCGGAATCCCGTGCCGCTGTCCGGGCGGTTCATGCCTGGTTCGATCGGCAGCCTGATCTCGTTCGGAACGCCCCGAAGCCGGATCGCTGCCCGGCATGATCAGGTGCAACCTGTTCTCCCTGCTCAACGATCCACCCGCACCACCGTCACCGACCGGGGCGGCAGTTGCATCACCAGCCTGCCGCCGCTGGCCCGGAACCGCACCGGCCGGGGCGCCACTGCCGCCGGCTGGTCGAAACTGTTCACCGTGTCCACCGCCGGCGCGGTCAGCACCTCGCCGGTCGCGCCCTGCGGGCTTGCGCCTTCCAGCCGGACGGCAATGTCGGCCGGCCGCGCCGGGTCGATGTTGGTCAGCGCCACCCACACCGCGCCATCCCGCGCCCGCGCGGCCATGCCATCGACACGGGGCAGGGTGATGCCGCCCTGCCGGAAATCGCCCGCGTCCAGTTCCATCGGGATCGCCGTCGCGTCCTGGAAAGGCACAATCATGCGATAGACATGGTACGTCGGCGTCAGCACCAGCTTCGGGCCGTCGGTCAGGATCATCGCCTGGATGACGTTCACCATCTGCGCGATGTTCGCCATCCGCACCCGGTCGGCATGGCGGGCGAAGATGGCCAGGTTCAGCGCGGTGACGATGGCATCGCGCATCGACCCCTGCTGGCGCAGGAACATGAAGTTGGTTCCGGCCTGCGGCGTGGCCCAAAGCCCCCATTCGTCCACCACCAGCGCCACTTTCCTCGCCGGATCGTACTTGTCCATGATCGCGCTGTGCAGCGCCACGATGCGCTCCATCTTCAGCGTGTTCTGCACCGATGCCGCGTACTCGTCCGCGCCGAACCCGGTCGCCGGCGATGCCAGCACGCCCTTCGACCCGCCGGTGTAATAGTGCAGCGACAGGCCATCGACCGTCCAGCCATAGACCGGCTGGTGCGCCCACGCCTTCATCACCGCTTCGGTGTATTCGGTGTTGTCGCCATCCGGCCCGGCGGCGATGTCCTGCATCGCGTCCTTGCCGCGCACGAACTTCACCGGGCCGTTCTGCGCCGGGTTCAGGTTGGTGGCATATGTCGCGAAGCGCCGGTATTCGCCGACATACTGGTCCGCCGTCATCGCGCCGCCGCAGCCCCATGCCTCGTTGCCGATGCCCAGGTACTTGATGCGGTACGGCGCCGGATGGCCATTGACGGCGCGCAGCCTGCCCAGTGTCGATGGCTGGTCGGTGGTCATGTATTCCAGCCACTGCGACGCCTCGGCCGGTGTGCCCGAACCGACGTTGATGGTGATATAGGCCTCGGCGCCGATCTGGCCCAGAAAGTCCATGTACTCGTCGCTGCCGAACTGGTTCGGTTCGACCACGTTCCCCCACATGTTGACCGTGGAGGTGCGCGCGGCAGCAGGCCCGATCCCGTCGCGCCAGGCATACCGGTCGGCAAAGCATCCGCCCGGCCAGCGCACCACCGGCACGCGGATGGCGCGCAACGCCGCCACCACGTCGCTGCGAATGCCGCGCACATTGGCGATCGGCGAATCCCGGCCGACCCAGATTCCGCCCTCGACGCCGTTGCCCAGCATTTCCGAAAACTGCCCGAACACGTCGCGGCTGATCGTCGGCCCGGGCCGATCGGCATGGAGGGTCAATGCCACGGGTTCGGCCATCGCCACCGAACCGGCCAGCGCCGCCGGTGCCAGGCCCAGCGCCCATCCTGTCAGCTTCGACACCCCGTCCTCCTATTTTGTATGAGTTAAATCCGTATAGCCGAACGAGCCGCCCCGTAAACCCGAAACATGCGGAACGCCGCACCCCACCTTGCGAAGCGCGCCGGTTTGCGCCAAGGCACGGCCAGTCAATTCACGTTATGAAATATATTCCATATATGAAACATGACGCAGACAGGTCACTGGGGATGCCGACGATGGATACGACAACCGCGCTCGATCAATTCGCCACGCTCGTCGCCGCATCGGCCGTGGATACCGATCGCGACGGGCGCTTTCCCACCGCGCTCGCCGCCGCGTTCCTCGCCAGCGGCCTCGCCGGGCTGCTCTCCGCCACGGATGTCGGCGGCAGCGGCGGCTCGGTCCGCGATGCCGCCGCCGTGGTCGAACGCCTCGCGCGCGCCTGCGGCTCCACCGCGATGATCGTCAAGATGCACTACAGCGCCGCCGGCGTGATCGAGGCGTTCGGCAATCCCGAAACCCGCAAGGCCGTCGCCACCGGCCAGGCGCTCGCCACGCTGGCGTTCTCCGAAGCCGGTTCGCGCAGCCACTTCTGGGCGCCGCTGTCCACCGCCACCCGCGATGGCGACGACATGCTGCTCGATGCCCGCAAAAGCTGGATCACCGCCGCCAACGGCGCCGATCTCTACGTCTGGTCCAGCCAGGGCACCACGGGGCAGGGGGCCAGCATCTGGCTTGTCCCGCGCCGCACCCCCGGCATCGACACCAGCGCCCCGTTCGACGGCCTCGGCCTGCGCGGCAACGATTCCGCCCCCGCCACCGCCACCGCCGCGCGCATCCCCGCCGCCAACCTGCTGGGGCAGGATGGCAACGGCGCCGATGTCATGCTTGGCACCGTCCTGCCGGTGTTCGCCACCCTCAACGCCTGCGCCGCGCTGGGTATCATGTCGGGCGCGGTCGAGAAGACCATCGCTCACGCCACCGCCACCGGCTTCCAGCACCTCGGCCAGCGCCTGGCCGACCTGCCCACCATCCGCGCCTACATCGCCCGGATGCAGATCAAGACCGACATGGTCCGCGCGCTCATCGGCGACACGCTCGACGCGCTCGAATCGCCGTCCGAAGTCACCATGCTCCGCGTCCTCGAAGCCAAGGCGGCGGCGGGCGAATGCGCCACCGAAGTCACCGATCTCGCCATGCGCGTCTGCGGCGGCGCCGCGTTCCGCAAGGAAGCCGGGGTCGAACGCGCCTTCCGCGATGCCCGCGCCAACACGGTCATGGCCCCCACCACCGACCAGCTTTACGATTTCATCGGCCGCGCCCTGTGCGGCATCGACCTGTTCGCCTGAAGGAGCCCCGCATGACCAGCACCCTCATCCTCGGCGCCGTCGCCTACGATCCCAAGGTCGTCACCATCTGGGAAGGCTTCAAGGACCACTTCGCCGCGCACGGCCTCGCCTTCGACTATGTGCTCTATTCGAACTACGAATCGCAGGTCCTTGGCCACTTCGCCGGCCAGTGCCACGTCGCGTGGAACTCGCCGCTGGCGTGGATCGAAGCCGAACGCCTCGCCGCCCGCCGGGGCCGCACCGCCCGCGCCATCGCCATGCGCGACAGCGATTGCGACCTCACCAGCGTCATCGTCATCCGCGCAGACAGCGGCATCGCCACGCTGGCCGATCTCAAGGGCAAACGCATCGCCGTCGGTGCCACCGATTCGCCGCAGGCCACGCTGATCCCGCTCGAACGGCTCGCTGCCGCCGGCCTCGAACCTGGTCGCGACATCGCCGTCACCCACTTCAACATCGGCGTGGGCAAGCACGGCGACCATATCGGCGGCGAACGCGACGCCGCCCGCGCGCTGATGGACTGCAGCGCCGACGCCTGCTGCATCCTCGACGCCAACCGCGTCGCTTTCGCCCGCGAAGCCACGCTGCCCACCGCCGCCACCCGCGTGCTCGCCGAGACCGAACCGTTCGACCACTGCAACTTCACCGCGCTCGACGATGCGCCGCCCGCGCTGCTCGACCGCTTCGTGGCGATCCTGATGGCGATGTCCTACGACGATCCCGCCGTCCGCCCGCTGCTCGATCTCGAAGGGCTGAAGGCGTGGAAACCGGGCCGCACCAGCGGCTACGCCGCGCTCAACCGCGCGGTCGATCGCGCCGGCGGCCTCGACGCGTTCCTGCCCGGCTGAGCGTCGGCGCCATGCGCCTCGATCTCGAACACCTCGGGCTGGATCAGGGCGCCGACCTGCTGCTGCGCCGCGCCCTGCGCGCGCTGCCGCCGGGCGAGGCGCTCACCGTCACCGGCAGCCATCCCGAACTCGCGCTGCACCTGCGGGCATGGGCGCGCGCCTCCGGCCACGGCTTCGCCCCCGCCGCCGACGGCGCCGCCGCGCTAACCCCCGCCCCGTGGTTCGGCCAACTCCCCGCCGAACCCGCCGGCCATGCCGCGCCCGACGGCGTGGTGGCTCACCCGCCGCGCCACTGGGGCCTCGCCGCGCGCGGCGCGCAGGTCGAGCGTGGCGCCCCCGCCTTCGATTTCGCGCTGGTCGATCGCATCGACCTTTGGAGCGACGATGCCGCCCGCCTCTACGCCCGCGCCGCCGCCGCGCAGTGGGACCCGGAAACCGCCATCGATTGGCACGCCCCCATCACCCACGACGACGAAATCGAAACCGCCGTCGTCCAGGTGATGACCTACCTGATCGAGAACGAGACCGCCGCGCTGATCGTCCCCGCCCGCTTCGCCGGCCGCATCCACCCGCACTTCCGCGAAGTCATGCAACTCCTCGCCATCCAGTGCGCCGACGAGGCCCGCCATATCGAGGTGTTCACCCGCCGCGCCCTGCTGCGCCGCACCGCGCCGGGCACCTCCACCGTCGGCGGCCAGGCCTCGCTCAAGACACTGGTCGATGAACCCGATTTCGCGCTCTCCGGCTTCCTGCTGTCGGTGATGGGTGAAGGCAGCTTCCTCGTCCTGCTCGATTTCCTCCAGCGCTACGGCCCCGATCCGGTCACCCGCGCGGTCTGCCGTCTCGCCGCGCAGGACGAGGCCCGCCACGTCGCCTTCGGCCTTGCCCACTTGCGCCGCCACGCCGCCGAAGACCCCGCGCTGCTGCCCCGCCTCGCGCTGGCGATGGAGCGCCGCCACGCCGCGCTGGCGCAGACCGCGGGCCTCAACGAAGCCGTGTTCGAATCGCTCACCGTCATCGCCGCTGGCGGCTTCACCCCCACGCAAGTCGCCAGTGGCCACGCCCGCGTCATGCAGCTTCAGGCCGACATGGACCACGCCCGCCGCACCAGCCTCGTCCGCCTCGGCTTTGCAGAGGATCAGGCCGCCGCGCTCTCGGGCCTCCACACCCGCAACTTCATGTGACCGGCAGGCCAATTCCCCCCACGCTCGACACCCCGCCAGGCCAAAGCTACGACACGCCGATGCCCCGCCACGCCGATCCCGAAGCCGACGACCAGCCCCCCGGCGCGCGCGCGGTGCTGCGCGTGCTGGCGGTGCTGACCGAACTCGCCGCGCAGCCCACGGGGATGACCCTGGCCGCACTCGCCACCCGGCTCGATGTGCCCAAGCCCAGCCTTCACCGCATCCTGCGCACGCTGCGCCAGTCCGGCCATCTCGCGCTCGACGGCGGCCGGTTCCGGCTCGGCCCCGGCACCGTCGCGCTGGCTCGCATGATCGGCGAAACCACCCCGCCGCTGCCGTTTCCGCAGTGCTTCGCCCCGGTACTCGACTGGCTCGCCGCCGAATCGGGCGAAACCGTCATGCTCGGCGTGGCCGATTTCGCCTCGGGCGATGTCGAATATGTCGCCGCCGTCCAGTCCACCCAGCCGATCCGCTTCGGCATCGCCGTGGGCGATCGCCGCCCGCTTTATTCCGCCGCCTCCGGACAGGTGCTGCTTGCCCACGCCCCCGCCGATCGGCAGCGCGACTATCTCGAACAGACGCGCTTCACCGCCTTCACCCCCGCCACCGCCGATGCCGCCCGCCTGGCACAGATCCTCCCCGCCATCCGCGCCGCCGGTGCCGCCACCGACATCGACGGCCGCGTCCCCGGTGCCAGCGGCATCGCCAGCCCGGTGTTCGCCGCCAATGGACATGTCTGCGCCGCGCTTTCGGTCGCAGGGCCAACCCCCCGCGTCACCGCCGGCGAATCACGCCTGACCGACTTGTGCCGCCGCGCCGCCGAACGCGCCTCGCGCATCCTGGGCTTTCGCACCGTCATCGCTTGAACGGGCATGAAAAAACCCGCCGAAGCGCTTGGCTCGGCGGGTTTTTCGGAATGGTGGGCGTAGCAAGGATTGAACTTGCGACCCCTACGATGTCAACATAGTGCTCTACCACTGAGCTATACGCCCGCACCATTCAGGCCCCGGCTTTCACCGGGTGAGGGCGGCCTTTAGCCGCGCCTTTTGCGTGATGCAAGCGGCTTTCGGCCGCATTGCCATTCGATCATATCGACGCCTGGCTGGCGTGGCCGAACACGCGCTGCACTTCCATCACCAGGTCCTTCAGGTGGAACGGCTTCGACAGCACCTTGGCCTGCGGCGCCTCGCGGCTGGCCTTCAGCGTCACCGCGGCAAACCCGGTGATGAAGATCACCTTCGTCGCCGGCGACACTTCCGAACAGCGCTGCGCCAGTTCGATCCCGTCCATTTCCGGCATGACGATGTCGGACAGCAACAGGTCGAAATGCTGCTGCTCCAGCAGCGGCAACGCCTCGGTGCCGCGATCGACCGCGACCACCTCGTACCCGGCGTTCTCCAGCGCGCGGGCAAGGTATGTCCGCATCGCCTCTTCGTCTTCTGCCAGCAGGATGCGAATCATGGCCCGGTGCGAACTCCCTTCTTGTGTGGACGCGCCTTGTAGCGCGCCAAGGTTTAAGAATCCTGTCACGTTTCCTCCGTGCCCCGCTTTGACACGGTGCCAAAATCACGGCACCAGAAGGGATATGGAATGGAACGTCCCTGCCAATGGCCCCGTCACTGGCCCGGCCAATGGCGAATCGCCCATCCGCTGCGGTGGGGAAATTCCCGGATCGAACGGCGCCGAGGCGTTCTTTCTCCGCGCACCCTGCCCGTCCGCCATTCCCGTGCTTCTGGCCGTGCCGCACGCCGGGCGCGGTTACACCGGCTCGCTGCTGGAAAGGATGCGCCACCCCGGCTTCGTCGCGCTGCGGCTGGAAGACCGGTACGTCGATTACCTGGCCGACAAGGTGGCGGCAGCCACCGGCGCCACGCTGCTGGTCGCCCGCGCTCCGCGCGCGATGATCGACCTCAACCGCGCGGTCGATGATGTCGATTGGGACATGATCGGCGGCGCCCCCGGGCGCCCTGTTCCGGGCGATTCGGTCGGTTCCTACACGCCCGGCCACCGCGCCCGCAGCGGGCTGGGCCTGATTCCGCGCCGCCTGCCGGGGCTGGGAGAACTGTGGAAGCGTCGCCACGATCATGCCGATCTGGCCGCCCGCATCGCCTGCATTCATGAACCCTACCACGCCTGCCTTGACGAGGCGCTGGCCGCGCTGAAGGCGCGCTGGGGCGCCGCGCTGCTGATCGACCTGCACTCGATGCCACCACTGTCGCTGCGCGGCGGCGTCGGTAGCCCCGAATTCGTCGTCGGGGATCGCTTCGGCACCACCTGCCACGGCGCGCTGGTCGGCTCGGCGTTTTCCTACTTCGCGGAAATGCGGCGCGGCACCGCGCACAATCGCCCTTATGCCGGCGGTTATGTGCTCGATCGCCATTCGGCCCCGCACAAGGGCCTGCACGCCTTCCAGCTTGAGATCGACCGCTCCAGCTACCTCGATTCGCGCCTGCTCGAACCGGGCGAGGGCTTTGCCGCGATGGTTGATCTGCTCACCGGACTGGTCCGCCGCCTTGCCGGCGAAGTCGCCGCGATGGGCCGCCTCGAATCGGGCGATGCCTGGGAACTGGCAGCCGAGTAGGGCCGCCGGACCGATCCGCCAAAGCCCCATAAAAAAACCACCCCGTGCGTCGCACGAGGTGGTCAAGGTTCAGGGAGGAGGTGCACGAATGCACCAATCCTGCAAGGCCATGAGGGAAGCCATAGCAGGACAGCGCCAGACATATGCCGATTGCGCAGCGCTTTCAAGAGCAAGAACGCGCGTTCACCGCGCCAGACCCTCCATGCATACGAAAAACCCGGGCGCCGCACTGCGGAACCCGGGTTCTTCATTCCCGAATCGCGAAAGTTGCGATCAGCTTGCCAGTACCGGCGTCGGCCCCTTGCCCAGCGCCACCTGGCGGGCAAAGATTTCGCGCATCAGTTCCAGACTGAACAGGTGGGCCATCAGCAGCGGCAGCAGCCCGCTCTGGTTCCAGCCGCGCAGCACGTCGCCGCGCACTTCGCGCAGCTTTTCCTGGTTCACCATCTTGAAGCCACGATAGATGAACGGCGCTTCCAGCCCGTCCTGCTGGATGGCGACTTCGCCTTCCAGCAGCAGGTCATGCTTGTTCAATTCGGCCACGAACGCGGCGGTGCGCATCCCGGCTTCCTCGAACTGCTCGCAGAACTGCAGCATCGCCTTGGTGGTCTCGCTGGCCTGGTCGCCGTCGAACAGGGCGTTGCCGTCCTCCAGTTCGCCCACCAGGTCGGTGGTCGGGTCGAAGCACAGCGAAAGCTCCTGCGCGTCCGGGGTCAGCCGGGCCAGCAGGAACGGATAGCGGCGGGCATAGGCGGGCACATAGACCTGCTCGGTCAGCTTGCCGTCGTCGCCGACGAACACGTTGACGCCCTCGTTCAGCCCCATCAGCGCCAGCGGCACGGTCTCGTCGCCGGTGGAGAACACGATCGGGAAGTTGCGCTGCGCCTGTGGAAATTCCTCCACGGTCAGCGGGATGGCGTGCTGGCCGATCAGCCAGGGGGCGGAATCGGTTGAACGGCTCTTCCACGTGGCATGGTCGCGGCTGTTCAGCGGCAACAGGTCCTTGTAGAACAGCGGCAGGCTGGGATTCTGCGGCGCGGTGGCCATTGTCGTAAACTCCGTAAGTGACCCGTCCGCCTCACGCGGAAGCATTGAAAGCAGGGGGCTTTAAGCGCTGGCGTGCGGTCAGGCAAGGGCCTGCGGAATCAGCTTTCCGGGATTGAGCAATCCCCGCGGGTCCAGCGCCGCCTTCACCTGCCGCAGCATGGCCAGCGCCACCGGATCGCCCAGCCGCCCGAACTCCTCGCGCTTCACCTGGCCGATGCCATGCTCGGCGCTGATCGATCCTTGCCAGGCCGTCACCATTTCATAGATCCGGCCCGAAATCGCCTTGCCGTCGCCCTCGGCCCAAGCCTTCCCGTCCACGCCCCTGGGCGCCAGCATGTGAAAGTGGACGTTGCCATCACCCAGATGCCCGAACGCCACCGCGCGCGTCCCCGGCCATTCCGCCTCCATCGCCGGCACCGCCTCGGCAATGAAATCGGCCATG
The DNA here is from genome assembly GCA_018971065.1 of Sphingomonadales bacterium. The sequence goes on along the minus strand of JAGWVC010000095.1, from coordinate 1,269 downwards.
CGCTCCACCGGCACCGAAATATCGTGCTGCATCGCCGGCCCCTGCGCGCGCTCGGCCGGCGCCACCTCGTCGCGCAGCAGCCAGAACGCTTCCGCCTGCGCCTCGTTCGCGGCAATCACCGCATCGTCGAACAGCCCTGCTTCCACCGCCGCACCCAGCGCCGCCTCAACCCGATCATGCAGCGTTGCCACCCCGGCGGCATCGGCCACCACCTCGATCAGCGCGTTCCATTCATGCGGCTCGGCCAGCGGCGCCCGCGCGCTCGGCAGATGCGCCAACACCGCCTCCAGGCTGTGGCGCGGCACCACCTCGAAACCCTCCAGCGCCTCGCCCAGCGCCTTCTCGCAATGGACCAGCAGCGCCCGCGCCGCGTGGATCGATCGCACCCCGGCCCACACCACCACTCGCTCGGCAATGTCGGGCACCAGCCGCAGTGTGGCGGCGGTCACGATCCCCAGCGTCCCTTCCGATCCGATCAGCAACTGCTTCAGGTCGAACCCGCGATTGTCCTTCTTCAGCGGCGTCAGTGCGGAATAGACCGATCCGTCGGCCAGCACCGCCTCCAGCCCCAGCACCTGCGCGCGCATCGCCCCGTGGCGCAGCACCTGCGTGCCCCCGGCGTTGGTCGAGACCAGCCCGCCCACCGTGGCCGATCCCTTGCCGCCCAGCGTCAGCGCAAACCGCAAGCCGCTGCCCGCCACCGCTTCGTGCAGCACCTGCAGGATCACCCCCGCGCCCGCCGTCACCTGTCGCGCGTCCACGTCGATCGGCCCCAGCGCGTTCAGCCGCCGCAGGCTCAGCAGCAGCGCGTTGCCACTGGCGTCCGGTGTCGCCCCGCCGCACATGCCGCTGTTGCCACCCTGCGGAACAATCGCCACGCCATGCGCCGCGCACAGCTTTACCAGTGCCGCCACCTCGGCGGTGCTGGCGGGCGATGCCATCGCCAGCGCCCGCCCGGTATAGCGCCCGCGCCAGTCGGTCAGCCAGGGTGTCACCAGATCGGCATCGGTGGTCAGCCCACGCGGCCCCAGCAGCGCGGCGGCCTCGTCCAGGAATGCGCCAACATCGGCGGGTGCGGCAGGGGAAGCGGCGGGGGAGGGGGATGCGTCGGTCATGGTGCCTGCCTATGCCACAGCCATGCCCCCTCTTGCCAGAGGCGCGGCTGCCCGCAATGATTAAGCACCGGTTCAAATTGTGGCGGTAATAAGACAAGTCAACCTGTCCGGAATCAATGCCGCCGGCTTATCGAGTTCGCAACCTTCCCGCATG
>JAGWVC010000008.1 GCA_018971065.1 Sphingomonadales bacterium | reverse complement strand
CATGGCCAACCGCGGAAATCGCGGGAATTGTGCTTTCGGCGATGGCGCGCACCACCTCTTCTTCATTGAAAGACCACAAGTCTTCAATCGATCCGCCCCCGCGCGCGACAATCAGGGTATCTGGCCGCGGGACCGGCCCGGTTGGCGAAAGGGTTGAAAAACCGCGAATGGCGGCAGCAACCTGGGCGGCGGCGCCCTGTCCCTGGACAAGCACCGGCCAGACCACGACCCGCACCGGGAACCGATCGGCCAGCCGGTGCAGGATATCGCGGATCACCGCCCCGGTTGGCGATGTCACCACCCCGATCACCCGGGGCAGGAACGGCAGCGCCCGCTTCCTTGCGCGGTCGAACAGCCCTTCCGCCTCCAGCCGCGCCCGCGTCTTCGCCAGCAGCGCCAGCAGCGCGCCCTCGCCGGCAATCTCCATGCGGTCGATCACGATCTGGTAGTTCGACCGCCCCGGATAGGTCGTCAGCTTGCCGGTGACGACCACCTCCACCCCGTCCTCGGGCAGGAACGTCAGCCGCTGCACGCTGCCCTTCCACATCACCCCGTCCAGCCGCGCGTTCTCGTCCTTCAGGCTCATGTAGAGATGGCCCGAACCGGCGCGCTTCACCCCTGAAAGCTCGCCGCGCAGCCGCACGAAGCCGAAGCGCTCCTCCACCGTCCGCTTCAGCAGCGCGGAAATCTCGCTCACCGACATCGGCGCGGCGTTGTCGCCGGCCTTGTCCTTCGCTACCAGCCCGCCGGCTGACTCATCATCGGAATAAGGCGAAACGGGCATGAACATCCTGCTGTTGGGATCGGGCGGACGCGAACATGCGCTGGCGTGGAAGCTGGCGCAATCGGCTTTGCTCGGGTCGGACGGCGTGGTCTACGCCGCCCCGGGCAATCCCGGCATCGCCGCGCACGCCAGCCTCGTCAACCTCGACGTGACCGATCACGCGGCCACGATCGCCTTCTGCGAGGGCCACCGTATCGGCCTCGTCGTCGTCGGGCCGGAGGCGCCGCTGGTCGATGGCCTGGCCGATTCGCTGCGCGCCGCCGGCTTCGCGGTGTTCGGCCCGTCGAAGCTGGCCGCCCAGCTCGAAGGCAGCAAGGGCTTCACCAAGGACCTCTGCACCCGCGCCAATATCCCCACCGCCGGCTACCGCCGTGTCACCAGCCGCGATGCGGCGCTGGCCGCGCTCGACGCGTTCGGCGTGCCGGTGGTCATCAAGGCCGATGGCCTGGCGGCGGGCAAGGGCGTCACCGTCGCCATGACCCGTGCCGAGGCGGACGAAGCAGTGGACGACATCTTCGCGGGCCGCTTCGGCAGTGCCGGGGCAGAGGCGGTGATCGAGGAGTTCCTCGAGGGTGAGGAAGCCAGCCTTTTCGCCATTACCGACGGCGCCACGATCGTGCCGTTCGGCTCGGCGCAGGATCACAAGCGCGTCGGCGATGGCGACACCGGACCCAACACCGGCGGCATGGGCGCCTACAGCCCGGCGCGCGTGCTGACTCCCGCGCTGGAAGGCGAAGCGCTCGCGCGCATCCTCGCGCCCACGGTCAAGGCGATGGCCGATGAAGGCATGCCCTATTCGGGCGTGCTCTATGCCGGGCTGATGTTGACCCGCGAAGGCCCCAAGCTGATCGAATACAACGCCCGCTTCGGCGATCCCGAATGCCAGGTGCTGATGATGCGGCTGGAAAGCGATCTGGGCGAACTGCTGCTGGCCTGCGCGGAAAACCGCCTTGCCAGCGTCGCCCCGCCGACATTCTCGGATGACCCGGCGCTCACCGTGGTCATGGCCGCCGAAGGCTACCCGGGCACGCCGAAGAAAGGTGGCCGCATCGACGGCATCCCGGCCGCCGAAGCCGCTGGCGCCCGCGTGTTCCACGCTGGCACCGCGCTGGGCATCGATGGCGTGCTGGCGGTGAACGGCGGCCGCGTCCTCAACGTCACCGCGCGCGGTGCCACCGTTCGCGCGGCGCAAGCAGCGGCTTATGCGGCGGTTGACGCGATCACCGCGCCTGACCTGTTCTGCCGCCGCGACATCGGCTGGCGCGAAGTGGAGCGTGAGGGATGACCACGTCAAACGACCCGCGCGATCATTTCGCCCACTGCGTCCAGGTGTTCGGCAGCCGCGCCATCGCGTCACGCCGCCTGGGTATCGACGAACGCGCCATCCGCCGTTTCATCAACGGCGAACTGCCGATCAGCCCGCGCCTGATGGCAGACACCGCCACCGCCCTGCGCACACTGGCCGCCGATGCGGCAGCGGCAGAGGCGCAGATCGGCGCAATCGTTGCGAACTGGCCTGCGGACTGAAGGTCCGGTCAGCACCGGGAAAACAGCTCGTTTCCGGAATTCGCTATTGCCCGGGCCTGTAAGGCTTGCCAATGCCCGCATTGTAACCGGGAAGGGCTGGGCGGGCATGATGCTGATTTCGCGCAAAATCATCGGCCGCATCGCGCTGTTGCTGACGCTTGCCGCCGCGCCCGGCATTGCCGCGCCGCCGGGCGCGCGCATGATCTCCCCGCCGCGCTATGGCACCATCCGCGAGGTTATCGGCGCCACGCTCGATGTCGTGCGGGTCGGTGCCGCCTGCGCCCCGGCCAATGTCGTCGGGCCGGATCGGCTGTGCCTCGCCGGGCCTCGCCCCCGCGCCGGCGAAACGCTGCGCGTGCTCGCGGTCGAGAACGCCACCCCCGGCACCCGCATCACCGGCGATCCGAACCGCGATTTCCGGGTCTATGCCGTCACCCGCGATGCTTCAGGGCTGCAGGTCCAGCGGCAAAGCCTGCCCGCCTCGCGGGTCATGGTCCCGCGCGGCTGCTTCGCGCTGGCGGAACAGCCGGTCGGCTATGTCATCCATGCCGAAGCGGGGCGCCTCCGCGCGGTCGAAAGCCAGCTCGTGTCCTGCGGCGGCGGCCCGGCCCAGCCGCACGGCCCCTACCAGCCGGATGGTCCGCCGCTGCCGTCCGATCCCCAGGGCTGGCGCCCCACTGCCACGCTCTATGTGGCCGGCGCGCCGCGCTACCTCGCCGTGCCCGATCCGGCCTGCCCGCCGCAATTCCACATCCGCGAATCGCACTGCGCGCGCTCTGCCATCGCGTACCTCGATGCCAATCCGTCGCTGCGCGAGGTCGATCTTGTCGCAGCCAAAGGTGCTGTTCGCGACGGCGAAACCCTTCCGCCGGAGGTTATCATGCAATGGGTGCTGAAGCGCCGCGACAATGGCTTCAAAGCCGATAGCCGCTGGTTCCAGAAGTCGATGGTCGCGCCCGAAAACGGCTGCACGCCGCTGGAGCCCGTCTCCTGGCACGTCGGCACCAACGCCGATGGCTTCCTTGTTACGGAAATGCTGCTCAGCCGCTGCGGCGCCCCGCTGGCCCCGGTGCCCACCGCCATCTATGAAGTCCCCGGCGCCGACCTGTTCCTGCTCGATTGCCGGTGGAGCGACGGCCCGGCGACCGATCCCGCCTGCAAGGCCCAGGCGCAGGAATATCTGCGCCGGTCGGGCCGCGATGCGGCGGATTTCCTCGTCGCCCCCGGTTCCGTCCGCGAGGGCGACCGGCTTTATGCCGGCGGATATCTGCCGCTGGTCATCGTTCGCGCGGAAAAGCAATCGGCCGACATCACGATCAGGCGCGGCGCGCTGCCGTCCATGCGCCCTTCGGCGGGCTGCACGAACACCGGTCGGGGCGGCCCCGCCGATGGCCTGCTGATCGTCCGTGCCGGCGGCATCCTCTGGGCGCGCCGCTATGGCCAGATGGAATGCGCGGCCTACTGATCGTCAGGCGATTCCGGCCAGCGCCTGCAAATCCGCCTCGGGCCGCGCGCCATAGTGCGAGATCACTTCCGCCGCGCAGACCGCGCCCAGCTTCAGGCATTCGGCCAGCGGCCGCCCGCGCACCTGGCCGAACAGGAACCCGGCGGCGAACAGGTCGCCCGCGCCGGTGGTGTCCACCACCTTGGCGATCGGTTCGGCCGGCACTTCGGCGTGTTCGCCCCGGCGGATCGCATAGGCGCCCTTTTCGCTGCGCGTCACCACCACGGTCTCGATCCGGCCGCCCAGATGGGCGATGCCCTCATGGAAATCCTCGATGCCGGTCAGCGCCGCCAGCTCATGCTCGTTAGCGAACAGAATGTCGATCTGGCCCGCCTCGATCAGCGCGCGGAAATCGTCGCCGTGGCGTGCGATCACGAACGCGTCGGACAGCGTGAACGCCACCTTGCGCCCGGCATCGCGGGCCGCAGCGATCGCCCGCCGCATCGCCGCGCGCGGCTCTTCCGGGTCCCACAGGTAGCCTTCCAGGTACAGCACCCCGGCGCTGGCGATCAGGTCCACGTCCAGCGCGGCGGCGGGCAGGAACTGCGAGGCGCCCAGGAACGTGTTCATCGTCCGCTGCCCGTCGGGCGAAACGAAGATCAGGCAGCGCGCCGTCGGCGGGTCGCCGGCGCGGGCAGGGGTGGTGAAATCGATGCCGCCGGCGCGGATGTCGTGGGCGAAAACCTCGCCCAACTGGTCCTGCGCGACCTGGCCGATGAACGCGCACTTCGCGCCCAGCGCCGCCAGCCCGGCCAGCGTGTTCGCCGCCGAGCCGCCCGAAATCTCGCGCGCCGGGCCCATCGCGTCATAAAGGTGATTGGCCCGCGCGGTGTCGATCAGTTCCATGCCGCCACGCGTCATGCCCAGTTCGGCCACCAGTGCATCGGCGCAAGGGGCCATCACATCGACAATCGCATTGCCGATGGCGAGAACGTCGTAAACAGTCGGGGTCATGGCGGCCTTTCAAGCGGACGATTGGCCGGCGCGGTAGCCAATGCGGGGCGTGCTCGCAAGCGCGGCCGCCATGATGCGTTGACAGGGCGGGGCAGGGGGGCGATGCCGCGCTCATGTCGCCTTTGCTTCGTCTTGGCCCGTTGCTGATCGTGCTGCCGCTGCTTTCGGGCTGTGGCGATGACCAACCGGTGCGCTCCACCCCGCCGCCGCCCAGCCGCCCGCAGCGCTATGTCCCGCCGCCGGTCATGCACCGCGCGCCCGCGCCTTCGGCCCGTGTGCTGTCTTTGCCCGGACTGGAAGGGGTGATCGGCGCGGGTGAGGCCGAGCTGGCCCGCCAGTTCGGTACGCCGCGCCTGACCGTGTGGGAAGGCGATGCGCGCAAGCTGCAGTTCAGCGGCACCGCCTGCGTCCTCGATGTCTACCTTTACCCCCCCGCACCCGGGGCAGAACCGAAAGCGACATATGTCGATGCCCGCCGCGCCACCGATGGCCGCGATGTCGATCGCGCCGCGTGCATCGCCGCATTGCGGGCACCGCCGCGCCGCTGAGGGTATGCCTTAAGCGCTTCGCCCGGGCAGGCGTGCCAGCACGGCGCGTTTCCCGGCATTGTCCAGCATCGGCCAATCGGCGATTTCCGCCAGCGTGCGCCGGCAGCCGTCGCACCAGCCGGTGCGCGGGTCGATCCGGCAGACGCCGGTGCAGGGGGAAGCCGGGAGCTGCATCGGCGCGGTGAAAGCAGCCCTTGCCGCCGTTGGCAATGCCGATATCGCCCCGGTGGACTTGCCCGCCCGGCCGGGCGGGCGTACCGGCAAGGGCATGCGAGATGTCGAACCGGCGGCCAGATTGCGCGCTCCGGCTCCGGGCGGGGCGCTGGCGCCGTTCCGCTATGCCACCTTCCGCGCGATCTGGATCGCCAACCTTTCCTCCAACATGGGCGCCACCATGCAGTCGGTCGGCGCCGCCTGGCTGATGACCGACCTGACCCGATCGCACCAGATGATCGCGCTGGTTCAGGCCTCCACCACCATCCCGATCATGCTGTTCGGCCTGTTCGCGGGTTCCATCGCCGATAATTTCGACCGGCGCCGGGTCATGCTCACCTCGCAGTTCGGAATGTTGGCGGTGTCGGTGGCGCTGGCGGTGCTGACCTGGCTGAAGCTGGTGACGCCGTGGGGGCTGCTGGCGATGACCCTGCTGCTGGGCATCGGCACCTCGCTCAACTCGCCCGCATGGCAGGCCTCGGTGCGCCAGCAGGTTCCGGCGGAAGACCTGCCGCAGGCGATCGCGCTGAATTCGATCTCGTTCAACCTTGCCCGCACGGTCGGCCCGGCGCTGGGCGGGCTGATCATCTCGCTGTGGAACGTCAGCCTGGCCTTCGCGGTCAACGCCATTTCACGCCCGCCGCTGATCGGCGTGCTGCTGAGCTGGAAGCCCGACGCCGCGCCGCCGGTCCGCCGGCCGATGCTGCCGGCCATCGCGGTCGGCCTGCGCTTCTGCGCCGGCAATTCGCCGATCCGGCGGGTGCTGGTGCGTGGGGCAGCGATGGGCTTCGGCGTCGCCGGCTATCAGGCGCTGGTGCCGGCGGTGGTGCGCGGGCCGCTGCACGGCAGCGAGATCGACTATGGCCTGCTGCTGGGCCTGTTCGGCATCGGCTCGATCACCGCCGCGCTGTTCGTCAGCCAGGCGCGCCGCCGCTTCGGCACCGAGGCGGTGATCACCACCTCGGTGTTGGCGTTCGTGGTGGCGCAGACCGTGCTGGCCGGCGCGCATTCGCTGGCGCAGGCCGCGCCCGCCACGTTCATTGCCGGGGCGGGCTGGGTGACGGGGCTGACCAGCATCAACGTCGTCATGCAGATGCGTTCGCCAGAGGAAATCATCGGCCGCTGCCTGTCGATCTACCAGGCGATCACGTTCGGCGGGATGGCGATCGGCTCGTGGGTCTGGGGCGCGCTGGCCGACTGGGCGTCGCTGGGCTTCGCGCTGCACGTCGCCTCGGCGTTCCTGCTGGTATCGCTGATCGTGTTGCGGATTGTCGCGCCGATGCCGTCGATCCCCGAAATGCGCGATCCGCGCGAAACCGCCTGATCGCTACTCCCGGCGTTGTTGTGGCGCCGATCTTAACGGCAATTTTACCACGTTGCGCCAGAACCCTGCCTGAAGTCGCGCTCAGGAAGGTTGCGCTCCATGGACAGTTACCGCGGTCATTTCGGCGATCATGGCGACGGGTATGACCCGATCGACATCGACGACGATCTGTTCGGCGCGCGCGAGGACGACATCGGCCACGAGCCGCTGCCGCCCCTTGTCGGGCAGGACGAGCGGCGCCTGCAGGTGCGTGCCTACAATTACTGGGCCAGTCTGCTGGGCAATCGCAACTTCCCGGCGATCAGCGATTTCCACCCCGAGGACATGCCCGACCTGGCACCTTACGCGGTGGTGCTGGATTTTGCCGAAGGCATCGAAAACCCCGGCGTGACCTACCTGGGCGACAAGCTGGGCGAGGAATGCGGCAGCGTGCCGCCGATCCGCAGCCTGGCCGACATTCCCAGCCGTTCGCTGCTGTCGCGAATCACCGACCACTACCTGCAGATTCTGGCCAACGAGGCGCCGATCGGGTTCGAGGCGGAATTCGTCAACCTGCACGGCAAGACCGTGGTCTATCGCGGCATCCTGCTGCCGTTCTCGGGCGATGGCGCGACGATCCACAACATCGTCGGCGTCATCAACTGGAAGGAGCTGGCCGACCAGGCGACCACCGACGCGCTGCTTGCCGAAATCGACAAGGCGCTGGCCGGGCCGGCGCTGCCGCGCGAGGCGATCCCGGTGTGGGCGGATGGCCCGATCGATCCGGGCCTTACGCCTGACGACGAGCCGGACGTGCTTGACCTTGCCGCTTTCGGCGACCTGCCGTTCCCCGAACTGGCGCTGCCCGACGCCCCGTTGCCGAGCACGATACGGCCCGAAACCGCGCCTGCCCCGTGCGGCGATGACGAGCCGAGCGATCTGGCGGGCTGGCTGGAATCGGCGCGGGCGCTGGCCGCCGCCGCGCAAGGTTCGGACGATCGCACCCGGCTGGCGCTTTACGCCGCCATCGGCCGGGCGTGGGATTTCGCGCTGGCCGCCGCCGCAGCGCCCGAGGAATTCGCCGGCATCGTCGCCGGTGCCGGTCTGGCGATGCAGGAGCGCGCCCCGTTGACGCCCGTGGTCAAGCTGGTGTTCGGGCCCGATTACGACAAGACGCGGCTGACCGAATATGCCACCGCGCTGGCCCATGCCCAGCGGCTGGCGCTGGGGCGCGGCGCACTGGCCGGTTATCTGGCCGTTGCGCCCGGCGGGCTGAAGGGCGTGGTCCAGGAGGAACGCCGGATCAAGCGCGCCGCCAGCGGTCGCGGCCAGGCCAGCCGCGCGGTCCCGCGCGAATCGCTGGCGCGCAAGCTGCGGCGGATGCCGTCGCTGCCGCTCGAGACCTTTGCCGCCGGTGACACGGAATTCGCGATCCTGCTGGCGCGCCGGCTGGAAAGCGGCGAAGTCGTGCTGCTGGGCGAGGCCGCCGATGATGCCGCGCTGCTGGAACGGACGGTGCGCCGGGTGCTGCGCTGACCGCCCGATCGGCTGAATCTTCAGGCGCGGTTCAGGCGAACCTGTGTTAGCGCGGGGCTGCCCATGCCGCGCGCCATCCGCCCTCTCTTGCGATCGCTGGCCCTGCCGATCGCGCTTGTGCTGGGCGCGGCGCCGGCGGCGGCGCAATCCGTGCTGCGTGATGCCGAGACCGAGGCGCTGTTTCATGACATGACCGTGCCGCTGGTTGCCGCATCGGGGCTGGACACGAAGAACGTCGATATCGTCCTGGTCAACGATTCCGAGATCAACGCGTTCGTGGCCGGTGGCCAGGCGGTCTATGTCAACAGCGGGCTGATCAGCGAGGCGTCGAACGCCAACGAGGTGCAGGGCGTGGTCGCGCACGAGCTGGGCCATGTCGTCGGTGGCCACGCCATCGACAGTCGCGGCGCCGAGGCCGCCAACAGGATCTCGATCCTGTCGCTGCTGCTGGGCGCGGCCGCCGCTGCTGCCGGCGGTGGTGAGGCGGCGATGGGCGTGATGATGGCCGGCCAGCAGGCGGCGCTGGGCAAGTACCTTGCCTACACGCGCGGCGAGGAGGAAGCGGCGGACGCGGCGGGCGCCGGCTTCCTGTCGAAGGCGGGCATTTCCGGGCGTGGTTCGGTGGAATTCTTCCACAAGCTGCTGGTGATGGAAAACCGCTACGGCTTCACCCGCAGCGACGATGCCGCGTTCTATTCCACGCACCCGATGACCGACGATCGCATCTCGTTTCTTCAGGACGTCTACGAGAAGGACCCGGCCTGGAACCACAAGACCGATCCGGCGCTGGAGGCGCGGTTCCAGCGGGTGAAGGCCAAGCTCTATGGCTATCTGGCCGAGCCGGCCGACACGCTGAAGGCCTATCCCGAATACCTGACCAGCGTGCCGGCCCGCTATGCCCGTGCCTATGCCTGGCACAAGGACGGCTTCCTGGACAAGGCGCTGGCCGAGGCCGATTCGCTGCTGCGCGAATCGCCCGACGATCCCTATTTCCTTGAACTGAAGGGCCAGATCCTGCTGGAAGCGGGCAAGCCGTCGCTGGCGATCGATCCGCTGCGCCGCGCCGTCGCGCTGACGCGCAACCAGCCGTTGATCGCCACCACGTTCGGCCATGCGCTGCTGTCCAGCGATGAGGCCGCCGGCACGCAGGAGCATATGGCCGAGGCACAGCGGGTGCTGCGCGCGGCGCTGTCGCGCGATCGCGAGAATCCGTTCGCGTGGTACGTGCTGGGCATGGTCTATGACCGCCAGGGCGACCAGCCGCGCGCCAGCCTGGCCAGTGCCGAACAGCAGGTATTGTCCGGCAACATGCCCGCCGCGCTGCGCAGCGCCAATGCCGCGCTGGCCGGCCTGCCGCACGGGTCGGCCGATGCCTTGCGCGCCGGTGACATCGCCATGCAGGCGCGCAGCGCGATTGCGCACAGCAAGAAACGCAAGTAACCGCAGCCGATGGAACACCGCCCCGGAATTGCGCCGTTCGCGCTGCTTGGCCTTGCCTGTGCCTTGCTGGGCGGCATCGGCGGCTACGTCGCCAGCACGTTGCGCAGCGATCGCACCATTCACGATTATCTCGTCACCCACCCACAGGTCCTGCCCGAGGCGATGGAAGCGCTGCGCCGGCAGGAAGACCTGAAGGCGCTGGCCGGGGTGCGCGCCGAGGTCGAACGGCCGTTTCCGGGCGCGGTGCTGGGCAACCCCGACGGCAAGGTCACGCTGGTCGAATTCACCGATTTCGCCTGCGGCTACTGCCGTCGCAGCGTTGCCGATGTCGATGGCCTGATCGCCGCCAACCCCAACCTGCGCGTGGTGGTGCGGCAGTTGCCGATCATCGCGCCCGAAAGCGCCGACGCGGCCCGCATGGGCCTGGCGGCGGCCGCGCAGGGCAAGTACGGCGCGTTCCACCGCGCGCTGTTCGCGATCGGCAAGCCCGATGCCGCCGGCGTGGCCGAGGCGGCGCGGCAGGCGGGGCTGGACATGGAAGCCGCGCGCCGCACCCTGGCCGACCCTGCCGTCGCCGCCGAGATCGACCGCAATCTGGAATTCGCGCGCCGGCTCGGCTTCTCGGGCACCCCGGCGTGGGTGGCGGGTGAACGCCTGCTGTCGGGCGCGGTCGGTGCCGAGGCGCTGGGCAAGGCGGTCGCCGAAATCCGCGGTTAAGTTTTCCGGCACCATTTCCGGCATCATTTCCGGAACCTTTGCCCCGCACCGCAACTTTCGGCTATGCACCCGTCATGGCCGTTCTTGCCTTCCAGCCTTCGCCGTTCTTCGCCAACAAGGACAAGGCCTTCTGGCGCCTCCAGGTACTCGGCTGGGGCGGGGCGATGCTGCTGCGCGCCATGTCCAGCCTGGCCAACGCGCAGCCCTTGTCGTTCCTGGTGCTGGTGCTGATCGCCACGATCACCGGCTTCTCGATCTCGCTGCTGCTGGCGGTGGTCTATCGCCAGTTGATCGACCAGCGCCCGCTGATCACCTGGGGGGTGACGACAGTGGTGCTGCCCGTCGCGGTCAGCGCCTATGCCTTCATCGATTCGTGGGTGGTGGGGCTTTACCGGCCGGAAACCGCCGCCAGCTTCGCGCAACTGTTCATCGGCGTGTTCTACCTTGACGCCACGTTGCTGGGGGCATGGTCGGCGCTGTACTATGCGATCAACTTCTTCCTGCGGATCGAGGAGCAGAACGACCAGCTCATCCGGCTGGAGAACCAGGCCACCAGCGCCCAGTTGGCGATGCTGCGCTACCAGCTCAACCCGCATTTCCTGTTCAACACGCTGAACTCGATCTCGACGCTGGTGCTGCTCAAGCAGACCGAGCCGGCCAATGCCATGCTGACCCGGCTTTCGGCGTTCCTGCGCTATACCCTGGTCAATCCGCCCACCGGCCGGGTGACGGTGGCGCAGGAGGTGGAGACGCTGAAGCTCTACCTCGACATCGAACGGATGCGCTTCGAGGAACGGCTGCGCACCTCGTTCCAGATCGAACCGGGCTGCGAGGACGGGCTACTGCCCTCGCTGCTGCTGCAGCCGCTGGTCGAGAACGCGATCAAGTACGCGGTCAGCCCGCAGGAGACCGGCGCCGAGATCAGCATCGTCACGCAGTTCATCGGCCAGAATCTTCGCATCACCGTCTCCGACACCGGCCCGGGGTTGCAAAGCCAGGCCACCGACAACAGGTTGTCCGGCATGAGTTTCGACGGCGGCGAGCAGGTATCGACAGGCGTGGGCCTTGCCAACATCCGCGACCGGCTGGCGCAGGCCTATGGCACGCGGCATCGCTTCGATATCGTCGAGCCTCCGGAAGGGGGCTTCTCCGTCATCATCGAAATTCCCTTTGAACGGCGGCAGGACGGCGACGTTCCGGGCGCCGTCGCAAGGGCGCACCGCACCGTCGTGGCGCCGGCGTGAACCAATCCCGGTTTCGCGCGTTGCCAGCGCAGACAGGACGAACCGACGCATGACCATTCGCACCATTCTCGTCGATGACGAGAAGCTCGCCATCCAGGGGCTGCAGCTCCGGCTCGAGAAGTTTCCCGACGTCGAGATCATCGACACCTGCTCGAACGGGCGCGAGGCGATTCGCAAGATCAAGACCGAAAAGCCCGATCTCGTCTTCCTCGACATCCAGATGCCCGGTTTCGACGGGTTCTCGGTGGTGAAGGGGGTGATGGAGATCGAACCGCCGCTGTTCGTGTTCGTCACCGCCTATCAGGAACACGCCGTCCGCGCGTTCGAGGCCAACGCCGTCAACTACCTGATGAAGCCGGTAGACGAGGACAAGCTGGCCGACACGCTCGATCGCGTGCGCAACCGCCTTGCCGAAAAGCGCCTCGCCGAGGAGGCCGAGAAGCTGAAAAGCGTGCTGGCCGAAGTCGCGCCCGACGCGATGGAGGCGATGCCCGAGGATGAGGAACACGGCGCCGCCCGCTTCGAGAAGCTCATCAACATCAAGGATCGCGGCCAGATCTTCCGTGTCGATGTCGATACGATCGAACGCATCGAGGCCGCCGGCGACTACATGTGCATCTATACGGCGGACAATTCGCTGATCCTGCGCGAGACGATGAAGGACCTGGAACGCCGGCTCGACCCGCGCGTGTTCCAGCGCGTCCACCGCTCGTGGATCGTCAACCTCAACCTCGTCCGCCAGGTCAAGCCGCACACCAACGGCGAATGCTTCCTGGTGCTCGATTCGGGCGCCGACGTGAAGGTATCACGCTCCTACCGCGACGTTGTCGCACGCTTCGTGCACTGACCCTTGAGTTAATCTTGCGGTTTGATCGATTTGGCTCAGGCCGGAGCGGAAGCGAAGCTGACCGCAAGGTCAAAATAGCTGACGCAAGCGACCCGGCGCGCAGCGGCCTTAATGGCCGTGAGCACCGGAATGCGCGCGCGGCGGCTGTTCGCAGCCCGGCATCAGCCAAATCCCCTCAGGCGAGCGATATATCAGGGGCATCTTCGCGCTTCATGCCGATGACGTTGTAGCCCGCATCGACGTGATGAATCTCGCCGGTCACCCCGGACGACAGGTCCGACAGCATGTACAGCCCGGCCCCGCCCACGTCCTCGATGGTCACGTTGCGGCCCAGCGGCGCGTTCAGCTCGTTCCACTTCAGGATCAGGTTGAAATCGCCGATGCCGCTGGCGGCCAGTGTGCGGATCGGCCCGGCCGAGATCGCGTTGACGCGGATGTTGTCGCGCCCCAGGTCGGCGGCCAGGTACTTGACGCTGGTTTCCAGCGCCGATTTCGCCACGCCCATCACGTTGTAGTGCGGCACCACCTTCTCGGCGCCGTAGTACGTCAGCGTCAGGATCGATCCGCCATTCGGCATGAGCGGAATCGCGCGCTGGGCCACCGCGGTCAGGCTGAACACCGAAATGTTCATGGTGTTCAGGAAATTGTCGAGGCTGGTGTCGGCATAACGGCCGCGCAGCTCGTTCTTGTCCGACGCGCCGATGGCGTGGACGATGAAGTCGATCGTCGGCCAGCGCGCCGCCAGCGTGGCAAACGCTTCATCCAGCGCCGCCATGTCGCCCACGTCGCAGGGGAACACGAAATCCGCGCCAAGTTGCTCGGCCAGCGGGAGCACCCGCTTCTCGATCGCGGCGTTGGGATAGCTGAAAGCCAGTTCCGCGCCGTGTTCGTGCAACTGCCTGGCGATGCCCCAGGCCAGTGACTTGTCGTTGGCAAGCCCCATGATCAGGCCCCGCTTGCCCTGCATCAGTCCCGTCATTCGTTCGATTCCCGTTGTTTCCTGCCCTGCGCCTTTTCGGCGCGCGCCCGATTGTCCGCCTGGCCCAGCATGTCGCGTTCTTCCGGCGACTGGGCCAGCGCGGCGTTGAGTTCCGCGCCTGTCACCATCCCTAGCCCGACGAGCCAGAAAAAGAAAAGCGCGATCATCACGCCGGCAAGGCTGCCGTAAGTCAGATCGTACTTGAACACCACGTGAAGCAGCACCGGCAGCGCCACCGAAACCACCCCCCACCACACCGTGACCAGCGCCGCGCCCGGCCACATCGGGCAGCCGCCGCGCCGATAGGCCGATGGCGTCAGCGCCAGGAACAGCAGGTAGATCGATCCGAACAGCACCAGCGGCGGCGCCAGCCGGGTATAGCCCAGCGGATCGCCCAGCGGGTGCAGGTGCGGAAACCGCAGCGCCAGCACCTGTTCGATGGAGGCCAGCGCCACCTGCGCATAAAGCGAGACCAGCAGCACCACCACCGCCGCCAGCGTCATCAGCCCCGAAAGCAGGCGGTTGCGCAGGAACGCGGTGCCCGGCGCCACGCCATAGGCGCGATGCAGGATGTCGCGGATGGTCTCGACCAGGCTGGTCACCGTCCACAGTCCCACCACGCCGCCAGCCCACAGCAGCCAGCCGTGCCGTGCTTCCATCACCCCCACCGCCACCGGCTCCAGCGTGCGCGCCACCACCGGCGGCAGCGCGGCCAGGAACGCATGGACCGAACTGGCGCCCTCTGCCCCCACGCCGATCGCCGCGAAGATCGCCGCCACGGTGATGAAGAACGGAAACAGCGCGAGGATGCCCATGTACGCCAGGTTGCCGGCATGGATGAAGCCATCCTGCCACACCCCAACGACAATGCGCTGCACCACCACGATCAGGTGGCGAAGGCGGCCATCCCATTGCCACGGCCCCGACCCGTCATCGGCGCCGTGCTGCAACCAGCGGCGCGCCACCCGGCGGCGGCCTTCGGGCGTGCGGGCCACCCGTGGCGGGGTTTCAGCGTTCCCGCTGGTCATGACCGGTGCGATTCGGGCGGGAAGAAGGCGTCACCCGATTCAAACGCCAAGCTTGGCCCGCAGGTCCCGTGTGTCCTGCCAGCCGTCCAGCCGACGGGCCAGATCGGCATCGCCCTCGGGCAGCATGATCTGTAGTGTCACCAACTGGTCGCCGCGCGTCCCGTCCTTGCGGGTGAAGCCGCGTTCCTTCAGCCGCAGCGTCCGCCCCGAACTGGTGCCCGGTGCCACCGTCAGCATCACCGGGCCTTCCACGGTGGGCACTTTCACCTTGGCACCGTTCACCGCCTCGTCCAGCCGCAGCGGCAGGTCCAGCCGGATGTTGTCGCCGTCGCGCTCGAAGAACGGGTGCGGTTCCACCGCGATCGTCACCAGCGCGTCGCCGGCGCCGCCCGGCCCGGCCTCGCCCCGGCCCGAAAGCCGCATCTGGGTGCCGTCCTCCACCCCGGCGGGCAGCTTCAGGTCGATGGTCTTGCCGTCGCCCAGGGTGATGCGCTGCGGCGCGCGGGTGGCGGCATCGACCAGGCTGACCTTCAGGCGATACTGCGTGTTGCGTCCGCGCGGCGCGGCGCGCTGGCCGCCGAAGCCCCCGCCCATTCCGCCGCCGCCGCGTCCGCCACCGAACATGCCGCCCAGGATATCGCCCAGATCGATGCCCTCGGCCCCGCCGAAGTTCTGGAAATCCTCCTGCCGGAAGCCGCGCTGGCCGCCGAAGCCGCCGCCCCCGAACCCGCCTCCGAACCCCCCCATGCTGGGGTTGCCGTCGCTGTCGATCTCGCCCCGGTCGAACCGGGCGCGCTTGTCCTTGTCGGACAGCAGGTCATAGGCCTGCGTCACTTCCGAAAAGCGCGCGGCCGCCTTGGGGTTGTCCTTGTTGCGGTCGGGATGCAGTTCCTTGGCCAGCTTGCGATAGGCCGATTTCACGTCCTTCTCGCTGGCGTCGCGGGAAATGCCCAGGGTTGCGTAAGGGTCTGTAGCCATGCGCCCTAGCTAGGTTGCTGATTGACCTACGACAAGGCGCGCTTTCCAGATTCCGCGCAAACCGCTATGCATCGCAGGCGGCGCTCCTGGCGCCACATGCGCGATCTCGAACACCCGATTGCAGGTCCCCAGCCGTGAACGAAGCCAACGATACCCCCGATCTTTCGGGTGAAGTGATTCCCCACGGCGATCCCTACGCGATGTTCGATGCCTGGATGGCCGAAGCCCGCGCCGCCGAGCCGAACGATTCGAACGCGATGGCGCTGGCCACCGCCACGGCTGACGGCCTGCCTTCGGTGCGGATGGTGCTGCTGAAGGGCAACGGGCCGGAACTGCTCGGAAAAGGCGGCTTCATCTTCTACACCAACGGCCACAGCCGCAAGGGTGGCGAGCTGGCCGCCAACCCCCAGGCCGCGCTGCTGTTCCACTGGAAGTCGCTGCGCCGCCAGATCCGCATCGAAGGCCCGCTCAGCCCGGTCGATACCGCCACCGCCGATGCCTATTTCGCCAGCCGCGCGCGCGATTCGCAACTGGGCGCGCAGGCCAGCGACCAGTCCGCCCCGCTGGACAGCCGCGCCACGTTCGTCGCCCGCTATCAGGACGCCGCCGCACGGTTCGAAGGCAAGGACGTGCCACGCCCGCCGCATTGGGGCGGCTACCTGCTGACCCCCATCGCGATCGAATTCTGGATCGACCGGCCCAACCGCCTGCATGAACGTCGCCGCTTCGTCCGCGATGCCGCCGGCGGCTGGTCCAGCACGCTGCTGTACCCATGAGCACGGCCGTTCCCGCCACGCCGCAGGCGTCCGCGCTCAACCGCAGCGCCGCTTATGCCAGCATCGGCATGGCTGGGCTGCTGGTGGTGCTGAAGGGCTGGGCGGCATGGACCACCGGGTCCACCGCCATGCTCGGCAGCCTGGCCGATACCGTGCTTGACCTCATCTCCAGCATCGCCACGCTGGCCGGGGTGTGGGTGGCGGGCCTGCCAGACGATCGCCACCACCGCTTCGGCCACGGCAAGGCCGAGGCGCTGTCGGCGGTGTTCCAGGTGGTGCTGATCGCGATTTCGGCGCTGACGCTGGCGTTCCATGCCGGGCAGCAATTGCTGGCCGGGCAGCGCGTCGGCGCGGCCGAGGGCGGCATTTTCGTCTCGGGCATCGCCATCGTCGGCACGCTGGCGCTGCTGTGGTGGCAGCGCCGGGTCATCGCCCGCACCGGCAGCGTCGCCATTTCCACCGACCATATCCACTATCAGGCCGACCTGCTGGTCAACGTCGCGGTCATCGCCGCGCTGGCGCTCGACCAGTACTGGGGCGTCAAGGGTGCCGACCCGCTGTTCGGCCTCGCCATCGCCGCCTGGCTCGGCTGGGGCGCGTGGCAGGCCTCGCAGGAAGCGATCTTCCAGTTGATGGACCGTGAGTGGCCCGAGGACAAGAAAGCCCGCTTCATCGACGTGCTGGGCCGCCACCCCGAACTGCGCGGCGTGCATGACCTGCGCACGCGCACCTCAGGCAATCGCGATTTCGTCCAATTCCACGTCTGGGTTGACGGCGCCATGTCGGTCGCCGCCGCGCACCGGGTGATGGACGAGATCGAGGCGAAGCTGCTGGCCGAATTTCCGGGGATCGAGATCCTGATTCACCCCGATCCCGACGGCCTGGTCGATGAGCGGGGCCTTGCCGCCGAGGACGTGCTGGCCGCCGAATAAGGAAAAGCCGCCCGTGCCGGTTGGGCGCAGGCGGCTTTCCCGAATCCGAAATCGAAAGTCTTAACCCGCAGTGCTGGCCTGTGCCTCGCGGCCGTCCCCTTCGGGCGCGGCCAGGATGTCGCGGGTCACCGGGCCCTTGGCCACCGAATGCGTCTGCGGATCGGCAACGGTGGAGCGGATGCCCGCGTCGGGCGCGCCGGCGCGGCTGATCGTGCGGCGCTCAACCTCGCTGCGCGGGGCAGGGCCACCGAACAGCGCGTCCAGCGTTTCCTGCTGGCCGGCGGCGGCGCTGGGGCGCGGGGTGCCCGGCTGCGGCGGAACCAGCGCGAAATCGGGCGGCACCAGCAGCGGTGCCTGGCGCTGCACCGCGAACTCGTCGGGGCGGGTGCGGCTCAGCAGGCCACCGTGGCCACAGCCGGCCAGCAACAGGGTGGTCACGCTCGCCAACGCGATGCCAGTGACTTTCTTGTTCGCAGTGGTCTTGCGCATGGGGTATCAGCTCTCCGGTGCGGGATGCCCCGCGTCCCCGCGCTTTTCGCGCGAAAGGAACGAGCGGGCAAGGATAATCAGGACGCCGATGCTGATCGCCGCATCGGCCAGGTTGAAAACAAGGAACGGGCGGAACTCGCCGAAGTGCAGATCGGCATAATCGACCACATAGCCGTGCCAGACGCGATCGACGATATTGCCCAGCGCGCCGCCCAGCACCAGCCCCAGCGCGGCCACGTCGCCGGGCCGCTTCTCACGCAGCAGCCACACCAGCACCATCAGCGCGATGGCGCCGGTCAACGCCACCAGCGCCCAGCGCTGCGTATCCGACCCGGCGGTGAGGAGGCCCAGGCTGACGCCGGTGTTCATCGTGAAGGTGAAGTTGAACACCGGCAGCAGATAGACCTGCCCGATCTCGCGCAAGTGCAGCGGCCCCAGCATCACCCACTTGACCAACTGGTCCAGCGCGAACGTCGCGGCGGCCACACCAAATCCGGTGGCGCGCAGCCGGGCGAGGGGGCGGGCGAGGGGGGTCATGCGGTGGCGTCCATGCCTTCCACAACCTGTTCGCAACGTGAACAGAGCGCCCCGTCCTCACTGACGTCGGGCAGATGGCGCCAGCAGCGACCGCATTTGTGGTGATCGACCTTTACCACTTGGATGCCATTACCTCGCGTGACCTCTGCCGTGATGAAAATCTCAGCGAGGTTCGCATCCGGTGCATCTGCTGGGACGGTTACTCTCGCCTCGAGGCTCGAGCCTAGCGTCTTGTCACGACGCAAGATTTCAATGCCGCCCAGCACCTGACCACGCAGCCCGCGCAGTTCCTGCCACCGCTCCACCAGCCCCGCATCATCGCCAACCGGCAATTCCGGCCATACCAGCAGATGCACGCTCCCGCCCTCGGGATACCGCGTCCCCCACACCTCTTCGGCGGTGAACACCAGCACCGGCGCGGCATAGCGCACCAGCGCGTGGAACAGCATGTCCAGCACCGTCCGGTACGCCATCCGCTTGGGATCGGTCGGCGCGTCGCAGTACAGGCAGTCCTTGCGAATATCGAAGAAGAACGCCGACAGGTCCTCGTTGCAGAAGTCGGTCAGCGCGCGGACATAACTGTTGAAGTCGAAGTCCGCCGTCGCCTGCCGCAGCGTGCCGTCCAGCCGCGCCAGCAGCGCCAGCACATAGCGTTCCAGCTCGGGCATCGCCGCCACGTCCACCCGTTCGGTCTCGCCGAACCTGTCCAGCGCGCCCAGCAGATAGCGGAAGGTGTTGCGCAGCTTGCGATACTGGTCGGCCACGCCCTTCAGGATCTCGTCGCCGATGCGGTGATCCTCGGTATAATCCACCGAGAGCGCCCACAGCCGGATGATGTCCGCGCCGTTGGTCTCCATCACCTTGATCGGGTCGATGGTGTTGCCCAGGCTCTTGGACATCTTCATGCCCTTGCTGTCCATCGTGAAGCCGTGAGTCAGCACCGCGTTGTACGGCGCGCGGCCCCGGGTGGCGCACGATTGCAGCAGCGATGACTGGAACCAGCCGCGATGCTGGTCGCTGCCTTCCAGATAGAGGTCAGCCGGCCACGACAGTTCCGGCCAGCGCCCCGATTCCAGCACGAAGGCGTGGGTGCAGCCGGAATCGAACCACACGTCCAGAATGTCGGTCACGCGCTCGTAATCGGCGGCGTCATAGCCATTGCCGAGGAATTCCTGCGCGCGCTCATCACTCCACGCATCCACCCCGCCCGCGCGCACCGCCTCGACGATGCGGGCATAGACTGCCTCGTCCTTCAGGTACTGCCCGGTCTTGCGCTCCACGAACAGCGTGATCGGCACGCCCCAGGCGCGCTGGCGGCTCAGCACCCAGTCGGGCCGGCCTTCCACCATGCTGCCGATGCGGTTCCGCCCCTTCTCGGGAATGAACCGCGTGTCCGCGATCGCCTTCACCGCCTTTTCGCGCAGCGTGGCGGGTGACAGCAGCAGCGCCAGGTCGAACGGATCGGCATCGGGGCCGGCATGGTCGATCTGCTTGTCCATCGGCACGAACCACTGCGGCGTGCAGCGGAAGATCACCTTGGCTTTCGATCGCCACGAGTGCGGGTATGAGTGCTTGTAATCGGCCGAAGCCGCCAGCAACCCGCCGGCCTCACGCAAGTCCGAACAGATCGGCCCGTCGGGCGCGTTGAACTTGGGGTTGATGACGCTGCCCTGGCCTGCCAGCCACAGCCAGTCGGCGCGATACTTGCCGTCGCCTTCCACCGGGAACACCGGGTCGATCTTGAAGTGCTTGCACAGCAGGAAGTCGTCCTCGCCGTGGTCGGGCGCCATGTGGACCAGCCCGGTGCCGCTCTCGGTGGTGACGAAATCGCCGGGCAGGAACGGCCGCTCCTTGGCGAAGAACCCGCCCAGATGGTGCATCGGATGCCGCGCCTTCGCGCCGGTCAGCAGCGGCCCCTTCACGTACATCAGGAATTCATGCGATTCGGCGCCGATGCGCTTGCAGAAGCCGTCCACCAGCGGCTCGGCCACCAGATACCTGCCGCCATTGGCGCCGATCAGCAGGTAATCGATCGGCTTGCCGAAGGCGATGCCCTGGTTGGCGGGGATGGTCCACGGCGTCGTCGTCCAGATCACCGCAGTCGCGCCGACCAGCTCGGGGCACTCGGGCGCTTCCACGATCTCGAAACCGACGTCGATCTGCGTGGAAACGATGTCCTCGTATTCCACCTCGGCCTCGGCCAGCGCGGTCTTTTCCACCGGGCTCCACATCACCGGCTTGGCGCCGCGATAGAGCATGTCGCCCGCCGCGAACTTCAGCAGCTCGGCCACGATCGTCGCCTCGGCGGCGAAATCCATCGTCAGGTAGGGCTTGTCCCAATCGCCGTTGATGCCCAGCCGCTTCAACTGCTCGCGCTGCACGTTCACCCAGTTCTGGGCATAGGCGCGACACTCGGCCCGGAACTCGACCGGATCGACATCGTCCTTGTTCAGCTTCTTCTTGCGATACTGCTCCTCGACCTTCCATTCGATCGGCAGGCCGTGGCAATCCCACCCGGGCACATAAGGCGCGTCCTTGCCCAGCAACGATTGCGTGCGCACCACCATGTCCTTGAGGATATGGTTCAGCGCGTGGCCGATGTGCATGTCGCCGTTGGCATACGGCGGGCCATCGTGCAGGATGAACTTCTCCGCCCCGGCCCGCGCCGCGCGCACCTGCGCGTACAGGTCCTCGGCCTGCCAGCGCGCCAGGATACCCGGCTCCTTCTGCGGCAACCCGGCCTTCATCGGGAACTCGGTCTTCGGCAGGAAGACGGTGCTTCGGTAATCGCGCTGCTCGGTCATAAGTCCGGGCCTTAGCGGGACAAGCCGATTACCGCAATTCGTTCGCGCATGGCGGCATTTGCGCAATCATCGGCACCGCGATTGCGTTCCATGCTGAACACAGGCACAGCACTTTCCCATCAGGAGGAGCCCCGCGATGCAGGTCGTCAACGCCAAGCCCAAGGTCGGCAGCACCATCACCATCGACCGTGATGATTTCCTTTCCGGCAAGTATGCGCCCGAAATCCAGCACCTGCTGGTCGAACGCAGCGCGCTGGTGTTTCCGAACATGCACCTGAACGATGCCGAACAGGTCCAGTTCGCGCGCACCATCGGCAAGGTGTTCCTCGTCGGCGGCGATCAGGAACTGCAGAACATCTCGATGGACCCCACCGTCAACCGCACCGCCGACTATACGCGCGGCGCGTTCTACTGGCACATCGACGGCGCCAACGATGTCATCCCCGCCAAGGCGACGATGCTTTCGGTCCGCACCATGCCCGAGCAGGGCACCGGCGGCGATACGCTGGTCGCCAACACCTACGCCGCTTATGCCGATCTGCCTGCGGACGAGAAGCAGGCGATCGACAAGCTTCGCGTCCGCCACGCGCTCGAAGCCTCGCAGCGCTACATCACCCCCAACCCCACCGTCGCCGAACTCACCCGC
Source organism: Sphingomonadales bacterium (assembly GCA_018971065.1). The sequence goes on along the minus strand of JAGWVC010000008.1, from coordinate 37,263 downwards.
TGGCGCCAGCACCCCACCCAGTCGCATCCGCTGGTCTGGCACCACCAGCACGGCGGCACCTCGCTTATCCTCGGCAACACCTGCCACTATGTCGAGAACATGAGCCGCGAGGACGGCGACATGCTGCTGTGCCGCCTTCAGGAATGGTGTACCCAGGAAGAATACGTCTATCGCCACCAGTGGAGCGAGGGCGACTTCCTGATCTTCGACAACACCGGCACCATGCACCGCGCCGACTGGTATCCGCTCGACAGCAAGCGCCTGATGCGCCGCACGACGCTGCACGGTGAGGAGCCAGTAGGCTGAGGATGCGTGGACTTTCAGCCCAGGGCGGGCTGCGAACGGCTGTGTTCTGCGCTTCCGGTGCTCACGGCCGACAAGGCCGCTCCGCTCCGGTTCTCGAACACAACCATTCTCGCTCCACCCTGAACTGAAATTCCACGCATCCGGAATACCATTCAGGTCATGATCAGCCCGGCATCGACGTTGATCGATTGCCCGGTGATCGTCCGCGCCTGATCGCTCGCCAGGAACAGCGCCAGATTGGCCACGTCCTCGGGGGTCGAGAACGTCTTGAGCGGCAGCGGCGCCTGAATGGCAGCGGCAATCTCGTCCACGGTCTTGCCTTGCTCGCTCGCCACCCGCTTCATGTAATTGACCATCAGGTCGGTCGAGATCGCGCCCGGCACCACGCAATTGCAGCGGATGCCGAACTCACCGACTTCGCGGGCAATCACCTTGGTCAGGATGCGCAGCGCTCCCTTCGCGGCGGAATAATGGCTCTTGCGGACCATGCCATCGGTGCCGGCCCCGCTTGAGAAGTTCACGATCGAGCCCGTCCTGCGCGCCAGCATCGACCGATTCAGCACTTCGCGGCTGCACAGCATCGCCGCCATGCAATCCACCTTGTAGGTATCCAGGAAGTTATCGACCGTCTGTTCCCAGATGAACTTGTCGGTTCCGGGCACGGCCGCGTTGTTCATCATCACGTCCACCTGGCCCCAGCGGCTCATCGCCACCTCCACCATCGCGGCAACGTCCGCCTCATTGGTCACGTCGGCCCGCACCGCCACCGCGTTCGCCCCGATCGCGGCAGCCGCTTCCTCCACCAGTTCCACCCGCCGCGCCGCCAGCACCAGCTTCGCGCCCTCGGCCGCCATCATCTGCGCCATCACCGGCCCCAGCCCGGTCGAAGCCCCGGTGATGATCGCCACTTTCCCGTCAAATCGGCTCATATCGCCAGCACCTTCCGCATCGTTTCATGGCTTTCCGGCGATCCGTCCAGCGTCCGGTTGAATCGCTCGACGATCCGCCAGCCGTCCCCGGTCCGCGCCAGCGTCCAGTGGTTCACCGCCGCCCGCCACATGTACCAGCGCTCGCCCTCGCGCAGCACCACGAACGAATAACCCACCGCCTGCGCCGCATCGCCATCCACGGTGATCTTCGGCGTCGCCGTCAGATGCGCGCAGCCGGTGTTCACCAGATCCAGATGCCCCGGCCAGTTGTACATCCCGGCAATCTCGTCGGGTGCCGAAAGCCGGTTGGTGCCACCGCCAGGCACGCCGAAGTTGTATCCGCCGCCGTCCACCCACAGCTTTCCCGCCGGCTCGGCCGTGGCGCTGTCCACCAGCGGGCCATAGCTGTTCAGCAGGTTCAGGATCTCCAGATGATCCTCGGCCGCGCGCAGCCGTGCCTCCAATGCCGCCACGCGGGCTTCGACGTCCATTGCGCACCTCTCCCATGTGTCTGGCGGCAAATTCAGCGTGGCCGGGGCCGACGGTCAAGGCGCCGCCACAGCCATCGCGGGGGCGGCGACACATCTTCGCTTGCCAGATTGCACTACACGCAATAGATGCAAAATATATTCATGATAAAGGAACCCCGATGCGTACTGCCTCCCCTCACGCCGTCGCCATCGTCAAGGCCACCGCCCCCGCGCTTGAACAGCACGGTCTCGCCATCACCACCGCCATGTACGCCCGCCTGTTCCGGAACGCCGAAGTCGCCGCGATGTTCGATCGCGCCGCGCAGGAAAGTGGCGAACAGCCCAAACGCCTCGCCGCCGCCATCCTCGCTTATGCAAAAAACATCGACAAGCTCGGCAACCTCAGCGCCGCCGTCCAGCGCATGGTCGCCCGCCATGTCGAAACCGGCGTTCGGGCCGAACACTACCCGCTTGTCGCCGAAGCCCTGCTTCCCGCCATCCGCGACGTGCTGGGGGAGGACATCGCCACTGACGAAGTCCTCGCCGCCTGGGGCGAAGCCTACTGGATGCTGGCCGACATCCTCATCGCCGCCGAAATCGAGGCCTACGAAGCGGCCAGCGCGGCCTGATTCGGAAACCGGCCCGGCGTCACCCGCCGGGCCGCGCCCCGCTCAATACCCGCTGCTGTTCTCGGTCGATCCACCCGCGCCACTTGCGGCCGCAGCCACCGGGGCCGGCACCGATCCCGGCACGCCCAGGAAGTCGCCTTCCTCGCCGAACCAGTTGCGGAATTCCAGGAAGCCAGGAATCCCCGCGAACGTGCTGTTCCCGGCCTTGTCCACCTCGCAGTGGATCACCGCCGGCTTGCCCGAAGCCAGCGCCCGCTCCATCGCCGGGCCGATCTGGTCTACGCTGGTCACATACTCGCCATGCGCGCCCAGGCTCTGCGCGGTCAGGTCCAGCCGCACGCCGTCGCCCCAGCGCGCTTCCGGCGTCGGCGTGTTGTCACCGAAGTTCGCCTTGTAGCTTGCCGCCTCAATCCCCCAGGCATGGTCCACCGCGACGATGCAGATCAGCGGCAGGTTCTTGCGGACGGCGGTTTCCAGCTCGGTGATGTGGAACAGGAACGCCGAATCGCCGGTCAGCAGCGCCACGCGCCGGCCCTTGTCGGCGCCAAGCTGCGCGCCCACCGCCATCGGCAGCCCGTTGCCGATCGCGCCCCAGTTGGACGACCACATCGCGTCGCGCGGCGTCCACTGCAACAGCGCCGAGAACCACATGCTCGAAGCCCCGCCGTCGCGCACCAGAATGGTGTCCTCGGGCAGATGCTTCGTCGCCTCGATCGCCAGTCGTCCGGTATGCACCGGGCTGTTCGCGGTCGGCACCCGGTCGGTCAGTTCCTGCTTCACGCCATCACGAATGCCTTTCCAGCGCGCGATGTCCGCCGCCGGCAATGTCCGCGACACGCCCGCCAGCGCCTCGTTCAACTGCGGAATCACGTCGCGCAGATCGCCCACCAGCGGCACGTCGATCGGCCGGTTCACGCCGATCGCGGTGCCGTCGCGCTCCACATAGATCCACTTGCGCGCCGCATCCCCGGCCTTCCAGGCATGGCCGCGCCCATAGTTCAGCGCCTCGCCCAGCTCGGTGCCGATCGCCAGCACCACATCGGCGCCGCCGGCAATCTCGGTCCCCGCGGCTGACGAATAGGCATGGGTGCGATCCTCCATCCCCGGTAACACCGCTTCCACCGCGTTCGAAACCAGGATCGGGCACGCCAGCGTCTCGGCCAGAACCCGCGCCGCCTCGTGCTGGCGGCTCACGAACACGCCCTGGCCCAGCAGCAGCACCGGTGCCTTCGCGCCCGCCAGCAGCGCCACCGCCTCGCGCACCGAAAGGTCGTCCGCCCGCTGCCGCACCAGCCGATAGCGATGCGGCGGCAGCACCGGCTTGTCGAACTTCGCCTGCATCACCCCCAGCGGCAGTTCCACATAGCTCGGCCCCGGCACGCCCGTCGCGCACTGCCGGAACGCCTCGTGGAAGATCTCGTCGGTCTGCTCGGGATATTCGATCACCCCGGTGTACTTCATCGCCGCCTGGAACAGCGGCGGCTGGCTCATGTACTGCATCTTGCCGCGCCGCACGCGCTGCTCATAGAACCGCTGCCGCTGCGCCATGATGAACACCGCCGGCACATTCTCCTTGCGCAGGAAGTTGGCGCCGGCGGCAATGTTGCCCACGCCCGGCCCCTTGTTCACGCACAGCACCGCCGGCTTGCCGGTCATGCGGAAATAGCCGTCCGCCATCAGCGCCGCCGCGCCCTCGTGGTGCGGCGAGACGATCTCCATGCCGCGCTTCTCGGCCTCGATGAACATGCCGAAGAAGCTGGGATCGGGAATTCCGAACAGCGTGTTGATGCCCTCGGCCTGGATCAGGTCAAGCAGGCGTTCGTACATGGTCTGGCCGGACATCGCAGCGCTCCTCGGCAATGGAATTTGCCGCAGGCTTCAGCACGCGCTGCCGCTCAGGTCAAACCGCGTCTGCGATGCTCTTATGCGGCTTTAGGGATTTGGCTCAGGCCGGAGCGAGAATGGTTGCTGTGAGTGACCCGGAGCGCAGCGGCCTTGATGGCCGTGAGCACCGGAAGCGCGAGCGGCGACCGTTCGCAGCCCGGCATCAGCCAAATCCCTAAAGCCGGGGCAAAGTCACCCCGCGCTGCCCCATGTACTTGCCCGCCCGGTCGGCATAGCTGGTCTCGCACGGCTCGTTGCCCTGCAGAAACAGGAACTGGCACGCGCCCTCGTTGGCATAGATCTTCGCGGGCAGCGGCGTGGTGTTCGAAAACTCCAGCGTCACGTGCCCCTCCCAGCCCGGCTCCAGCGGCGTCACGTTGACGATGATCCCGCACCTTGCATAGGTGCTCTTGCCCAGGCAGATCACCAGCACGTCGCGCGGCACCCGGAAATATTCCACGGTCCGCGCCAACGCGAAGCTGTTCGGCGGAATCACGCAGCAATCGGTCTTGCGATCGACCAAGCTGGCCCCATCGAAGTTCTTCGGGTCCACCACCGCCGAATCGACATTGGTGAAAATCTTGAACTCGTCGGCCACCCGCGCGTCATAGCCATACGACGAAAGCCCGTAGGATATGCACCCGCCGCGCTTCTGCGCTTCCACGAAGGGCTCGATCATGCCCTCGTTCAGCGCCTTCTCCCGAATCCACTTGTCGCTCAATATCGCCATCCCGGCGTCTTGGCCGAAGCCGGCGGGCCGGGCAAGTCTCTTGCCGGCAACGGGCGCGAGGTTACATGACCGCGCCCGTGAACCGGCACGCTATGGTCTTGCCGCTGTCCACCGCGCCGGTCATCGTCAGCGTGATCGTGTCGCCTGCGCTGACGGGATAGTAACTGTTGCCGCTTTCATCGACCGGCAAGCCGGTCGTCACGGTAGGGTTGGTTCCGTAAACGGCGGTTTGCATGATGTTGGTGATTCCGGTGCCCGTCGTGATGTTATTGACGGCGGCATTGGTCACGAAGATCGCCGAGTTGGTGCTGCCGCTGGTCAGGCCAACGATGAATGCTTCGTTCGCCGCGCCATTGTTCGTGCAGAAAATGCCGGTCAGCCTGAACCCGTTGCTGCCCGACGGCACCGTATAGACGTTCTGCAGCGTCGTGCCGCTGGCGTTGGTCAGGACCACCGCCGGGCTGACATAGGCGGCGGCGAACGCCGGCATGGCGGGGAGCAGTGCCAGCGCGGCGGCGGCAAAAATCTTGCGGAACATGGGTAGTCTCCTCAATTGTGGACATTGGCGCTGGCGTCGGTCTGCCAGACGGTGACGCGGCGCACGGTGATGGGGGTGCTGCCCCCGGCGCCGAACAGCAGCAGCATGTGCTGCTGGTCGAAAATGCAGAACTTGTACGGATCGGCCGGCGGCGGCGACCAGCCCGAGGGCGGGCACTTCGACCAGGTGAACGCGGTGCCCACCGGCACATCGTCCAGCCAGAATGTGATTTCGCCGGGTGTCCCGGCCGTCGCCATGACCCAGCGCATCCCGATCCGGTGAAACAGCGACCAATCGGTGCCGACCGGCGCGATGACGGTGTTGGCGCTGTACGGCGTATCCACCGCGCACAGCCGGCCGGGGCAGGTCACATTCCACTGCCCGTACCAGTCGTGCAGCGAGGCGGCATAGTGATTGGCCTCGATGCGCGGGCGCAGCGCCTCGAACACGTCGATCTCGCCGAAGTGCTCATAGCTGCTGCCCTGCCCGGGCCACGTCATCGCGCCCCACTGCCACCAGTGTTCGGCGCTCATCATCCACCAGCTCGGCCATCCGCCGCTGCCGGTATCGACGCAACGCTGGCAGAAGCTCACCTCGGCCTCGAAATAGCCGCCGCCGCCGAACGCGGTGCCGACATAGCCGGGGCCGACGCCGGGCGTGGCATTGCCCGAGATCATCGAGCCGTTCGAGGTGTCGTTGACCGTGATCGAACCATCGCTGCCGAAGGAGCCGTGGGCCTGCGCCCAGGTCATGCTGCTGCTGGACGGCACGCCCGGCGATTTGGCCAGATACCACTGATAGCCGCTGGCGTTGGTCGCGCCGGTGTCCACCGTGGCGGCGCCGAACGCGGCCGTCTCGAACGTCTTGGTCAGGAACCCCTTGGCCGCAGCCTGCGCCGGGATGGGCGATCCGCCGAAAGTGCGGGGCTTGGCGCACGCCGGGGTGGCAAGCACCGCCATCGCCGCGACGAAAAAGCGAATCCGGGTCAGCATCGTCATGTTCCGCTCAAATAGAAAGTGCCGCTGCCGTTGGTCACGACCACCTGCGTTCCGGTGCCCTGCGCCAGCACCTGGCTTGTACCGCTTGCGCCGTTCCTGACCAGAGCATCGGATGCACACGATCCGCCGCGCTGGATGGTCAGCGCACCCCCGGGGGCGATGACATGCAGCCGTCCGTTCGGGGAAAGCGTGGCCGAACATGGCAGCGTCAGCGTCAACGTGCCGGTCGCCGCGATCAGGTCGCCGTTGGCAAAGTTGGCGGCGGTCGCCGTCAGGGTGCCACTGCCCAGCGTGTTGATCGACCCGGCCCAGGGCAGCAGGTACTGCGTGCCGTCATACGTCAGCACCAGCGGTTGCCCGGCGACGATCTCGCCCCCGGTCAACGCCAGCACCGTGCCCGCGCTGTTGACCAGCTTGATCGCCTTGGCGCCCAGTCCACAGAAGTTGAGCGTGGCCGCACCGGTGTTCCCCGATCCCGCCGTCATCGCCAGGGTTTGCCCCTTGTACAGCGCAGCGGGGCATGCCTGCTGGTTCCTGGCCAGCGTATAGGCATTGGCGGAAAACGTCGCCGTGCCACCGCCATAGACGGTGCTGGTCGGCAGTATCGCCTTGAGCATCCGCCCGGTGGACAGCAACCCCGCGCTCGGCCCCATGATCACGGTCGATCCGCCGATCTGGGCATAAAGCCCCTGCGTCGTGGCCCACACGCTGCCATTGGCGGGTGCAACCGGCGTGGTTCCGGGCATCAGCGTCAGGCTCGGGGCGGCGGCCGTCGATGCCGTCAGCGTCGGCGCCACAAGTGTCGGATTGTTCGCCAGCACCGCCGCTCCCGCGCCGGTTGCGGTCGATGTGCCCGTGCCGCCGTTGGCCACCGGCAGCGTGCCGCTGGTCCCGCCGGCGAAGATCGTTGCGGCCACCTGCCGCGCGGTGCAGCCGCGCTGGCTGCCCTCCTGGATGCACGGAATGACTTCCGATCCGGTCAGCGCCGCCGCGGTCGGAGGCGTCTGTGCCATTGTCACCGTGCTGGCGCCCAGCAGCGCCATGCCGAACGCCACCCCCGGCCGCTTGTTCAATCTAGCTGCCATAATAGATCGCCCTCCAGTACGTGCCGGCATGGGCAAAGCGGATGCACACGCCGTTCAGGTTGATCGTCATTGTCGTCGTGCCGGACTGGTCCTGGTAAACGATCGTGTCTGAACCGGACGCATGGATGGTGACATTCGCGGAATAGGCACCGAACTCCACATCCTGCACTTCGATCACGTCACCGCGCGCGGTGGACGCCAGCAGCGGCAGTGCCGGGGCCAGGTCGCCCAGGCTCGGGCTGATCGCGTATCGCCGGTTCACCTGCAACGTCTGGCCGCCGGCATTCACCGGCAGAAGATTTTGCGGCGTCACGCCCGCCGTGGCGGCCAGCGCGGCCGCGAATGCCGCCGAAGCCGCCGCCGCACTCGCGGCGCTCTCGGCGCCCAGCCGCGCCGCAACCGCGGCATCGCGTGCCGCTTCCGCTGCCACGGTGGACGGACCCGGCGGGCCGATGATCGCGGCCGTTGCCGTCAGCGTCGTCCCCGCCAACGGGCCTCGTGGTGCCAGTGTCACGGTCGCGTCGGGCCGCCGCCAGGTCAGGACCAGCGCGCTCATGCCGGGGTCACGCTTTCGCTGATCCTGATGAACAGCGGATCGGTCACGGCCATCACTGCCGCACCCGCGCGCAACTGCCCATCGGTCACATAAGTCCCGGGCGTCAGCCCGGCGCTGGTGCCATCGGGCAGTTGTGCTCGCCAATACCCCGGCAAGCTCGCCTCGGGTGCATGATAGGCAACGTCGAACGTCGCTGCAGCGGCCGTGTCGCGCGACGGTGCCACCCCATACGGCGCCGGTTTCAAGCGCATGGTCAGCGCCAGTCCGGGAATATCGTGTCCCCCGTGGTCGGTCACGACCAGGTCGAGCAGCACCGGCTCGCCCCGATAATACGAAAACGTCGTGGTCATGCAGCAGGCCCCTTGCTCGGATGTCCGCAAGCGCCCGTGGCCTGGCTTTCGCGCAGGATGCACGCACCCCGTCACGCCGCAAGCGCGGCGCAAAGGCGTCAAAACCATCAGCGGTCATCGGGCAATCCGCCGCAGGTCGAATCCCGACCCGCCAGGCAGAAGGCTCATATAACCAATTGGGTTCTTTATGTCAAGATCAATAACTCATTCGGTGCGTCGGGTTCAGCCGCCGTGATAATCCCGATACCACCGCACGAAGTTCGGCACCCCGACGTCGATGCTCGTCGTCGGGGCATAGCCCAGGTCGCGCGAAATCGCGTCGATGTCCGCGAACGACTGCCGCACGTCCCCCGCCTGCATCGGCTGGAAGTCGATGATCGCCTTCTTCCCGCACTCGGCTTCGAGGATATCCACCACCTTCATCAGGTGTTCGCTGCGATGGTTGCCGATGTTGTACAACCGGTGCGGCTTGGTCGATCCGCCCGCCTTCACCGCGCCGTCGTCGGGCGGCGGGTTGTCCAGGCTCGCGGTCACTCCGGCGATGATGTCGGCAATGTAGGTGAAGTCCCGATACATGTCGCCGCGGTTGAACACCTGGATCGGCTCCCCGGCCAGGATCGCCCTGGTGAACAGCCACATCATCATGTCCGGCCGACCCCACGGGCCATAGACGGTGAAGAACCGCAGCCCCGTCAACGGCAGCCGATAAAGATGCGCGTATGTCTCGCTCATCAGCTCGTCGGCCTTCTTGGTGGCCGCATAAAGGCTGATCGGCTGGTCCACCCGGTCCTCCACCGCGAACGGCAGCTTGGTGTTGCCGCCATAGACCGATGACGAACTGGCATAGACCATGTGCTCCACCTGCCGGTGCCGGGCCACTTCCAGCAGGTTCAGGTGCCCGGCCAGGTTGGCATGCAGGTAGGCGTGGGGGTTGGTGATCGAATAACGCACCCCCGCTTGCGCCCCCAGATGCACGATGCGGTCGAACGCCTTGCCCTCCAGCGCCGCCACCAGCGCCGGATAGTCGGCAAAGTCCTGCCGCACGATCTCGAACCGTTCGCCGCCCTGCGCCGCCAGCCGCGCCAGCCGCGCCTCCTTCAGGCTCACGTCGTAGTAGTCGTTGACGCAATCGACCCCGACCACGCTGTCCCCGCGCGCCAGCAGATGCGTCGACAGGCTGTAGCCGATAAAGCCGGCCGCGCCGGTAACCAGAACTTTCATGCAGGAATCCGTTTCAAGAGTTGTCTCTGCCTAACCACAATTTGCAAACACCCGCTTAGCGGACCCCCGCGAAACTCACGCCAGCAGGTCCGCCCAGTCCGCGTGCCGCTTGAACTGCGCCGCCACATAGGAACAGGTCGGAATCACCTTGAACCCCTGCGCCCGCGCATCGGCGATCAGCGCCTGCACCAGCACGCCCGCCACGCCGCGCCCGCCGATCTCGGTCGGCACCAGCGTATGCTTGGCATCGCGCGCGCCATCGCGCGTCACCCAGGTCAGCCGCCCGATCACGTCGCTACCCGGCACATGCGCGTGATATTCGCCACTGTTCCCGGCCTCATGGCGCGAAATCGTCACTTCACCTTCGCTCATCTGCATATCCTTGCGACTTGACTTGCCGCCCCGGCTTGTCGACCCAAGGCGCCATGCAGTTCATGTCCGACAATGCCGCGCCGGTCCACCCCCGGATCTGGGACGCGATGCGCGCCGCAGACCCTACCGACGCGCCCTACGACGCCGATTCGCTCAGCCGTGAACTCGATGCCGCTTTCACCGCCCTGTTCGCCCGCGAATGCGCGGTGCTCTGGGTCGCCACCGGCACCGCCGCCAACTGCCTCGCGCTTGCCGCGCTCGTTCCGCCGCACGGCGGCGTCATCTGCCACCGCGAATCGCACATCGAAACCGACGAATGCGGCGCCCCCGGCTTCTATACCCACGGCGCGAAGCTCATGCTGGCCGAAGGGCAGGGGGCCAAGCTCACCCCCGCCGCCATCGAAGCCGTCATCGCCCCCATCCGCCCCGGCGTCCACCAGGTCCAGCCCCACGCGCTCTCGCTCACCCAGGCCACCGAATACGGCCGCGTCTACCACCCCGCCGAACTCGCCGCGCTCGCCGCCACCGCCCGCCGCCACAACCTCGCCGTCCACATCGATGGCGCCCGCTTCGCCAACGCCGTCGCCTTCCTCGGCTGCACCCCCGCCCAGGCCTGCGCCGCCGATCACATCGCCGCGCTCACCTTCGGCTGCGTCAAGAACGGCGGCATGGGCGCCGAAGCCCTCGTCTGCTTCGATCCCGCCCTGGCCGACCTCATCCGCCTTCGTCGCAAGCGCGCCGGCCACCTCCAGTCGAAGGGCCGCTTCCTCGCCGCCCAGATTCTGGCGATGCTCGACAACGATCTCTGGCTCGCCAACGCCCGCGCCGCCAACGCCGCCGCCGCCGAACTCGCCTCGGCCGCAAACCAGCGCCTGCTTCACCCGGTCGAAGCCAACGAGGTGTTCCTCACCGTCACCCCGGCCGAACGCGCTGCGCTCCGCGCGCGAGGCTTCGCCTTCTACGACTGGGGCGATTCCGGCGCCCGCCTCGTCACCGCCTGGAACGCCAACCCCGATCACGTCGCCGCGCTCGCGCAGGCCATCGCCACGCTGTGACCCACGCCCAATCCCATCGCGGCCAGACCATCTCGGCCTTCATCCTCGTCACGCTGATCTGGGGCTCCACCTGGTTCGTCATCCGCGACCAGCTCGCGCACGTCCCCGCCGCGTGGAACGTCGCCTGGCGCTTCCTGCTCGCCAGCCTCGGCATGGTCGCCCTCGCGAAAGTGCGCGGCGATTCGCTGCGCCTCCCCGCCGGCGGCCAGCGCCTCGCCTTCCTCGTCGGCCTCACCCAGTTCTGCGGCAATTACGAATTCGTCTACCAGGCCGAACGCCACCTCACCTCGGGCGTCGTCGCGGTCATCATCGCGCTGCTGCTGGTGCCCAACGCGCTGTTCTCGGCACTCTTCCTCGGCACCAAGCTCACCCGGCGTTTCCTCGCCGGTTCCGCCGTCGCCATCGCCGGCATCGCCCTGCTGCTCGCGCATGAGGCGCAGATCGCCCCCGCCGGCAACGCCGTCCTGCTCGGCGTCGCGCTTTCCGTCGCCGCGATGCTCTCCGCCTCCATCGCCAACGTCCTCCAGGCCGGCGATGTCGCCCGCCGCACCGGCGGCGTGCCGCTGATGGCGTGGTCGATGATCTGGGGCGCGCTGATCGACACGGCCTATGCCCTCGCCACCGCCGGCCCCCCGGTCATCGATCCGCGCCCGGCGTGGTTTCTCGGCACCGCCTACCTCGCCATCGTCGGCTCGGTGGTCACCTTTCCGCTCTACTTCCTGCTGATCCGCCGCATGGGCGCCGGCCCCGCCGCCTACAACAGCGTCGCCACCCCGGTCATCGCGATGGCGCTGTCCACGCTGTTCGAAGGCTACGTCTGGGGCACCCTCGCCATCGCCGGCTCGCTATTGGCCCTCACCGGCATGGTCATCGCCCTCGGCGGCCGCCGCTAAACACTGCCGCAGCCCCTCGCGAAACGTCGGAAACAACGGCCGCCACCCCAGCACCCGCTTCGCCTTGCCATTCGCCACCCGCCGGTTCTCGGCATAGAACCCCCGCGCCATCGGCGACAGCCCCGCCTCGTCCAGCCCCCGCAACGGCGGCGCCGCCACCCCCAGCAACCGGCACGCTTCCTCGATCACCGCGTTCTGGCTCCCCGGCCGATCATCCGCCAGGTTGTACGCCCCCGGCGCCGCATCCCACCCCGCCATCACCCCGGCGGCAATGTCGTCCACATGCACCCGGCTGAACACCTGCCCCGGCAAATCGATGCGATGCGCCTTGCCCTCGCGCACCCGCTCCAGCGCGCTCCGCCCCGGGCCATAGATCCCCGGCAGCCGGAACACCCGCGCCCCCAGCGCCAGCCACGCCGCATCCGCCTCCGCCCGCGCCGTCCGTCGCCCCCGCCCGGTCGGCGCGGTCTCGTCCACCCACGCCCCGCCGCTATCGCCATAGACCCCGGTCGATGACAGGTACGCCAGCCGCTTCCCCGCAATAGCCGCACCATAATGCGCCAATACCGGATCGCTCCCTACGCCATCCGGCGGCACCGAACTCAGCACCGCATCGGCATCCGCCAGCGCCGCCCGCACGTTCCCGGCATCGTCGAACCGCAAGGTCCCGTCGCGCCCGGTCGCGATCACCTCGCCCCCCCGCGCTTCCCACGCCCGCGCAATCCGCAATGCGGAATACCCCAGCCCGAACACGAACAACCGTTTCATCCTCCCAGCCTAACCGCTCCGGCTGGCATTCGGAAATGCTTCGTCTAAGGATACCCTCATGGATATTGCCGCTTCCCCCGAACTCGCCGCCCAGACCCCGCCCCCCGTCATCCTCCGCGCGGACTATCAACCGCCCGCATGGCTGGTCCCGCAGGTCCACCTCGATTTCGCGCTCGGTCTCGAAGCCACCACCGTCACCGCCACCCTGTCGGTCCGCCGCAATCCGGCCGCCACAGCCAGCGCCACGCTGCGCCTCAACGGCGACGGCATCGCCGCCCGCGCCGTCCGCGTCGATGGCGCACCCCGCGCCGACTGGCGCATGGACGGCCATGACCTGCTGATCGACCTCCCCGGCGATGCCCACGACGTCATCATCGCAACCGCGCTCAATCCGCTGGCCAACAGCCAGCTCATGGGGCTCTACGCCTCGAACAACATGCTCTGCACCCAGTGCGAGGCGGAAGGCTTCCGCCGCATCACTTTCTTCCCCGATCGCCCCGACGTGCTGTCGATCTACCGCGTCCGCATGTCGGGCAACAAGGCTGCGTTCCCCATCCTCCTCGCCAACGGCAACTGCACCGCCTCGGGCGAAGGCGAATCCGGCACCCACTGGGCCGAATGGCACGATCCCTGGCCCAAGCCCTCGTACCTGTTCGCGCTCGTCGCCGGCGATCTCGTCGCCAACTCCGACACCTTCACCACTTGCGGCGGCCGCGCCGTCACCCTCAATATCTGGGTCCGCCCCGGTGATGAGGATCGCACCCACCACGCCATGCGCGCGTTGATCAACTCGATGAAGTGGGACGAGGACGTGTTCGGCCGCGAATACGACCTCGATCTCTACAACATCGTCGCCGTCTCCGATTTCAACATGGGCGCGATGGAGAACAAGGGCCTCAACGTCTTCAACACCCGCTACGTCCTGGCTGACCCCGAAACCGCCACCGACGGCGATTACGACGGCGTCGAAGGCGTCATCGGCCACGAATACTTCCACAACTGGTCGGGCAACCGCGTCACCTGCCGCGACTGGTTCCAGCTTTCCCTCAAGGAAGGTTTCACCGTCCTGCGCGACCAGCTCTTCAGCGCCAGCATGGGCAGCGAAGCGGTCAAGCGCATCGAGGATGTCCGCGTCCTCCGCTCGGCCCAGTTCCCTGAGGATTCCGGCCCGCTCGCGCACCCGATCCGCCCCGATTCCTATCAGGAAATCTCCAACTTCTACACCGCCACCGTCTACAACAAGGGCGCCGAAGTCATCCGCATGATGCGCACGATGACGGGTGAAGAACGCTTCCGCCAGGGCACCGACCTTTACTTCGCCCGCCACGACGGCGAGGCCGCCACCTGCGAGGATTTCGTGAAGGCGATCGAGGACGGGGCCGGGATCGACCTCACCAAATTCCGCCGCTGGTACAGCCAGGCCGGCACCCCCCAGCTCACCGCCCACCTCAGCCACGAAGGCAACGAAGCGGTCCTCCGCCTCACCCAGACCGTGCCGCCCACGCCGGGTCAGCCCGAGAAGCAGCCGATGCCGGTCCCGCTGCGCCTCGCGCTCTACGATCGCGCCACCGGCACGCACGGCGGCGAACGCCTCGTCGTGCTCGAAGACGCCGAAGCCACCTTCCGCTTCCCCGGCTTTGCCGCCCGCCCGGTGCTGTCGCTCAATCGCGGCTATTCCGCCCCGGTCGCGATCGACGCCGACACCACACCGGACGATCTCGTCTTTCTCGCCGCGCACGATGACGATCCTTTCGCCCGCTACGAGGCGATGCAAAGCCTCACCGTCCGCCATCTCGTCGCCAAGCTCGGGGGCGGCTCTGACCCGGCCGGCGAGGACGCCATCGTCACCGCCTTCCGCGCCGTTCTCGCGGACAAGGCGCTGGATGACCTGATGCGCGGCGAACTGATGGTGCTGCCGTCCGAATCCTACCTCGCCGAACAGCTCGACACCTCGAACCCCCAGGCCATCCGCACCGCCCGCGAAGCGCTGAAGGCCCGTATCGGCCGCGATCTGGCCGCCGATCTCGCCGCCCTGCACGAGTCCGCCAGCGCGGTGCCGTTCGCGCTCGACGCCACCGCCAAGGGCGCGCGCAAGGTCAAGACCCAGGCGCTCACCCTGCTCGCCGCCGCCGATCCCGCCGAAGCCGCCCGCCGCGCCGCCGCGCAATACCGCGCCGCCACCAACATGACCGACCGACAGGGCGCCTTGATGGTGCTGTGCGGCCTCGATCATCCCGCCCGAGCCGAATGCCTCGCCGATTTCCGCCAGCGCTACGACGGCGACGCGCTGGTCATCGACAAGTGGTTCTCGCTTCAGTCCGGCTCGCTGCACCGCGACGCGCTCGCCCACGTCAAGGCGCTCGCCACGCACCCCGATTTCACCATGAGCAACCCCAACCGCGTCCGCGCGCTCTACATGGGCTTCGCGGTCAACGCCGGGGCCTTCCACGCCGCCGATGGTGAGGGCTATCGCATGATCGGCGACCTGATCCTCGCGCTCGATCCGCTCAACCCGCAGACCGCCGCACGCTTCGTGCCGCCGCTCGGCCGCTGGCGCCGTGTCGAACCCGCCCGCGCCGCGCTGATGCGCGCCCAGCTCGAACGCATCGCCGCCGCCTCGGCGCTGTCGCGCGACACCCGCGAACAGGTCGGCAAAAGCCTTGACTGATTCGGTCGAAGTCATCGCCGCCAAGGTGCTCGCAGGCCTTCCCCACGGCTTCCTCGGCCGGCGCGGCGGCGTCTCCAGCGGTCTCGTCGCCGGGCTCAACGTCGGTCTCGGCAGCGCCGACGATCCCACCGCCGTCGCCGAAAACCGCGCCCGCGCCGTCGCAGCCGTCCTGCCCGGCGCGCGGCTGGTCACCGTCTACCAGGTCCACTCGCCCGATTGCGTCGAAGCGGCCGAATGGCCCGACGCCGATCGCCCTCACGCCGACGCGCTCGTCACCAACCGCCCCGGCCTGCTGCTCGGCATCGTCACCGCAGATTGCGCGCCCGTGCTGCTCGCCGACGCGGAAGCGGGCGTCATCGGCGCCGCCCATGCCGGCTGGAAGGGTGCCTTCGGCGGTGTGTGCGAAGCCACCGTCGATGCGATGGTCAGGCTGGGCGCCCGGCGCGACCGCATCGTCGCCGCGATCGGCCCGTGCATCCGCATGGCCAGCTACGAGGTGGACGACGCTTTCCGCGCGCGCATTCTCGCGGACCCCGTCGGACCCGACGACCGCTTCATCGCAGCCAGCCGCCCCGGCCACTGGCAATTCGATCTCCAGGGCTACGTTCAGGACCGGCTGTGGTATCGCGCCGGCATTGCCCGGATCGATGGCTTGAGCCTGGACACCTACACCGATCCCGCCCGCTTCTACTCGTTTCGCCGCGCCACCCACCGCGCCGAGCCGGATTACGGCCGCCAGATTGCGCTGATCGGCCTTCCCGCATCGTGAATCCGCGCCATTCGCGATGCTTTTCGACCAACCGCCCGCAGTGTTAAAAAGGCGGTTGGCAGCCGGGGTTTTCGCGTCTATCAGCCCTCCCAAGTCGGCATCTGCCCGGGCTTTGTCCGGGGCAGGGGTGGGCAACAGGGGGTTTTCCCGCGGCACTTTCCGCCGGTTGGGTCCAGCGTCAGCGGGGGCACCGGCGCCGGGTTAACGGGCAAGTGCAATGGGTTTCCATCCTGTCGGGCGGCATTGCCGTCCGGGCCTTTCGCGACGAAAGTATCGTAATACGGCGTCGGCCTCGAGGGGCCTGCGTCGGCGCAGCAGCTAAGGGTCTATCATGGCAGACGAAGCGGTCATCGGCACTCCGGATCATGGTGAAGGGGTGCGGCGGCGCGATTTCATCAATATCGCCGCAGTCAGCGCCGCCGGCGTCGGCGCGGTGGCATCGCTCTACCCGCTGATCAGCCAGATGGCCCCCTCGGCCGACGTTCTGGCCGAAAGCTCGACCGAGATCGACATCAGCGCGATCAAGCCGGGCCAAGCCATCAAGGGCATGTTCCGCAAGCAGCCGGTGTTCATCCGCAACCTCACGCCTGACGAGATCAAGTCGGCGCAGAAGGTTGATGTCTCGTCGCTGCGCGATCCCGAAACGCTCGAACAGCGCACCAAGCCCGGCAAGGCCAACTGGCTGATCACGATGGGCGTCTGCACGCACCTCGGTTGCGTGCCGCTCGGCGCCGGCGAGGGTGAGACCAAGGGTGAGTTCGGCGGTTATTTCTGCCCGTGCCACGGTTCGCAGTACGATACCGCCGCGCGCATCCGCAAAGGTCCCGCGCCGAAGAACCTTGAGGTTCCCGTGTACGAATTCACGTCCGACACCGTCGTCAAGATCGGCTGACGTCAGAAGCTTTTACCGAGGTCACGCAAATGAGCTTTCCCTGGGCGAACGATTACAAGCCGAGCCACCCCTTCATGGTGTGGATGGATGAGAAACTGCCCCTTCCGCGCTTCGTCTTCAACGCGGTCGGCGGCGGCTATCCGGTGCCGCGCAACCTGAACTACTGGTGGAACTTCGGTTTCCTGGCGCTCATCTGCCTCGGCATCCAGATCGTCACCGGCGTCATCCTGGCCATGCACTATGCCGCCAACGCCGGCGTGGCGTTCGATTCGGTCGAGCACATCATGCGCGACGTCAACTGGGGCTGGATGCTGCGTTATGCGCACGCCAATGGCGCCTCGGCGTTCTTTGTGGTTATTTACATCCACATCTTCCGCGGCTTCTACTTCGGGTCCTACAAGGCCCCCCGCGAAATGGTGTGGCTGCTCGGCGTCGTCATCTTCCTGCTGATGATGGCCACCGCGTTCATGGGCTACGTGCTTCCCTGGGGCCAGATGAGCTTCTGGGGTGCCAAGGTCATCACCGGCCTGTTCGGCGCCATCCCGCTGGTGGGTGAGCCGATCCAGCACTGGCTGCTCGGTGGCTTCGCCCCGGACAACGCCGCGCTTAACCGCTTCTTCTCGCTGCACTTCCTGCTGCCGTTCGTCATTGTCGGCGTGGTCGTGCTGCACATCTGGGCGCTGCACATCCCGGGTTCGTCGAACCCCACCGGCGTCGAGGTCAAGACCGAGAGCGATACCGTTCCGTTCTACCCGTACTTCATCGCCAAGGACGGCTGGGCCGCCGGTGCGTTCCTGTTCCTGTACTTCGCGATGGTGTTCTTCTTCCCCAACGCGCTCGGCCACCCGGACAACTACATCCCGGCCAACCCGATGCAGACCCCGGCGCACATCGTTCCCGAATGGTACTTCTGGCCGTTCTACGCGATCCTGCGCGCCTTCACCCAGGACTTCCTGATCTTCCCGGCCAAGCTGCTCGGCGTGCTCGCCATGTTCTCGGCCATCCTGGTCTGGTTCCTGCTGCCCTGGCTCGATCGTTCGCCGGTCCGCTCGGCGCGCTATCGTCCGCTGTATCGCAAGTTCTTCTATGCCCTGCTCGTCGATGCGGCCGTCCTCGGCTACTGCGGCGGCTCGCCGGCCGAAGAACCCTTCGTGATCATCAGCCAGATCGCGGCGATGTACTATTTCCTCCACTTCCTGGTCATCCTCCCGATCGTCTCGTCGATCGAGAAGCCCGATCCGCTGCCGTACTCGATCACCGAGTCGGTGCTGGGCGCCGATGACCACGCGTCGCTTGGCGCGCAGGCCTGAACCGAGCGAGGGGCATAACACGATGATCCGCATCTTCTCCTTCCTCGTCGGGCTGTTCTTCGCAGCGGCCCTGGCCTGGTCCCTCGTTCTCGGCACCATCGGGCTGACGCACGATGGCCTGCCGCACACCGTCGAAAAGGCGTTCCACGAACACCCGCACGCACCGTCGGCCGGCTTCAGCTTCAACGGCGGCTTCGGCAAGTTCGACAACGCGCAGCTTCAGCGCGGCTTCAAGGTCTACTCGGAAGTCTGCTCGAACTGCCACGCGCTGCGCCAGGTTTCGTACCGCGACCTCGCCGCGATCGGCTACAACCAGGCCGAGATCAAGGCGATCGCCGCCAAGGCCCAGGTTCCGGTCTACGATCCGAAGACCGGCGAAGTGAAGTCGCACAAGGGCCTCGCCGCCGATCACTTCCCGCCGGTGGTCTACGCCGGCCAAGGCAACCCGCCGGATCTGTCGCTGGTCGCCAAGGCGCGCCACGGTGGCTCGGAATACATCTATTCGCTGCTGACCGGGTACACCAGCCAGCCGGCCGAACTGCTCAAGAAGTTCCCCGAGGCGAAGACTCCGAACGGCCTGTTCTACAACCCGTACTTCGCCAACCTCAACATCGCCATGCCGCCGCCGCTGACCAGCGAAGGCCAGGTCTCCTACTCGGACGGCACCAAGGCGACGGTTGACCAGATGGCGCAGGACGTGTCGGCCTTCCTGATGTGGACCGCCGAACCCAAGCTCGACAAGCGCAAGCAGACCGGCTGGTCGGTGCTCGGCTTCCTGCTGTTCGCCACCATCCTGGGCTACATGTCCTACCGCAACATCTGGGCGGACAAGAAGGGCCACTGAGCCCGACTATCGTCCCACGCAATCCAGCGCCCCTTGCATCACCCGGTGCAAGGGGCGCTTCCCGTTTCAGCCCTGGGAACGCCCACGATGATCCTCGCAGACCTTGAAAAGCTCGTCCGCACCATTCCCGATTTCCCGAAGCCGGGTATACTTTTCCGAGACATCACCACGCTGATCGGTCACGGCGAAGGGTTCCGTACTGCGGTTGCCCTGCTTTCCGAACAGGCGAGGGCCGCCGGTGCCCAGGCTATTGCCGGTGTCGAAGCGCGTGGCTTCATCTTCGGCGCCGCCGTCGCCGCCCAACTCGGCATCGCGTTCGTTCTCGTCCGCAAGCCCGGCAAGCTCCCGGTGCCGGTCATCGCCATCGACTATGCGCTGGAATACGGCACCGACACGCTCGAACTCGATCCAGGCTCGGTTTCACCCGGCCAATGCGTGGTTGTCGTCGATGATCTCATCGCCACCGGCGGCACCGCGACGGCAGCGGTTCAACTTCTGCGTCAGGCAGGGGCCCGAGTGAGTCAGGCCCTTTTCGCAATCGACTTGCCCGATCTGGGCGGCGCAGCCCGCCTGCGCGACATCGGCGTCGCGGTCGAGGCGCTCATGGCATTCCCCGGCCACTGACCGGCGGCGAATTCAGCCGCCGTGTGCCTTCAGCAAGCTCTCGACCGGCTGTGAAACCGCCACCTCACCGCCCTCGAACAGACGCAAGTGGTTCGCCTCGATCGTGTTGAGATCGTAGAGGTAGTTCACCATCACCCCGTGCGATTGCCGCTGCCCCTTGTCCGAAAGGTCGGCACGCGTGTGAACGGCCTCCAGCCGAGCGCCGTTGCCAAGATGGAACCGCGCCACCGAGTCGAGCACCTGACCGCGCTTGTCCCGCGCACTGGTGATGTAGCGCGCGCATTGCCCCCGCAGCTCATCGCCACCCGGCACGCTGGCTTCGCCCAGTTCGCCCGACAGCCACTTGGCAAACCCCGGCACCGGCGACAGCGTGGCGAATTGCTTCAATTGCGGCAGCTCACCCTTCAGCAGTCCAACCACCTGCTTGATCAGGAAATTGCCGAAGGGAATCCCGCGCAGGCCATTCTGGCAGTTCGAGATCGAATAGAAGATCGCGCAACCGGCTTCGCGGGGATCGATCGTGTTGCGGTCGGTCGCGATAATCTGCGCAATCGCCGAAGGCAGATTGTTGGTCAGTGCCACCTCGACGAAGATCAACGGATCGTCCGCCATCTGCGGGTGGAAGAAGCCATAGCAACGCCGGTCAAGCGGTTCGACCCGGCGCCGGAGATCATCCCAGCCGGCGATCGAGTGTACCGCCTCATAGCGAATGATCCGTTCCAGAACGGCAGCCGGTGAATTCCAGTCGATCCGGCGCAACTCCAGGAAACCGGCGTTGAACCACGCCGTGAACGCATCCTCGAATTCGCGGTCGAGCAGCCGCAGTTCCGCCGAAGGGCTGGCAATCGCCAAGAGGTCGTTGCGCATCGCAACCAAGCGCCGGGTACCCTCGGGTGCCAAATTCAGAACCCTGATCAGTTTCGCGCAGGGCGATTCGGTCGCGTTGTGCAGCGCCGCCGCAGCCGCGTCATCCCGCTTCTCGTTCCAGCGCGCGATGGCCCGATCAACGGCCGCACCATCACGCGGGGTGTGCGCATGAAGCTGCTCGAGAAACGCCTGCCGTTCCGAAAGATCGCTGGCTTCATAACGGTCGAAAAATGCCGATGCCAGCGCCGGCCCCGAAGCACGGCCGCGCAACGAAAGCAGCGCGCTCACGTGATCGAGCAGGCTTTCGCTGTCCGCTGGACGAGGCCCCCGCCCGATACGATCAAGCAGGCGGCCGAATCGGGAACCAAGCAACTGGTCAAGCGACGCGCGCACGCGACTGCCGGTGACAGACCGGAACAATTGACGAGGTTGCGGCATTTCCATGTCGGTGTCGCCCGGGTTGCTCACGCTGCTGGTGAATTTCTTGCTCATACTTCTATCATCCGGTGGTGAAGAAGCTGTGACAAGCATTATTGGCATCGTTGTTGCGATGCAGCGAATCATGGCATGACTGGACATGTCAATCCGCCATACCGAAGCGGCGGCACCCGAGACGCTATCTCGCCGTTGACGGCACGCGGTCATTCGTGGCAAGCGCGGTACGCTCAAGAGCGGGCGGCGACGTCTCGCCCATGCGGGTATAGCTTAGTGGTAAAGCACCAGCCTTCCAAGCTGGCTATGCGGGTTCGATTCCCGCTACCCGCTCCACTCCCCAGTCCAGATGCATTCGTCTAGGTCTGGACAAATCCACGAAAATCCTTATGTTTAGGCCTTCACTCGGCCAAGGGCGTCCAGCCCTGTCCGCCTGCATCCGGCCTGATTTGGGGGCCATTGCGGGGGCCGGGGGCCAAGCGCTGTATGTGGCGTTCTCCACTTGGGGGCCACCAGCGCCGGAGGAGAACCGCCGTGGCGCTCACTGACACTGCCATCCGTAACGCCAAGCCTCGCGCGAAGCCCTACAAGATGGGGGATGCTTTTGGCCTGTTCCTCCTAGTCCAGCCGACTGGCGGGAAGCTCTGGCGGTTGAAGTATCGGGTAGAGGGGAAGGAGAAGAAGCTCGGCTTGGGCACTTACCCCGAGGTGAGCTTGGCCGTTGCGCGTCAGCGCCGGGACGAAGCCCGCGACCTGCGGACCGCTGGCAAAGACCCTGCCGTGGAGAAGCGGCGGGCTGCCCGCCAGTCCAAGGTGGATGCTGCCAACACCTTCACGGCGATTGCGGACGAGTATTGCCAGAAGCGGAGGCGGGACGGTGAAGGAGGCTGGGCGCCTGCCACTGCCACCCGGAGTGAATACCTGCTGCGGCAACTGAGAGGGTCGATTGGCGGGATGCCTCTGGCGGACATCGAAGCCGGGGATGTGCTGGACGCGGTGCGCAGGATTGAGCGCAAGGGCAACCTTGAAAGCGCCCGCCGCACCCTTCAACTCGCCAGCATGGTCTTCCGCTACGCTATCGCCACGGCACGCCTGCGCTCCGATCCCACGCGCGACCTTAGAGGAGCGCTGACTACGCCCAAGGTCACGCACTACGGGGCGGTTACCGAGCCGCAGAAGGCCGGGGAGTTGATGCGGGCGATTGATGGCTATGAGGGGCAAGGCCTTACCGCCCTGG
Source organism: Sphingomonadales bacterium (assembly GCA_018971065.1). The sequence continues at coordinate 14,836 of JAGWVC010000008.1, read as the reverse complement.
CCCTTCAACTTGCCCCCCACGTGTTTGTTCGCCCCGGTGAGCTACGCCATGCCGAATGGGCCGAGTTTGACCTTGAGGGCCGTCTCTGGACGATCCCGGCCAGCAAGACCAAGATGCGTAAAGACCACCGCGTCCCTCTCTCTCTGCAAGCCGTCGCCATCCTGAGGGAGGTGCAGTTAGTGACGGGGGCGGGTGGCTTTGTGTTCCCCTCAATCCGCACCCGCACCCGCCCCATGAGTGAGAACACCCTCAACGCCGCCCTACGCCGTCTAGGTTATGCCAGCGATGAAATGACCGCCCACGGCTTCCGGGCGATGGCTTCCACGCTGTTGAACGAAAGCGGCAAGTGGTCTCCCGACGCCATCGAACGGGCACTAGCCCACGGGGACGGCGACAAGGTGCGGGCCGCCTATCATCGCGGGGCGCATTGGCAGGAGCGGGTGGAGATGGCGCAATGGTGGAGCGATCACCTAGACCAGCTCCGCAAGGGCGCTGAAATCGTGCCCTTCAGGGGGAAGGGCGGGGCGTGATCCTCCGATGCCCGCCTATCCCCCAGGGTGAAGCCCCTTTTTTCTTAGCACCGCCACCGCCACTCACGAACAGGAGAAACCACCATGTCTGCTGATGTGCACGCCATCGAAGAGATGCTCAGTGACTGGGCGCAGCGGATACGCGCCAGCCTCGGGGGGATGCTTGTCCAACTGCAAGAGAATTGGACCGAGGAAGGGGCAGCGCGGGGAGCACTTATAGCCCGCGTTCGGGACTGGCATGAATACCTCACCCGGCTTGAGGCCCAAATTCTTGCGCTGAGGAGCGAGCGGCTAGGCGACCCTATGGAGCTATTCGCCGGGGAGTGGCCCCCAAGCGACCCGCTTGCGTTGCTCGCTATGCGTACGACGCTGATTGAGGACAACGACGAACTGCACGCAATTGGCGGCTACCTGGACGCGGACGAGAACATTGCCGAAGGCGTGGGGGCGGTAGGGGCCGCATGGCAGGAAATAAACACGGCGATTCACAACCTCCGCCCTGTCACCCGGGAAGCGGCCACCGCGATCTACACTGCATGGAAGGCCGACGAGGATATAGGCTTCGGCCATGAGTGGGAAGCTACTCAGGTGAAGGCGGCGGCGTCGATGCTTGGCGTGGAGTGGCGGCCGTGATAGCCGCTCTGATCTCGCTTGCGGGGGCGTTCGCAATGGCGTCCCCCGGTCAATCCAATTCGGAATGCGTAGTCGCGCTGGCGCGCGCTCTGGAACCCTCGGGGGAAGTTGCGCGCGACGTGGCGGAGGCTGCGGTGATAGGGTGCGTCTCCACAGAGCCGGACGCGCCGCCCGGTAGCCTCCTCTCCAGCTTGCCCCCTGAAAGGCGGAGGGAAGTTGTCGAGCTGGGGCGCGCGCTCGCACGGGATAACGCCACGCTCTACATCATCCGCATACGGGCGTGCCGGAAGACCCCGGGGTGTGACGCGCGAGAGACTGGCGAATGACTGCTCCTAGCTCACCACCGGCGCCAGCGGTCTCTACCGTGCATTTCGCAGACCTCGCGCACCACCTTGAGGAGCAAATCCGGGGAAGCACATCCCCGGCCACCGTCACCCGCTACCGCCTCGCCATGAAGAACGGGGAGCAATTCCCTCCCCTGCTGGTGGCAGATGTGGGCGGTGCGCTGGTGCTGGTCGATGGCTTCCACCGCAGGGACGCCCGGGAGGAGCTAGGTGAGGAAAGCGGCCTTGCGAAGATCGTCCCTTGTGTGGACCTGAGGGAGGCGCGGTGGATGGGCTTCGACGCCAACCTCCGCCACGGCCAACCCCTCAAACCCAAGCTCCTCCGGCCAGCTCTCCGCGCTTACGTGGATGCCGGGCACCACCGGACCGCGAAGGGCAAGCTCAAGTCTTACCGGGACATTGCGGCGGAGTTGCCGGGGGTCTCGTATTCGACGGTGCGTCGGTGGATCGAAATAGACTTCCCTGCGGTGTTCCGGGAGATGGCCGGAGAGGATAACGATGCTCCGGGCGGCCTTTGGGAGCGGGACCCCCAACCGACTGCGGAGCAACAAACCCTTGAGGGCGTCCTCGCCCACATTGCGGAAGCCCGGGCGTTGCTGTCAGGGGTGACTTCGGTGGAGGCGCGGGGGCGGGTGGAGGAGGCCGCACGGGCTTTGCTCACGGACCTGACTTGGGAGGACGGCGGGGGCGTGGACTTGGGGGATTATCTGGGGGAGGGCTGCTGAAGCTGTTTCATTGGAACAGTGCTATCAACGCTCTCCCGCGTTAAGAGGGGGGGGGCGGACCCGCACAAGACCTCAGATCAGTCAAAAGCGCGGCCGCCACCACAGCAACGACTACAGGGGGAGCACGGTTTCCCCGATTTTACTCATTGCATAGTTATCCCCGGCAGGGCGGCGACCGCTGGTATCTCCCCTACTAGGGACAGCGCGTCGTGCGTTGGCAAGGCCCCTGGCGAAGAAATCACCGGCCCGCGAAGGCCTCTTACGCGCCGATCCACTCCCGGAGTTCTTTCTTTGTTCTGAAAGTGCGGGCGCGTGGGGGATGCCAGGAACGCCCGGAAATGCTGACTTTGACAAAGACTAACGGGGCAGTAGAGTTTCTGTAGTTCTATGTATTCATTGAATTTCAGGCAGTTCACACTTGACTTATCTAGGCAGTTCCGCTAGTAACTTGCCTCGCAACTGGCGATGAGCGGGACGACGGTCTCAAGCGTACAGCCCAGCTATGCACTCTATAGCAACAGCGTCCGCTCGGCGGCTTCCCGTTTGCATTGGGGAAGCGGCCAACCCGTGAACTCCAGTTGTGGAGACTGCCGCCATGCGTACCTTCCCAACCTGCCCCGAGTGCGGCTCGGTTATTCCGACCCCGTGCTCCGATGCCCCGATCTGCTTCAGCGTGGGAGAAGGCGAAGCCCGCACCATCCGCCGCAGTCAGGAAGCGCAAATGCTCCGCTTCCTCTCAGCCGCAGCGCCCTACAGGCCCGTGAAGGAGGAGATGTTTGCGGGGCTGGGGCGGTGTCTCCAGGTAACTCGCATTCTAGCCCGCCTCCGGAACCCTGCGAAGTGGGCTATCCCGGTGATGCGCGATGACCACCGGAAGGCCGGAGGCCGGGGCACGTTTGGCCGCTATTATTTGCGGGATGATGTCCGGGTTTGGGAGCCGGAAGCGGCCGGTGAAGCGGGGAGCAAGTAAATGGCAACCTCCACCGACCCCCTCGCCCGTTCCCAGGTAGCCGTCCAGGCACATGACACCGGGGATCGCTACCAGACGCCCACCACCAACTCCGCCCTCCAGCTCGCCCAGTCGCTCAGGTCCGTGCAGCCGGTCCTCGGGGACACCCTCCAGGGGATCGCCCTGAACGAGGCCGAGAAGCAGCGCGCCCAGGCCCACAAGGACGCCCTCACGAACCAGGGCATGGTCCTGTCCGAGGCGGTGAAGGCGGGCAAGATCGCCCCCACGCAGAACCCTTGGTACATGGAGGCGTACGCGAAGGAGGGGGCGGCCATCCGCTCCCAGTCCGCCCTCTCCCAGCTCCAGCTTGATAGCGCCTCATGGGCCGAGCAGAACGACCCCGCAGCCTTTGCCCAGAAGTGGCGGGAGGGTGTGGCGGGGATCGCCAAGGACTACACCGGCAAGGACGAGATCGCAGGGTTCGCCCCGGTGGAAGCCCAGTACACCCAGCAGACCCTCCAAGGGAACATCGCCCACAACCAAGCCCGCATCGTGGCCGAACGGGGGCAGAACAACTCGGCCCTTGCAGCGAACGCCCTGACTACCCTGGCCAAGCAGCAGGGCGGGCTGATGACTGCGGACGAGGCTATCGCGGCGATGTACCCCGCCCACCAGATGTTCGTCCACACGGGCGGCACCGAGCAGGAGTGGCACACCATGTCCACCCAGGCGATCCTCTCCGCAGCCTCCTCCACCCGCAACCCCGGGCTGGTGGACCTGACAAAGGCCATTGGGCTGGACAACACGGCGGTCCTGGATGGGAAGTTCGGGAGCGGTGCCGAGCTGCATCCCACACCCCCGCCCCCCGGCCAAGCCCCCCAGCTTGCCAACGCGGCCTTGCCCCCAGCGCACGCCCTCCCGGTTCAAGGTGGGGTGACGGTGAAGGGTGGCGAGTACGCAGCACACCGGGCCGATGGGGAAGTGCATCACGGCCTCGACCTGGCAGTCCCCGAAGGCACCCAAGTGGTCTCTCCCGGGGTCGGTACAGTGGTGGCGGTCGGGAGCGATCCCTCCTCGGGGAACTTCGTCAAGATCGACCACGGGGGCGGCCTCGTCTCCTCCTACGCCCATCTCTCCCAAGCGGGGGTGGCTGTGGGGGACCAAGTGACTCCCGGGCAGGCCATCGCCCTCAGCGGCAACACAGGAAACTCCTCGGGGCCGCATGTCCACTGGCGGACCAAGGTGAACGGGGTGGATGTGAACCCCCAGAGCGTGGCGTTCCCCCAAGGCACCCAGGCGCAGGGCGCAGTGGGTCAGGTAGCAGCCGCCCTCAATGCCCCGCCCCCGGATGCCCCCGCATCTCCCCCGGTGATCGCCAAGGGGCCGTCCCTGTTCGACATATCGGGGCAGGCCGAGCAGATTGGCACCGCGCGCTACCGCATCCAGCAGGCCCAGGAGTTCGACATTACCGAACGGGTTCGAGCGCAGCGGGCAACGCTCCAGGCGAAGGGGCAGGATGGCGCGGCCTACCTCTACCAGCAGCACGGGACGGATTTGCTCACGGGCAACTACGACACCAAGGGCCTCATCCGGGAGCTTACCGCTCAGGGCTACACGGCTCAGGAGGCGGGGGCGACCCTGGCAGTCCTGCACGAGGACACCACCAATTCGGCCGGGGTGATGACCAACCGGATGAAACTCAATGGGGATGACCCCTTGCACGCCAAGAAGGTCATGGACCTGGCCTTGCAGGGCGAGAGCGGAGGCTACACCCCGGCCTACGAACACCAGGTAGGCCAAGCGGTTCTCGCGGGGGACATATCGGGGGAAGAGGGGGTGGCGATGGTCTCCCGCGCGCACTCCTTCTCAAGGCAGATGGAGGCGGAGGCCCGCGCGGATGCCCGCCTGAAGAAGCAGCAGGAGCTGGCCGACCCAACCCACATCCACTCCTACGCCCAGCTCAAGCAGCAGGCCGCGAACCTTACGGGGCTGGCGGCGGCGAACTTCTATGTCATCACCGGCCACCCCCTTGGTGATTTCGAGCGGAAGAAAGTGGCAAAGCAAATCTCGGATTCTATGGGGGCTTACCTCACAACGCACCAAGGCGATTACGAGGGGGCCGTTGCTGTCGGGCGGGGTGTGGCGGCGACTCACGGTCAGCGTGCCTTGGCGGACCATGCCCACAACTTATCGGACCCCGGCATCCAGCAGCTACGCAAGGCCAGTGGTGCGGGGACGGGGCAGTGAGCGGAAATAATTTGGTAGAGATTTCCACGTCCCTAGGCGCGAGTCTTCAGGGCCGGATTTCCCCCGTAGGCCACCCTTCGGGCCACCCCCGGTATATCAGGAAGGGGCGGGGCCGTGGGTGAAGCAGTTCCCGTCCGCCTCGCTTACTCGGTTGCGGAGGCCTGCGCCGTGTCGAGCCTGGGTCGGAGTACGATCTACACCCTAATTGCATCGGGGCGGTTGGACGCGCGCCGCGTTGGAGGAAGGCGCATCATTATGGCGGATAGCCTCCGGGCGCTGCTGGAGGGGGCGGAGGAGGGGGGCAGGGCAAACAGCTAACGCACCGAATGGCCCCCGATTTGATCCCCAGCGGAACAGGTACGGGGGCCAGTTCGGGGGCCACCCTGAAACAGGGGTTACGGAATACACTTTGTTATCAATATTGTATGGCCAGTTTCGCGGTTCCCGCTACCCTCCATTTCCCATCCCATTTGGCGGCGGAAAGCCCGGCAACTGCGAAATCGTCCGCGATTACGCCCATTGTTCCCGATCCAATACCGAAGAGCGAGCGTAGTGTGTGACGGAATGTCCAATAAAAAACGGGGCGGAACCCGCCCCGTTTTCACGAATCTCACGATCCATCATCGCCAACTTACGGGCTGCTGGAAAAAGCCCCGGTAGCGCCTAGGCCAGCAAGGGTTACGGCACCAGCGAGTCCGAGCGTCCCCAAGGTGCCGAGCCCGCCGCCAAGGCCGCCGCCGAGCCCGCCACCGCCAGCACCGCCCTGATAACCATAGAGCTCAGCGCGAACGGCCTTCGCCTTCTTGGCGCCAACCGCTACTGCGGGCTTGGCGGTCACGAGCGACGGTGCGCCCACCTTGGCAACCTTGGCGGGCGCGGCCATTGCGGGCATGGCAACCAGCGCGAGGGCAGCGCCACAAATTCCCAGAATGGTTTTCATAATAGAAGCTGCCTTCTTCAATCTCTTTGTGATCCGGTATCTAGCGAAAAACGCTTAACGGGTCAAGGCGGAATGAAATTCGAACCAGCTTGATCGATGCGCGCGAAATTAAACGCGGGGTTACATGGTGATGGGGCAATAGCCGCGTCCGGCCGATGGGGGCATCGCCAAAATCAGCATTTCATAACAACCGCCGTGCCTGCGAATGGGCAGGTGGGTCGCTGTCCGCGGGTCGGCAGCGGCTGCGTTGCGCTAACCATCTGTTTTTCTGCCTGTGCGAGGCTCGCGCCAGCCTTCCGGTTCAGTCAAACCACGCCCGGTGTGCGATGAAGCCCCATGCCCAAGAACGCCTCGCCGTCGCCGATTCGCGCGAAACGTTACCCGTTGTCGCGTGACAAGATTGACGTCGTGAGTGGCCCATGCGACCGAGGCAGGCATCGTCCCCGCGCGCCAAGCTTCAGGTAACGCCGTTGAATCGCATTCTCTCCGGGTCATTGCTCGCACTTGCTGCCTTGGGCGCGGCGTTTGCGGCGTATGCCGATGCGGCGCGCAATGTCCGCGGGGGCATGGAGATCGCCAGCACTGGTGGACCGCCCGCCGACGACGATCCGGCCGTGGTCGTGCGGTGGGGCGATTTTCTGGTGACGCAGGGGCGGGTGACCCGCGCATCGGCGCCCGGACTGATGCGGGCGGCGGAGCAGGTGCTCGCGCAAGACCCCATCAGTCCGGGGGCGCTTATTCTGCTCCACGTTGGCAACGAGGCGCTGGGCAAGCCTCGCGACGCATCCGCCCTCGTGCTGGCGGAACGCCTGTCGCGCCGTGAAGCAGGCGCGGAAATGCTGCTCGCACAATCAAGCTTTCAGGCCGGCGATGTTCGCGGCGTGGTCCGCCATTTCGATCATCTGGTTACAGTAAATCCGGATGTCTTGGACAGCATCGTGCCGACGATCGTGCCGTTGCTCGGTGATTCACGTTATCGGGAACAGTTCGGACACTATACCGGGCGAGCATGGTTCCCTCCGTTTCTGGAGGGCGCGCTGAATCGCGGGATACCGGCGCGGATCATGGCCACGCTGGTCACGCAGTCGTTGCCTGCCAAGCAGGCGGAAGCGCTCAACGGATCACTGATCCGACATGCGGTGCTTGAAAAGGATCCCGGCACTGCCGTCGCGGCGGCGGCAAGGATAATGGGAACCGACGCGACCAGACTGGCTGAAATGGGCTTTTCCCCGGCAACCACGGATACCCGCATCGCTCCGATCGGTTGGCGGTTGGTGGTCGATGACCACGGGGCGGCACGACTGGGTGCGGCCGGCGCCCTGGCAATCAGCGTTGAACCGGACACCGGCGCTGCTGTGGCACAGCGCGTGACGTTCCTGCCGCCCGGGGGCTATGTTCTGCAAAGCCGGCTGGCCTATGCCGCCGACCAACCGCATGCGCGCGTGTCATGGTATGTCGCGTGCGGCGGCCCGGGCGGCCCCGCGATGCTGAGCGCGGCGATGCCCGATGCGCCCCGATCCATCACCGTTGAGACCCGGCTGACCGTGCCGCAAGGGTGCGCAAGCCAGTTTTGGGAGCTCGGCGCGCGCGGCGACACCGATCAACGCGCATCCCAGGTCACAATCAGCAATGTGGAGCTGCTGGTCGAATGAGCCGTCCGTTCAAGTTTGGCCAGACCGACGAATCCCGTCGGCATCCCGCCGAGAGGAGGCAAAGGCGAAGGTCGAAACGCCACAAGTCATCACGCTCAACCAGGACTTTGTCGCTTGAATCGATGCCGTTCTACGCGCTTCTTTTCCAGTTCATCCTTGTTTTTGCAATCGGGGGCTCGGTCCGCGCCGACGCGGCACAACTGGTGCTGCTGCGCCCGGCATCCGTTCTCGTTCTGGCTTGCGGGCTGTTCACCCTCAGGTGGGAGCATGTCCGCAAATATGCCGGGCTATTCGGATTCGCGTTTGCCTTCGTGCTGATCGGCGTATTCCAGTTGATCCCCCTGCCGCCGGCAGTTGTTCATGCGGCGCCCGGGCATGAATTGATCGGTGAGATCGATCGTGTTACCGGCCATGCTGCGCGTTGGCGGCCGTTGAGCATGGTTCCGACAGCGACAAGGAATGCATTGTGGGCAATGATACCGCCTATTTGCGTTCTGGTTCTGGCGGTTCAACTTGCCGATAACGAGCGAAAACGATTGCTTGGACTGCTGCTGGGGATTGGCGTGGTCAGCGCCGTTGTCGGTATGTTGCAATTATCCAGCGACGCGGCGGAATTCCTTTATTTCTACGTTCCGGCATCCTATGGCATGCCGGTCGGGCTGTTTGCCAACCGGAACCATCAAGCGGCATTTCTAGCCACATTGATACCGACGTTGGCGGCATGGCTGAATGTGAGGCGCAGCGGGCGCGGTTCGAGCTCCAGATCGGAAGTCGTCATGGTCTGGGCTACCGGGTTGTTGTTTTTCATCTACATTTTCGTGACTGGATCGCGTGCCGGTTTGTTGACCGGGATTATCGCGAGCTGTCTGCTGCCTTGGCTGACCGCAGATGCGGGCGCGACCGCGGGCAAAGGTTCGGCGGGAGTGAATCGTCGCAAGCTGGCGGCGGCGCTCGTGCTGGCGGGCATCGCATTCGTGGTCATGGCAATTGCCGGTGGACGCGCTATCGCTCTATCGCGCTTGTTGGCCACCGACCCGATGGACGAGATTCGCGTTCAGATCGTCCCTGTCGATGTCAGGATGATCAGGGATTTCTGGCCGTGGGGGTCGGGACTCGGATCGTTTGATTCGGTATTCCGGATGTACGAGCCGGACATCCTGCTCCAGCAAACGTATATGAACCATGCCCACAATGATTGGCTGGAGTGGATATTGACAACGGGCGCCCTCGGCGTGGCGGTGGGTTTTGCGATATTGGCATGGTTGTGCCGGTGCATTTTCATCGTTGTCCGGCCAGCGACGAGCCGGCCGTGTCTTGTTATGGCACGGCTCGGAATTATCGTTTTAGGCTTGCTTGGTTTCGCCTCGCTCAGCGACTATCCTGCAAGGGTGCCTTCGCTGATCTGCTGGATGACGTTCGCATGTGTACTCGTCGCTCGCGGCTCGGCCGCGAAAACGTCGTCAGCCGCCCGTGTCGCGAAAGCGTAGCGTGTGGGTTGTTGGTTCGGGGAATTGTAGTGAGGAACAAGGTGTGATGCGGGTTGGCAATATCGGCCGCGGGCTGATGACGGGGCTATTGCTCGTGGCGCTGGCGGGGTGTGCCGGACGGCCAAAGCTCGGTGGCGATCCGTCGATCCATGTCGTTTCCGCCAGCATACTGCCGGAGCCGACCCGGCAGGACCTGACCACGAAAGAGCGTCCGTACCTTGTCGGCCCGTTCGACAAGCTGATGATCGACGTTTTCGGCATCCCCGAAATGTCCAACCGTGAAGTTCAGGTGGATGCCAGCGGTCGCTTGTCGTTCCCGCTCGCCGGTGTGCTCGAGGTGTCGGGCAAGACCCCCGGCGACGTTGAAAGCCTCCTCGCCCAGCGTCTGCGTGCCGCGTATGTCCGCAATCCGCAGGTCACGGTGAACCTCAAGGACACGCTCAGCCAGTTCGTGACGGTCGAGGGCACGGTGCAGAAGCCGGGGCTTTACCCGGTGCTCGGTCAGATGACCCTGCTTCGCGCGATCGCCACCGCGCAGGGGACCACCGAATTCTCGCGCGTGGATGATGTCGTGATTTTGCGGAAGGTCGGCGGTCAGCAATATGCGGCGCTCTACAATCTCAACGCGGTTCGCCACGGGGCTTATCCCGATCCCGAAATCTTTGCGAACGACGTCGTCATGGTCGGGGACAATCATGCGCGCCGCCTGTTCAAGGACTATCTGCAGACATTCTCGCTTCTGGCCGGCCCCTTGGTGATCACGCTGGAGAAGCTGTAAGTTGAACATCGTGGTTCCGGCTGGTTGCAGCCGGAACGCCACAAACCCGGGCGGCGTTCGGCCGCCGCATTTCCGTTCGCATCAGCAGAAACGGAAATTGCTCTAATTTAAGGTAAATGTCGATGCCGTCTACCGCCAACATGCCGCAGGAACCTCAGGAATCGGTGTTTCGGGAGCCGAGCGTTCTTGCTGAAATCATGACGGAAGAGACAAACGAGCGCCTTCTGCCGCCCGTCTTGTTGCAATATTGGCAGACCGTGATGCGTTGGCGGTGGCCACTGTTGAGCGTCATCGGCGCGGCGCTGGTCATCGGCCTGGTCGTGACCATGCTGACGTCTCCGTTGTATACGGCGCGGGCGCAGATCGAAGTGAGCCGGCAGCAGAAGAAAGTCACTAACGTCGAGGGCGTCGATGCCGACGTGTCGATTCAGGATGCCGAATTCTATGCGACCCAGTATTCGCTGCTGAAGGCAGTCTCGCTGGCGGATCGCGTCACCAAAAACCTCAATCTGGCAAACCGGAAGGAATTTTTCGCTTCCGCCGGCGTGAAAGCCCCGGCCTCGGATGACGCCCGGGCCCGCCTTGCTTCGGTGCTCCTGCGCAAGAGCATCAGCATCGAGCCGATCCGCAATTCGCGCCTCATCGACATCTCTTATACCAGCCGCTCGCCTCAGATTTCGGCCGAGGTCGCTAATGCCTGGGTTCGGGAATTCATCGGTGCCAGCATGGACCGTGAATTCGCGTCGACGGCTGATGCCCGAAAATTCCTGCAGGACCGTTTGACGGCGCTGAAAGCAAAGCTTGAACAGTCCGAGCATGATGCCATCAGCTTCGCGACGCAGAACAATATCGTGGCGCTGGAAACCTCGCGCAGCAACGATGGCAAGACGCAAACCCAGCGGACGTTGACTTCGGCAGACCTTGAACTGTTGAACCAGGCGCTGATGACCGCTCACTCCGACCGCATCGCTGCAGAAAGTCGTGCGGAATCGGGCAACGCGGCTGTTTCGAGCGAGGCGTTGAGCAGCACCAGCATCGCGCAGATTCGCACGAAGCGCGCCGAAGTTGCCGCCGAATACGCCAAGGTGTTGACCCAGTTCGAGCCTGGTTACCCTACCGCCCGAGGGCTGAAGAGGCAGCTCGAGGAACTGGACGCGGCGATTGCGTTTAATACTTCCGCTATCAGTGCCGGGCGCAAGCTCGCATACAAGGAAGCGTTGGCGCGTGAGCAGGATCTCGAAGCTAAAGTCGATCAATTGAAGTCCGAATTCGACAAGCAGAATCGCAGTACAATTCAGTATAACATCTACCAGCGTGAGGCTGATACCAACCGGCAGCTCTACGACGCACTGTTGCAGCGCTACAAGGAGATCGGCGTTGCCGGCACAATCGGTACGAACAACATCGCCATTGTCGACGAAGCAAAGGTTCCGGTCACCCCTTCGGCGCCCCAGGTCTCTGTCAATCTTGCGCTCTCGCTGCTGATCGGCCTGGCTCTCGCTGCAATCGCGGTACTGGCGCTGGAACAGATTGACGAAGGCGTTCGCAGCCCGGCGGACGTATGGAATCTCCTGAAGCTGCCGCTGATCGGCAACGTGCCGATGACGTCGGAAAGTCCGATCGAAGCGCTGGCCGATCCCAAATCCCTGCTGTCGGAAGCGTATTTCTCGATCCGCTCGACACTTGCGTTCACCACCAATCACGGTCTGCCAAGGTCGATGGCGGTGACCAGCGCGCAGGCCAGTGAAGGCAAATCGACCACCGCGCTCGCACTCGCCGAGATCATCGGCCGTACAGGGCGTTCGGTGCTGCTGTTGGACGCGGATTTGCGCTCGCCATCGGTGCATAATGCGCTCGGGCTCGAAAACACGGTGGGTCTCAGCAATGCGCTGACCGGTAATGATGATTTTGCCAGCCTTATCCAGGCAACCGCGTACCGCGGTTTGAGTGCCATGACGACCGGACCCAGGCCGCCCAGCCCGGCCGAATTGCTCAGTAGCGATCGTCTGAGCGACATTTTGACCATGCTCTTGAAGCAGTTCGATCACGTGATCGTGGACGGGCCGCCAGTGCTCGGCCTGGCCGACGCACCGCTACTTTGCCGCGCAACCGAAGGGGCGGTCTTTGTGGTCCAGCCCGGGCGGGTTGCACTGCGCGGCATCAAGGCCTCACTCCAGCGCCTGCGTAGTGTGGGCGGGAACGTGTTCGGTGTCGTCGTAACCAAGATTGATGCCGAGCGACAGCATTATGGCTACAGCTATAATTACGGTTACGGCTATGGTTATGGCTATGGTTACGGCTATGGCTATGGCTATGGCCTGAAGTATGGTGAAGATAATACCAAAGATTGATCGGGGGCAGTGCGTTGCATCGCACACCAGATGCCAGCCCGCACTGTTTAGGTACGAAGTGCGTGATGGAAATTTGGCCAATGCCTATGATAATGCCTCGCCCCTCGTTCTTTCGTGAAAGAATGATTTTCGGACTGGCGCGTTGAGCGCATGGCCATTGTTGTAAATTGAGTCAATGCGCGAACTATTTTATATTTTACCACATATGAAAATTTTAATATTTTCGCCCCTGTCGAAGATGGTTTGAAATATGCCGGCGACAATAGATTGGAGACAATGGCCCCCTAGGAAAAATGATAATATTTTTCCAAAATCGCAATTTTACGCGTCATGCGTGGCATTTTCATTTGTATTGCTGATTTTTTCCAATTGCCAGCCGAATGGCGAAATATATCGCGGTCTGGCTATTGCAATCAACATCGTGATCGCTGCATTTTCATTGATAGGCAGGCGATCATCTGGACGGCTGTCGTTTTTTGAAATTTGCATGCTTATTATGTACATTTCTAGTGCAATAGCCATTCCTCTCAATGACTCGCAGCATTTGAAATATGCATACAACTATTGCGCTCCATATACTGTAATATCGTTCGTTATGGGCGTGGCGATGATGTTAAATGCGCGATCGATTGACGTATATGATTTCTATAGAGCAGCATGTGTCGCTGCAATATTAACTATATTCACTATATATATGGTTTATCCCCAGGAAATATGGGACGCCTTGACGGCTGATTCGGCCGAGAGATGGGCGATGAGGTTCTCTGCATTCAATAACCACCCGAATCTTGAAGGGTTCATTTTTGGTGGATATGCTGTAATTTGTCTTTATTCGTGGTTTTTGTTTCCGAGATTCAGATTTCTTGGTGCGCTTGCTGCCGCTTTGAGTGTCGGTATCATTTTCGCCGCCTCCTCGCGTGGAGGGTTGGTTGCCGTTGCCGTTGCGCTTGGTGCGATTTGGTGGACGGTTTTTCCAAGATTGAGTCCCGAGCACCGGCGTCAATTGATGTGGATCAGCGTAATCGGCCTCGCCTTATTGGGGGTTGCCGGTTTCGCAAAGATAAATGAATTCATTTCAACCTCTCTCGAACTGGATTCGAATACCAGAGGGTTGGCCTCCAGAGGCACGGGCCGATTGGATAATTGGTCAATTCTGATCCCGCTTATATTCAGATCGCTCAACGCCCTTACAATTGGAGGGGGGCTGCGTTGGGCTGAAGATGCGAATACGGGCGTTTTTACGGAAAATTCTTATCTCACCATATTCCTGGATTCCGGCTTGATTGTCGGTTCAATAATAATTTTGTGCATGATATATACAGTAAATTGTGCGCGAATTTATATAAGAAAACACAAAAATATTGCTATGCTAATGGTATTTGGGGTGCTGGTTTGCGCCTTGGCTGAGTCTATGTTCAATCGATACTTACTTGCTATCGGGAACCCGTTTTCAGTAATAGTTTTCTATACCTTTTGTTACGGATCGCGCTTGGCCGGCGCGCGGAAATGAGATGGCGCGGCACATCGCCTGGAGCGGTTCGCGTACGAACCGAATCGATGGCCGATTGTTTCGAGGCCGACGTCTCATCGGCCCACGTGCAGGAACCGCAGCCGGGTTACCAAGCTGCACAGACGGATGCCCAGCCCCGCTTGCTGGCGCGGAGCGGGCGAAGCGGCGATGTGGCTCATCTTCGCGAGGCTGCAAGTCCAGCGAGCGGGGCTGGCCATCCTGCGGGGGGCATTTTGGCGGCCCTCGAACTGCGTCGCGCCATCGGCTGATGAACCGCATCACCCCGTCGGACGCGCCTTGCCGGGAACCGCCAAAACGCCGTCCTCATGGGTCAGAATCTGTGCAACATCCTCATCATGGACATCCCATCGCGCGATAAGCGGGCGTCGGCCCATGCTCGCATCGAGGCCACAAGTGGAACCTTGCGCTTCCTTTTATCCCGACGAATGCGTCAACTGCATCCGATATGATCCGGTATGAGCAGAAGCCCCCCTGATCGCTGTCTATATGCTTTCTGACGCATTCTTCAGATACCACCTGTAGGCATCCCCCGTAACCGCCCGATTGGGACCGCCTCGTTGGTGTAGGCAATGTCGTTATTGACGTCGTTATGTACGTCGTATCGATGGAGCGAGCGTTGGCAGGGACCGAGGTTCTGGGAGTGGAGCGTCGACGGCGTTGGCCGGACGA
>JAGWVC010000094.1 GCA_018971065.1 Sphingomonadales bacterium | reverse complement strand
TTTTCCTGCGCGGCCAGGGCCTCGCTCGCCGCGTCGAGCTGCGCGCGCTGGGCGCGGTTCAGTTGGCGCAACCAGCCGAGGAAAGGCTTTGGCGCCTCGGTCATGCCGGCACGCGGCGGGCGCGGATCGCGTCCGCCAGCCCCGCCGCCCATTTGGTGATGTCGCCCGCGCCCAGGCACACCACCATGTCGCCCGGCTGCACCGTCGTCGCCAGCGTTGCCGCCAGCGCGTCAGGCCCGTCGATCAGGTGCGCCGAACGGTGCCCGCGCGCCTTGATCCCCTCGACCATCGCGGCGCTGTCCACGCCCTCGATCGGTTGTTCGCCCGCCGCATAGACCGGCGCCGCATAGACCACGTCGGCATCGTTGAACGCGCCCTGGAAGTCCTCCATGTGATCGCGCAGGCGGGTGAAGCGGTGTGGCTGCACCACCGCGATCACCCGGTTCTGCACGCCCTCGCGCGCGGCGGCCAGCACCGCGCGGATCTCCACCGGATGGTGCCCGTAATCGTCGATTATCGTGACGTTATCGACCTCGCCCACCTTGGTGAACCGCCGCTTGACCCCGCCGAACTTGCCGAACCCGCCGCGAATGATGTCATCCGCGCAGCCCATTTCCACCGCCACCGCAATCGCGGCGAGAGCATTCTGCACGTTGTGCCGCCCCGGCATCGGCAGTTCGACATTCTCGATCCGCCGAAACGACCCGTCGCGCTGCCGCAGCACTGCCGTGAAGCGGTTGCCGCCGGGCACCGGCGTCACCGCCTCGCCGCGCACGTCGGCCTGCGCCGAAAAGCCATAGGTCACCACGCGGCGGTCGCGCACCTTGGGGATGATCGCCTGCACTTCGGGGTGGTCGATGCACAGGATCGCCGCGCCATAGAACGGCACGTTCTCGATGAATTCGACGAAGCAGTCCTTCACCCGCTCAAACGAGCCGTAGTGGTCAAGGTGCTCCGGGTCGATGTTGGTGACCACCGCGATCGTGCCGTCGAGCCGCAGGAACGAGCCGTCGCTCTCGTCGGCCTCCACCACCATCCAGTCGCTGGCGCCCAGCCGCGCGTTCGAGCCATAGCTGTTGATGATGCCGCCGTTGATGACAGTGGGATCGACCCCGCCCGCATCGAGCAGGCAGGCGATCATGCTGGTTGTGGTGGTCTTGCCGTGGGTACCGGCCACCGCCACGGTGTTCTTCAATCGCATCAGCTCGGCCAGCATCTCCGCCCGGCGCACCACCGGCACGCGCGTTTCCAGCGCCAGCGCCACTTCGGGGTTGTCGCGCTTCACCGCCGTGGAGGTGACGACCACCGCCGCATCGCCCAGGTTCTCGGCCTTGTGGCCGATCGAGACCTTGATGCCGCGCGCGCGCAGCCCCTCGACGACATAACCCTCGGCGATGTCCGAGCCCTGCACCGCATAGCCCAGGTTGTGCATCACCTCGGCAATGCCCGACATGCCGATGCCGCCGATACCGACGAAATGAATGGTGCCGATGTCAGTGCCCACGCCCTTCATGCCGGCGCTACTCCCAATTGCGCGGACGCCTCCGCCTCATGTCTCACGCGGATCACATCCATCAGCGGCGAACCGCCGAACCCTTCCACCAGATCGGCCAGATCGCGCGCCGCGTGGGGATAGCCGCAGTTCCACGCGGCATGGGCGGCAGTGGCCAGCGTTTCGGGCCGCTGCGCCATCGCCTGAATCTGCTTGGCCAGTTCCACGGCGGTGAACTTGTCCTGCCGGATCGCCCGCGCGCCGCCGGCGGTGACGATCTCGCGGCAGTTCGCGGCCTGATGATCATCCGTCGCGATCGGCAGCGGCACCAATATGGCCGGACGCCCCACTGCGGTCAGTTCGGCAATCGTGCTGGCGCCGGCGCGGCCGATGAACAGGTGCGCATCGGCCAGCCGCTCGGCCATGTTCTGGAAATAGGTGCCCAGCTCGGCGGGAATGTCGTGCCCGGCATAGCGCGCCCGCACCGCCTCGATATCCTCGGCCCGGCACTGCTGGGTTACCTGCAGCCGCGTGCGCAAGTTGGGCGGCAGCATCGCCAGCCCGTCGGGCACCACTTCGGACAGCACCCGCGCGCCCTGGCTGCCGCCCGTCACCAGCACCCGCAGCAGGCCATCGGCGCCGAACGCCGGGAACGGCTGGTCGCGCAGCGCCAGCACCTCGGCACGCACCGGGTTGCCCACCAGCACCACCTTGTCGGCCAGCCGGTCCTCTAGCCGGTCCACCTGCCCGTAAGCGGTGGCGATGGCATCGACACCGCCGGCCAGAAACCGGTTCACCCGCCCCAGCACCGCGTTCTGTTCATGCACCACGCTGGGGATGCGCAAGCTGCGTGCCGCCAGCAGCGCCGGCAGCGCCGGATAGCCGCCGAACCCCACCACCGCGCCGGGCTGGAATTCGCGGAACAGCCGCTTCGCCATGCTGCGGCCGGCCAGAATGCCGCGCAGCCCCCTGATCCAGCCCAGCGGGTTCAGCCCGGCGATGCGCCCGGCGGGCAGGACGTGCGTCGCCAGCCCCTCGGGCGTGCCGGGAATGGCCGCGCCGCGCTCGTCGGTGATCAGTTCCACGCGATGCCCGCGCGCCAGCAGTTCGGTGGCCAGCGCGAACGCCGGAATCAGGTGGCCACCGGTGCCCCCGGCGGCCAGCACGTAATGGCGGGTAACAACGGTCATCTTTCCTCCCGCGCGGGGGCGGCGGTGCCGAACGGATCGCGGGCAAGATAGGGGTTGCGCCGCGTCAGCGCCAGCAGGAACCCCACCCCCAGGCACAAGGCGATGGTGGACGAACCGCCATAGGAAATCAGCGGCAGCGTCATGCCCTTGGACGGAAACAGCCGCAGGTTGACGAGGATGTTGATGAACGCCTGCCCGCCGATCTGCACGACCAGCCCGGTGGCGGCCAGCATCGAGAACAGGTCCTCCTCCTCCACCAGCCGCACCAGCACGCGCAGCACGATGGCCAGATAAAGCGCGATGACGATGGCGCAGGCGATCAGGCCGAACTCCTCGCCGATCACCGAGAAGATGTAGTCGGTATGCGCCTCGGGCAGACCCATCTTGCGCGTGCCCAGCCACAGCCCGGTGCCGGTCCAGCCGCCGCCCAGCAGGGTGCGGCTGGCCAGATCGACCTGGTCGAACGCGGTGCCGCCCGAAAGGAAGCTGTCGATACGGTTGCGCGCATTGGCGTAGAACATGTAGGCCAGCCCGACGCAGACCACGCCCGCGCCGCCGGCCATCGCCACGCGCTTGAGCGGCAGACCGGCCAGCACCATCATCACGAACCAAACCCCGCCGAACAGCACGGTCGAACCGAAATCGGGCTGCGCCATCAGCAGCGCCGCCACCACCGCCATGATCGCGGTGCAGATCGCCATCACCGGCAGGCGCGGATCACGCAGCCGCCACGACAGCACCCAGGCCAGCGTGATCGCGAACGCGGGCTTCAGGAATTCTGATGGCTGCAGGGTCATGCCCAGGTGCAGCCAGCGCCGCGCGCCTTTCACCTTCACCCCGACATGCGGCACCAGCACCAGCACCAGCGCCACCAACATTGCCCCGGCCAGCACTAACCCGGCGCGCCGCGCCAGATCGCGCGGCAGCAGCGATGCGCCGAACATCGCCACCAGCCCCAGCACCTGGAAGCGCAAGTGCAGGTACAGGAAATGCAAGTCGGACAGGTGTTCGGTGCTGGTCGAAAGCCGCCGCGCGCTGGCCGGCGATGCCGCCGTCACCGCCACCGCGCCCACCGCCATCAGCGTCAGCACCAGAAACAGCAGCGTGCGGTCGATCTCGCGCCACCACACCAGCAGCTCGCTGCGGCGGGTGCGTTGCGCGCGCGGCACCAGCGCATGGGCGCCGCGCGTGGACCCGGGAATATAGGGCGGCTGGCTTGCCATCAGGCCGGTTCTCCCCTGGCGGCATCGGCAGCGGTCATCGCCGCCACCAGTTGCCCGAAGCACGCGCCGCGCGCCTCGTAGTCACGGAACTGGTCGAAGCTGGCACAGGCCGGCGACAGCAGCACGACATCGCCCGGCACCGCCGCCGCGATGGCCTGCGCCAGCGCCGCCGCCATCATCTCGGCGCGGGTGACCGGCACGACATGCTCCAGAATCTCGGCAAAGCGCGGCCCGGCATCGCCGATGGTATAAGCCGCCGCCACATTGCCGAAGAACGGCGCGCACTCGTCCAGATCGTCACCCTTCGGCAACCCGCCCAGAATCCAGTGGATGCGCCGGTGGCCGTTCACCGGCGGAAACGCCGCCAGCGCCGGCGCGGTGGACGCGGGATTGGTCGCCTTGCTGTCGTTGATGAACAGCACGCCGTTCGCCTCGCCCACGCGTTCCATGCGGTGGGGCAGGCCCCGGAACGATTTGAGCCCTTCGGCGATCACGTCGTCGCTCACGCCCAGATGCCGCACCGCCGCCACCGCCGCCTGCGCGTTGGCGCGGTTGTGCGGGCCGGACAGCGACGGCCAGTCGGCCTGATCGCCGGGCAGGTCGATGCTTTCGATGAACTGGAACGGCTGGCCGTCGGGCGCATGGCGCAGCACGTCCAGCTCCATCTCGGCCTTCATCTCCACCACCGCCAGCCGACCGGCCGCCTGCATCCCGAACAGCCGGGTCTTCGCCTCGACATAGCCCTCGAACCCGTCATAGCGGTCGAGGTGATCGGGCGTGATGTTCAGCAGCATCGCCACATCGCAATCGAGCCGCTGCGTCAGGTCGATCTGGTAGCTCGACAGTTCCAGCACATAGACGCCCCCTGCCGGGAGCGGCTCCTGCCCCAGGATCGGCAGCCCGATGTTGCCGCCCATCAGCGCCGGAATACCCGCACAGTGCAGCAGGTGCGTGGTCAGCGCGGTGGTCGTGGACTTGCCATTGGTGCCGGTGATGCCCACCACCGTGTGATCCGGCAGGCTGCCGCGCGCCTGCGCGAACAGTTCGATGTCGCAGACCAGCGGCACGTTGGCGGCGCGCGCTGCATCCCCGATCGGGTGGCGGTTGATCGGCACCCCGGGCGAAACCACCACGGCGGCAAAGCCGGTCAGATCGATCGCGCACGGGTCGGCAAACGTCAGCCGCTCACCCACATCCGCCTGCGCCTCGGCCAATGCCGCGCGCGGCTCCTCGCGCGCGTCCCACGCCGTCACGCTGGCCCCGCCCGCCAGCAGCGACGCCGCCGCCGCCGCGCCCGAGCGCGCCAGCCCCAGCACCGCGTAGCGCTTTCCTGCAAAGGCGGGGGTGGTGATCACGCCGCGCCGCCTAGCGCAGCTTCAGCGTGGCCAGGCCCAGCACGGCCAGCACGATCGAGACGATCCAGAACCGGATCACCACGGTCGATTCCGCCCAGCCCAGCTTCTGGTAATGGTGGTGGATCGGCGCCATGCGGAACACCCGCTTGCCGGTGCGCTTGTAGAAGAACACCTGCACGATCACCGAGACCGCCTCCAGCACGAACAGCCCGCCAACGATGGCGAGCACGATCTCGTGATGCGCGGCCACGGCGATGGCGCCCAGCGCGCCGCCCAGC
Organism: Sphingomonadales bacterium; assembly: GCA_018971065.1. The sequence goes on along the minus strand of JAGWVC010000094.1, from coordinate 9,737 downwards.
GCCAGCGACCCGGTATCGCCCATGAACACCGCCGCCGGAGGCGCGTTGAACCACAGGAAGCTCAGCCCCGCGCCCATGATCGCCGCGCACAGGATCGCCAGGTCACCGGCGCGCGGCACGTGCGGAATGCCCAGGTAATGCGCATAGTCGGCGCGGCCGGTCAGGTAGGCGATGATCGCGAAGGCGAGGCTCGCGATGATCACCGGCATCGTCGCCAGCCCGTCCAGCCCGTCGGTCAGGTTCACCGCGTTGCCCGCGCCCACCATCACCAGCGCCGCGAACACATAGTACAGCGGCCCCAGCGGAATGTACTGGCGGCTGAGGAACGGCACATAGAGGTTGGTGCTGATCTGGCTGACCATGATCCACGCCGCCACGCCCGCCACCAGGAATTCTGCCGCCAGCCGCGCCTTGCCCGAAACCCCGGCGGTGCTGCGCTTGGTCACCTTGTCGTAATCGTCGAGGAAGCCGATCACCCCGAAGCCGACGATCACCGCGATGCAGGCCCAGACCAGCGGGTTGGTCAGGTCCATCCACAGCAGCATCGCCCCCAGCAGCGAGATCAAGATCATCAGCCCGCCCATCGTCGGCGTGCCGCGCTTCGACATCTCGTTGGCCAGGCCCAGGTCGCGGATCGGCTGGCCCTTGCCCTGCCGCGACCGCAGCATGTCGATGAACTTCGGCCCGATCAGCAAGCCAATCGCCAGCGCGGTCATCATCGCCGCCCCGGCGCGAAAGCTCTGGTAGCGGATGAGGTTGGCCAGCCCCGCGAAGTGCAGCCAGTTGGCGATCAGATAGAGCATGTGTGCGTCACGACCCGCTGCGCTTGGCCAGGTCTGCCACCAGCGCGGCAAGCCCGACCGAGTTCGACCCCTTGACCAGGATGGCGTCGCCGCCGGCAATGCCATGCGCGCCCAGCAGCGTCAGCGCCTCGTCAACACTGCGGCAATGCGCGAAGGTGATCGCCCTGCCAAGCGCGCCCGCCGGTGATTTCCCCAGTTCGTCGGCCAATGCCTGCATTTCATCGCCCACCAGAATGGCATGGTCCACCTGCGCCTCGGCAATCGGCCCGGCCAGCGCAGCGTGCAGCCCCGGCGCGAAATCGCCCAGTTCCTTCATCGCCCCCAGCACCGCGATGCGGCGGCGCGCCGGGGTGGTGGCCAGCGATGCCAGCGTGGCGCGCATCGAGGCGGGGTTGGCGTTGTAGCTCTCGTCGATCAGCAGCGCTTCGCCGCCGTCGTCGGCGCGGATCGTCCGCCGTTCGCCCCGGCCCGGCAGGCCCGGCAGCTCGGCCAGCGCCAGTCCGGCCGCGCCCAGGCTGGCACCCGCCGCGCGCACCGTCGCCATCACCGCCAGACTGTTGGTGATCCAGTGCTCGCCCGGCGCGTTGATCGTGTAGCACAGCCGCCGATCGCCCATGTCGATCGTCACCAGCGTGCCCTGCGCCCCGGTTCCGGCGGGCGACGGCACCGCATCCATCAGCCGCACATTGGCATGATCGGCGCGCCCGAACGACACCACCTTGTGCCCCAGCACCTCCGCCGCCGCCTTCAGCCGCGCGAAATGCGGGCTGTCCGCCGGGATCACCGCGGTGCCGCCCGGCAGCAGCCCGCCGAAGATTTCGGCCTTGGCGTCGGCAATCGCCTCCTCGCTGCCCAGATTCTCGATATGCGCGGGCGCGATCGTGGTGATGACGGCAATGTGCGGCCGCGCCTGCACGGTCAGCCCGGCGATCTCGCCGGCATGGTTCATGCCCATCTCGAACACGCCGACTTTCGTCCGCGCCGGCATCCGCGCGAGGGAAAGCGGCACGCCGACATGGTTGTTGTACGACTTGACCGAGCGATGCGCCTGCCCCCGGCTGGACCGATCGACCGCCAGGAACAGCGCCTCTTTCACGCTGGTCTTGCCCACGGACCCCGTCACCGCTATCACCACGCTGTCAGGCAGCAGCCGTGCCCGCGCCGCCTGTGCCAGCGCCTGCAGCGCCGCGAAGGTATCCGCCACCAGCACGTGCGGGCCATCGACCGGCTGCTCGACCAGCGCGCCCGCCGCGCCCTTCGCCAGCGCGCCCGCCACGAAACGGTGGCCGTCCATCGCCTCGCCCTTCAGCGCCACGAACAGGTCGCCCTCGATCACCTCGCGCGAATCGATCGCCACGCCCGAGACGCGAAAATCGCCGCTGGCGGTGCCGCCGGTGGCTTCCGCGATTTCGGCGGACGTCCACAATGACAACGGCAGGCTGTCCTCGGGCATGGCCGGCCAATCGAGTACGCGTGCCTGCGGGCTGCGACCCTGTAACGTCATCATGCCTTCTCTCCTGCGCACTCTCTCGCCACGCTGACGTCGTCGAACGGCAACACCCGCATATCCTCGCCCCGGCCGATGATCTGGCCCTGCTCGTGCCCCTTGCCGGCCACCAGCACGATGTCGCCCTTGCCGGCGCTGCCCACGGCGGCGGCAATCGCCTCGCGCCGCCCGCCGATTTCGCGCACGTTCCCGGCGTCCCCGCACCCTGCCAGAACGGCGGCGCGGATCGCCGCCGGGTCTTCGCCGCGCGGGTTGTCGTCGGTGACGATGGCCAGATCGGCCTGCGCCGCCGCCACACGCCCCATCGCGGGCCGCTTGCCGGCATCGCGATCGCCGCCCGCGCCGAACACCACGATCAGCCGGCCTTCTACATGCGGCCGCAACGCCGCGATCGCCGCTTCCAGCGCGTCGGGGGTATGCGCGTAATCGACATAGACCGGCGCGCCCTTGCCGGTCAGCGCCGCGCGCTCCAGCCGGCCGCGCACCGGCTGCAACCGCGCCATCGCGTCGAACACCTGCGCCGGGGCAATCCCCGAAGCCAGCGCCAGTCCCGCCGAAACCAGCGCATTGGCAGCCTGATACGCGCCGATCAGCGGCAGTGTCAGCTTGCGCAACGCCCCGTCGAATTCAAGCTCCAACCCCTGCCCCAGCAGCCCGGGGTCACGGGAAACCAGCCGGATGCCCGCACCGTTCTCGCCCACGGTGAACAGCTTCAGCCCCCGCCGCGTCGCGTGCTCGATCGCCCGGCCCGACCAGGCATCGTCGGCCCAGATCACCGCCGTGCCGTCCCCGGCGACCACCTCGTCGAACAGGCGCATCTTCGCCGCGAAGTAGGCCTCCATGTCGGCGTGATAGTCGAGGTGATCGCGCGACAGGTTGGTGAACGCCGCCGCCGCGACGCGCGGCCCTTCGTTGCGATACTGGTCCAGCCCGTGGCTCGACGCCTCATAGGCGACGTGAGTCACCCCCTCGCGCGCCAGCCCCGCCAGGTTGCCCAGAAACGTCACGATGTCGGGCGTGGTCAGCCCGGTGGAGACCGAACCATCCTCGGTGGTCACCCCCAGCGTGCCGATCGACGCGGCGCGATGCCCCGCCAACCGCCAGAACTGGCGCGTCATCTCGGCGCACGAGGTCTTGCCGTTGGTTCCCGTCACCGCGACGATCGTTTCGGGCACCGGGGCATAGAACCCTGCCGCGACATGCGCGAACAGTCGGCGCGGCTCGTCCGCCGCCAGATGCAGCGCGCCGTCCACTTTCGCCCCGGGACGCGCCACCACCGCCACCGCGCCCGCCGCCACGGCCGCCGCGATGTAATCCTCGCCGTTCACCTTCGTGCCCGGAAACGCCCCGAACACGTTGCCCGGCGCCACCTTGCGGTTATCGATTGCGAAGCCCGTCACCGGCGTCGTCGCCAGCGCCGGATCGGTCAGCGTGATCCCGGCGGCTGCGGCGGCGTCGGCCAGCCTCATTCGCCTTCCCCGCTGGCCACCAGCGGCGCCAGGTCGGTCAGGTCGATGTCATGGCTGGGATCGGGCATCACCCCCAGCAGCGGCCCGATGCGCGGCACCACCCGGCCCACCACCGGCGCGGCGTTCCACGCGGCGGTGCGCTGGCCCGAGGTGGCGGCGGTGGCGTGCGGTTCGTCGATCAGCGCCAGCACGACATAGCGCGGGTGATCCATCGGGAACGCGGCGGCAAACGTCGCCACCACCTTGTCACGCTGGTAGTGGCCGTTGATGTTCTTTTCCGCCGTGCCGGTCTTGCCGCCGACGCGGAAACCGCCGGCATTGGCCGACCGGCCGGTGCCGATGTCAACGATCAGCCGCAGCAGTTGCCGCATCCGCGCGCTGGTCGATGCCTTCCACACCCGGCGGCTTTCGGGCAATTCACCGGGCGCGAACTTGCGCAGAGTGGCCGGGTGCCACACCCCGCCGTTGACCATTGCCGCGTATGCCGATGCCAGGTGCAGCGGCGTCACCGCCATGCCGTGGCCATAGGAAACGGTCATCGTCGTGATCCGCGACCAGTCGCCGCGCGGCCAGATCGGAAAGCCCTTCGCCGGCAGTTCGATCACCGGGCGGTGGTCGAACCCCAGCGTGCGCAGCGTGGCGTTCAGGCGCGGCCCGCCCAGTTCGTCGCCGACTTGCGCCAGCACGATGTTCGACGAATGGATCAGCGCCTCGGGCACGTTCAGCGAATCGCCGAAGTTGTGGCTGTCATGGATCGTGCGGTGGTCGATCTCCAGCGGCTGGCCCGAAGGGTAGCGGCGCGCCATGCTGGTCACCGTGCCCGCCTCGATCGCGCTGGCCACGGTGATCGGCTTGAAGGTGGAGCCCAGCTCGTAGACCTGGTTGGTCAGCCGGTTGAAGATGTTGGCGGCGCCGCTCTGGTCGATCAGGTTGGGGTTGAACGACGGCAGCGACGCCAGCGCCAGCACTTCGCCGCTGTCCACATCCAGCACGATACCCGCCGCGCCCTTGGCCTCGCTGTCGCGCATTCCGCGCGCCAGTTCATCCTCCAGCGCGCCCTGCACACGCGCGTCGATGCTGAGCGTCGAGGCGGTGGCGCGGGTGGCACGATCCCGCAGCCGGGCATCGAACACCTGCTCCATGCCCACCTGGCCGTGCCCTTCGGCATCGACATAGCCCAGCACGTGCGCCGCCATCGAGCCTTGCGGATAATAGCGCTCGTTCTCGCGCGGGAATTCCAGCGCCGGCTCGCCCAGCGCGTGAACGCGGTTGGCCTCGTCGGGCAGGATGCGGCGGCGCAGATAGCCGGCCTTGCCCGATGCCAGCCGCCGCGCAGTCTCGGCCACGTCCATGTCGGGGAAGATGCGGTTCAGCGCCACCGCCACTTCCATCGGCGTCTTCACCAGCGGCGGCCCGCTGCCCAGCGCATTCGGGCGATACCACAGCGAATAGGCCGGAAACGCCCGCGCCAGCGGCACGCCGTTGCGATCGACGATGTCGCCGCGCTCGGGCACCAGTTGATCCGCGAACGAGAAGCCTTCGGGCGACTTGCCGGCGATCCCCAGGTGCAGCACTTGCGCCAGCGCCCCCAGCGCCACGATCGCGAACCCGCGCCGCACCCAGCGCGTGCGCCACTTCGCCTCGATCAGGATGCGCTTGCGCGTATCGGCCGCCGCGAACCGGCTGCCGCCCGCCGCCTGCGGCTTGTGCAGGCGCGACGACGCGGGGCGACCCGCAGGCAGCGGACCGGACGGCAGCGATGCGGGCGACAGCACCAGGGTCATTCGCGGGCATCTCCGGCAGCAAGGCGAGCCGCCTTGCGCGCGGGCATCGCGGCGTCGTCGCCGGCGCGGCGACGGACATGCGAGAGGCGATCCCCCAGCGTGGCCGAGGTGATGGCCTTGCCGATCACGTCGCCGTCGGGCTCGGCGGCCTGCGCCTCGCTGACCAGCTTGCCGGCGATCGGCGAAACCATTGCCGGGATGATCGACCCGGAACGCCCGGTGCCGTCATCGGCGCTGGCCATCAGGATCGGCGCGGGCGCATCGGCGGCGCGCGGCTTGCCCAGCGACGCCAGTTGCCGCTCGCTTTCCAGATACTGCCCGGCGGCGGGCGCCTTGTAGCCGAAGTCGAGGTCGTTCAGGTCGGTCAACTGCTGCTGGTTGGCGCGCGTCTCGTACTCGGTCTCCAGGAATTCCTTCTCGTGCCGCAGCTCGATGATCTGGCGCTCGGCCAGTTGCACCTGGCTCTTCACCGCGTTGACGCGCAGCATCAGCGCCGCGGCCAGCGCGGCAACAACGGCAAGGATCGACATCCAGCCGATCGAGGCAAGACGATCGCGGGTCATGTTCATGACAGCCCCTCCTGACGACAAGGCGCTTCGGTACGGATGGCGGTGCGCAGCGTGGCCGAACGCGCGCGCGGGTTGGCGGCCAGTTCGGCCTCGCCCGGGCGGATCGCCTTGCTGACGCGGGTGTAGACCGGCGCGGCAACCGCCCCTGCCTGCGGCAGATGGCGCGAACCGCCGGCCTGCGCACCGCTGGCATCGCGCAAGTACTGCTTGACGATGCGGTCCTCCAGGCTGTGGAAGCTGACCACCGCCAGCCGCCCGCCCGGCTTCAGCAGCCGCTCCGCCGCCGCCAGCCCGGCCTCCAGCTCTTCCAACTCGGCATTGACGTGGATGCGGATCGCCTGGAAGCTGCGCGTGGCGGGATCCTTCGGCATTCCCGCGTGCCAGCCCAGCGCCTTGCGCACCACCCGCGCCAGTTCGCCGGTCGTCGCCAGCGGCCGCGCCGCGACGATGGCGCGGGCGATGCGGCGCGACTGGCGCTCCTCGCCATAGCGGAACAGCACGTCGGCAATCGCCGCCTCGTCGGCCTCGTTGACGAAATCGGCAGCGCTCTCGCCCTCCTGCGCCATGCGCATGTCCAGCGGCCCGTCGCCCGAGAACGAGAACCCGCGCGCCGCCTGGTCAAGCTGCATCGACGAGACGCCGATATCCATCGTCACGCCATCGACCCGCTCGACGCCGGCGTCGGCCAGCGCCGCCGCCATTTCGGAGAACCGGCGGTGATGCAGCACCAGGCGCGGCTGTTCCCCGGCCCATTCGCGCCCGGCGGCAATCGCATCGGGGTCGCGGTCGAACGCATGAACCGTCGCGCCGGCAGCCAGCAAGCGCCGCGTGTAGCCGCCGGCGCCGAACGTGCCGTCCACCATCACCGCGCCAGCCTCCGGCGCCAGCGCCGCGATCACCTCGTCGCACAGCACCGGGATGTGAGGGGCGGGCGCGGTCACTTGCCCTTCCCCTTCGCGGCCAGATCGGCCATCGCCGCGCAGGCCGCGCGGGCCAGCGCCCACTTGCGATCCGGCTCGGCCGCCAGCACCGACGGCGCCCACATCAGGAACGTGTCGCCGAAGCCGTAAAAGAAGATCGAATCGGTGATCCCGGCGATGTTGCGCAGATAGGCGGGGACGATCATCCGCCCCGAATTGTCATAGCTGACCTCCACCGCGTCGCCGAAGATCGTGTTCATCGCGTCGGCGTCGAAGTCCTTGCCGGCCAGGAACGCCTCGTCGGCGCGGGCGCGGATCAGCGCGGCGCGATGATCGCGATAGGATTCGCCGAAGCCGATCAGGCACTGCAGTTCGGGGTGCAGCGTCACCAGCAGTTCGTTGCGGCCCTCGCTGCTCTGGGTGACCAGCTTGCGGAACTTGGCGGGCAGCACGAAGCGATCCTTGTCGCCCTTCGACGAGAAGTCCTGTCCTTTGTACGTGACAGGCTCTGCAGCCACCGATTGCCCCCGAATACGCGCAACACGCCCCAACGAAACCGGCACGACTCGTTCGCCTCCGGAACGCAGGGCGCGCGCCGGCCGCCGCCCGATGCGGGCGGCACAAAAACTCGTGTCGGTATTTGCCGTTTAGCCCGAGTTGCCGTCGGTGGAAAGCCCCAATGCGGGAATTCATGCCACTTCATGCACAGAGGTGTGGGAAAGTGATATTAATTTTGTTTTTCAATAATTTAAAAGACTCTATGCCATCGCTCTGATTACGGGATTTCCCGCAGATTTGCCACCCTTGCGGCCATTTTGTAGGATTCGGGGCAGGAAATCCCCATTGGTGGCAAGGTGTGGCACCCGCAACCGCACACCGCGCGCAACACCAGCCCCGCGCCACGGGGCCGGCAGCGACGACATTTTCCATATGCTTCAGAATTTTGCAGGGATATACATCGCCCCAACCCGGCAGCGACTCGCTCCCGTCATGCCGGCAATCGCGAACCCGGTGGCAGGTGTTCCCGCGTCGTCAGCGCCCGCCCGCAGGCGCCCGTTTGCGCGCCGAAGTCGCATCGGGCGACGGGATCACGCCAAGGTCGGCCAGCGGATCGGCCGCACTGGCCGCGCTGCCGGCGCTCGACACGGCGCCGCTGGCAGAGGCGGAGTCCTGCCGGGCGTGCTCCATGATGATGTTGGCCAATGCCACCAGCAGCAGCATCGTCGCCAGCCCCAACAGGCCCACCTGCAGCCGCTTCACCGCCTGGGCGCGCAGCTCCCTGGGGTGAGGCGGGGGCAAGGCCGTGGACGCGGCGACATCGCGTTCCAGGCGTTCGGATTCCGTCATCGGCATCGCCGCGCAGGATAGCCTATCGCGCCAGCCAGGGAAAGACCGGCAAACCCTTGGATTTCAGCCAATCGGCATTCCACAGCGACGACAGGTAGCGGAAGCCGGTATCGCACAGGATCGTCGCCACGCGGGGATTGGGCCGCCCTTCGGCCACCAGCTTGCGCCCCAGCGCCACCGCGCCGGCCACGTTGATGCCGGTGGACAGCCCCAGGCACAGCCCTTCCTCCTGCAGCAGGCGCCCCACCCACTCCAGCCCTTCCTCGTCGGAAATGCGGAACTGCGTGTCGATCGGCGCACCGTCGAGGTTGGCGGTGATCCGCCCCTGGCCGATGCCTTCCGCCACCGACGTGCCCTCGGCCTTCAACTCACCGTGCGCATAGAAGTTGTACAGCGCCGCGCCATGCGGGTCGGTCAGCGCGATCTGGACATTCTCGTCGAACGCCTTCAGCCCCATGCCCACGCCGGCGATGGTGCCGCCGGTGCCCGCCGCGCAGGTGAACCCGTCGATGCGCCCTTCCATCTGCGCCCAGATCTCAGGCGCGGTCGATTCGATGTGCGCCTTGCGGTTGGCGATGTTGTCGAACTGGTTGGCCCAGACCGCGCCGGGCGTCTCCTCGGCCAGCCGGCGCGAGGTGTGGACGAAATGGCCGGGGTTCGAGAACGGCGCGGCCGGCACCAGCACCAGCTCGGCGCCCAGCGCACGCAAGGTGTCCATCTTCTCGCGCGATTGGGTTTCGGGCATGACGATGATCGTCCTGTAGCCCAGCGCATTGGCCACCAGCGCCAACCCGATGCCGGTGTTCCCGGCGGTGCCCTCGACGATGGTGCCGCCCGGAAGCAGCGTGCCGCGCGCCTCGGCGTCGCGCACGATCCACAGCGCCGCGCGGTCCTTGACCGAGGCGCCGGGGTTGGCGAATTCGCACTTGCCCCACACTTCGCAACCGGCGGCGGCGCTGGCCCCCTTCAACAGCACCAGCGGGGTGTTGCCGATAAGGTCGAGAGTGCCGGTACGGACCGGGCCGGTTTGCGCAGAAGCAGTGGTCATGGATGCCTAGCTAAGGATTCGCCCGCCGCTAGGCAAGGCTGGGCATCTGCTTGCGCAAAATCCGCCGAAGGCGGATTTCCACCGCCCACCCCGCTCCCCCGGCCCAACCACCCAGTTCATGGTACCCTATGGGTGGTTGGGCCGGGGGAGCGGGGTGGGCGGTGGCGCCCAAACGCGCTCTTTCGCGCGTTTGGGCCAAAGCCATCAATCTTCCTGCGCGATCGTGACGCGCAGGCCTTCCAGCGCCGCGGTCACCGGCACCTGGCACGACAGGCGCGAGAATTCGTTGC
>JAGWVC010000093.1 GCA_018971065.1 Sphingomonadales bacterium | reverse complement strand
GAGGCGGATCGGCCGGAACGAGCCGCCGAGGCAGGGCACGGTCTGATCGTGGTAGCCATCCATGTGCCATAGCATCGTGTTGGCCTGATAGGCGGTGTATTCGGCGCTTTGGTGCGGATCGATGGTGACCTGCTGGAGGCCGTCGTCATCGGGACCGGTGCGCAGCGGGCCGAATTGCGCGGTGATGCGGCGCTGTTCTTCCGGGGTGATGGCGAGATTGCGCCAGACGAGGACGCCGCGCGCCAGCAGCAGGGCTTGCAGTTCAGCGGCGTGATCGCCCGAGAGCAAGGCTTCGCACGAGAACAGGGGCGTTTCCGCGACGCGCCGGGCCAGCGCATCCAAGGGGGTTTCCGGCATCGTCCTCTCCCACCCCGAACGCGGGGCCGGAGGCAAGGCTAGGCGGCGCGACGGGGTAGCTCAACCCCCCTGCCGAAGCGGATCAGGGCACTGACGCACCCACTGCGGTGATATTCGGAATGCTTGGTAAAGCAATTGTTCATCATCGAAATTATTGTTTGCCAACCGGATGAGCAGGTTGCATGGTCACTATTTTGTTAACCTTTTGCCGGAATTGAAAAGAACGTCCGGTAGTATACAAATACTGACAGGGGCCGATGCTGAATTACTGATTTTAATATCGCATCGAGATGGACGGATTTGGTGCAAAATGACCGAAGCATAAAAATCAACAGTTATTATTCGGTCGAATAATCGTTCGTTTGCACAATGTCATCGATTTCCGAAATCCCCCGGGAAGCTATTCCACGGGGTTGCCATGTAACCCGAAAAGGCCACACGCCATGATGCATCATTCGTTTTCCCCGTCGTCGCAGGGAGGCGCGTCCGCCGTGTCACGATCGGCGCCGTTTGCCGCACCTGACCCGATCACCGTGGGCGAGATGCGCACGCGCTACCTGGCATTTCACGATACCGGATCGGACAACCGCACCCAATGGATGCGCCAGGTGTTCCAGTTCCACGAGGACTTTGCCTATTCGCCCGACGAAACCGCGTTCCTGTCCTCGGCGCTCAGCGGCTTCGACGTGCTGGTGATCGGCGGCAACGACGTGCGCCGCATCGGCCCGTTGCATCGCCGGAACCGGGCGCTGCTGCAGAACCGGATGACCGTGTGCCTGATGAAGGGCAGCACCCCGCAACGGCGCGCGCAACTGCTGTACAGCGGCTTCGACGATGTGATGGACGTGGAAAAGACAACGCCATCGGAGGGGATCGCGCGGTTTCGAGCGATGCTGTCGAGGCTGCACTTGCAGCGCGCGAAGGCGGCCGCCGTGGTGCGGGCCAGCGAACTGCTGGCGCCGGCCTGCCGGGTGGAACTGCTGACGCCGAAGGAAACCCGCATGCTGTCGGCGCTGATGGAGCGGCCGGGGCGGCCGGTTTCGTCGGTGCGGCTGCAAGCCGAGGCGAGCCGCAACCATCACCCGATCACCGATCTGAACCTGAAGGTCTCGATCTCGTACCTGCGGCGCAAGCTGCTGCCGGGCGTGCGCATTCTCAACACCAGCGAAGGCGGGTATGTCCTGCTGATCGATCGATAGGACGGCGATATGGTGGCGCTGGCTGACATTGTGGAACGGGTGCGCGCGGCGGTGCCGGGGGGCGGTGCCGTTTGCGCCGGAGCTGCGCGTGGGCGGGGCCTATGCGGTGGTGATCGGGCTGGACCGGCCGGTGGAATTCGCGCGGGCGGCGACCGGCACGGCGATGCTGGACGGGTGGCTGGTCTATGCCGGCAGCGCCTATGGCCCGGGCGGGATCGGCGCGCGGGTGGCGCGGCACTTGCGCTGGGGCAAGGCGGTGAAGTGGCATGTGGACGCGCTGACCGGCGCGGCGGACTGGCTGGGCGCGGTGGCGGTGCCCGGCGGGCGCGAGTGCGACGTGGTGGCGACGCTGCTGGCGAATGATGGGTTCGAGACGGCGCTGGCGGGGTTTGGCAGCAGCGATTGCCGGGTCTGTGCGGGGCATCTGCTGCGGTGGGTGGGGTGATGGCGTTCGGCTTGGGTTGAGCGTCGGCCTTATGCCACGGCCGCGCGGTGGAAGCTGGGGAATACCTGATCTTCCGGGACCGGGCGGCCGGTGAGGTAGCCCTGGACCTTGCGGCAGCCTTCGGCGCGAAGGATGGCAAGCTGGCGTTCGGTCTCGACGCCCTCCACCAGCACCGGAATATCCAGCGTGCGGCCCAGCGCGAGCATGGCGTGGAGGATGGCGCGGGACTGGGGGCTGGTCTCGACATCGTCAACAAACGTCTTGTCCAGCTTGATCTTGTCGAACGGGAACCGGCGCAGCACGTCGAGCGAGGAATAGCCGACGCCGAAATCGTCGAGCGCGAGGCGGACCCCGAGCGCACGGATGCGGCGCAGGACGTGGAGCGCGCGAGTGCGATCGTCGAGCAGCAGCGATTCGGTGAGTTCGATCTCCAGCCGGCGCGGCGACAGGCCGCAGGCGATCAGCGCCGCGTGGACGCGTTCGGGCAGATCGGGCTGGCGCAGTTGCAGCGGCGAGACGTTGACCGCGACGCTCCAGTCGTCGGGCCAGTGCAGCGCCGCCTTGCAGGCGGTGCGCAATGCCCAGTCGCCGATGGCAAGGATGGCGCCGGTGCGTTCGGCCAGCGGGATGAACTCGGCCGGGGAGACCATGCCGAATTCGGGATGACGCCAGCGGATCAACGCTTCCTGGCCGATGATGCGGCCGGTCTCGATCAGCACCTGCGGCTGATAGTGCATCTCGAACTCGTCACGGGCGAGCGCGCCGGCAAGATCGAGCGCCAGCGCATGGCGGCGGCGGGTGGCGGCGTCCTGCCACTCATCATAGAAGCACAGCGGGTTCAGCGGATCGGCCAGCGCGCGTTCGAGCGCGAGTTCGGCGCGGGCTATCAGGTTCGGCACCGTGTCGGCATCATCGGGATAGCAGGCGACGCCGATGCGGGGATGCAGGCGGTATTCGGCGGTGTCGAAGGTGAGCGGGCTGGACAGCACCGCGATCAGTTGTTCGAGCCGCACGCGCAGTTCGCCCGGGGGAACGTCGGGACCGACGATGCCGAAGCCGAAACGGCCGGTGCGGGCCAGCAGCACGCCCGGCTTGCGCGCGCTGACGAGGCGGGCGGCGGCTTCGCGCAGGACGCGATCGGCCACCGTGGTACCGTGACGATCGACGAAATCGGCGAACTGGTCGAGCTTGACCATGATCATCAGGTGTTTTTCATCGGGCGGCGAGGCCGCGAGGCGACGGGCGAGATCATCGGCCAGACCTTCGCGGTTAGGCAGACGGGTGAGATCGTCGCGCAGGTTGGCGGCGCGGATCTGGGCCGCGGAGTCGCGACGGGCGCGCTGGTCGATCAGCCAGGCGAAGCTGCCGGTGGCGATGACCAGCAGGCCGACCAGCGCGGTGGCGAAGGCGAGCGCCAGCGCCTCATGGTCGAAGCGGCGGGGGACCGAAGCCGCGATGGTGACCTGGAGCGCGGCCATGCCGGTGAAGTGCAGCGAGACGATGCCGGCGACCAGGAATGCCGGCGACCAGCGCGCGAGGCGGGGGCCGAGATCGCCCCGCGCGACGCTGAAGGTGGCGGCGGTGAGTGCGGTGGCAAGGCTGACCGAGGCTGAGACCAGCGCCGGATGCCAGAACACGGTGCCTTCGACCTGCCAGGCCAGCATCCCGACGTAGTGCATCGCGGCGATGCCGAGGCCCATGACGGCGCCGCCGAGCGAGGGAAGCGCGGGATGGCGGCTGGCGCCCGCGACGAGCAGGCCGCAGTGGATGGCGACGAAGGCGATGATCAGCGAGGCGATGGTGAGCACCGGATCGTAATGGACCGGGGCATCGACCAGATAGGCGAGCATGGCGACGAAATGCGTGCTCCACGCCGCGCCCGCGGCAACGGCGCTGGCGACGAAAGTCCAGGCGAGGCGCGACAGGCGATCGCCGTGAAGCGCGCGTTCGAACAGGCGCATCGTGGCGAAGGCGCCGACGACGCAGATCACCAGGGCGAGAAGGACGAGCCGGAGATCATGCCGGGCGCCGAGGCAGGTTAGCAGGCTGATCACGATTGTCCCCGACGGCAAATAATGATGAACCTGCGATGTTAGTTTTGCGGGCTGAAATTGGCGGTAAGTCGAGGATGGCAGGGATTGCGTAGTGAAGGCATGATAGCGTTAACCTCTTCGCGCCGCGCAACGCCGGCTGAAGCTGCCACGGACAGCGGCCGAACGGAGCCGGGGCGGCACCGTTCCCGAGGATCGCGCGGGTTCGAACGGCGATTACGGTTAAACGATTGCATTAGGGTTGGTACGCGTCCCCAAGCCCCTGACGGTTCATCCATCCTTGGCAGATGTTCGGCAATGTTTTGTCCGGTCGCACAAAAATGCCAGGCACTGAATATGAGTTATATCGACCACAATTCACAATTCACGCGGTTCCCCGACCGCTTGCCGCGCATTCGCCACCTGTTGCGCGGCCAGTTGATCGACGACCGCGACCGCATGTGCGACATCGTCATCCGCGACGTTTCCGAGAACGGGCTCAGCGCCACCGCGCGCGATGCGTTCCTGCTGGCCAAGGGCATTCAGGTTTCGATCGTCCTGCCCGGCGACACGGTGGTCTGGGCGCAGATCAGTTGGGTGGCCGAGACGCGGTTCGGCGTGGAACTGGAAACCCCGCTGGATTTGGAACAGCTGCTGGCCGTGATCCGCTGCAGGACCGCAGCGCCGCGTCCGAAACACGCATGGGAAGTCCATTCCCGGCATCGCGTGCATACCAACCGCCCGCAATATTCACGGTTTCGCGCGATATGAACGCGCGGTCCGGCGCGTCCACGCCTGATCGGGCCGATCCGGAAACCTGCCCGGAGCGCCGCGAACATGCGCGCGCGCCGATCGCGCTCGATGCGCAATGCCGGATGCTGCACGCCCGGTCGCAGGCAACGGTGGTGGAGATCTCGACGCATGGTTGCAAGCTGGTTGCCGACCATGCCACGCTGCTGCCCGGCAACGATTTCTTTGTGCGGATGAACGGCTTCGACGCCATGCCCGGCGAGGTGCGGTGGCGAAGCGCGGGGTTCATGGGCGTGCGATTCAAGGCGCCGCTGTACCTGCCGGTGGTGGAACACATCTGGCGCACGCATCCGGGCCAGCCGGACCTTGCCGATCCGGCCGACTGACTCCGGTCCTCACCCCGCCTCCGCGATCCTGGGGCTGTTCGGCGCGACGACCGGCGGGGCTTCGGCGTGAAGCGGGACGACCTGCGCCGACTGGGCCTGAAGGCGGTTCCAGATGTCGAGCGCGGCAACCTTGTAGCCTTCGGCCAGGGTGGGATAATTGAAGCTGTTCTCGACGAAGTAGTCGATCGTGCCACCCAGGTTCAGCACCGCCTGGCCGATGTGGATCAGTTCGGAGGCCCCTTCCCCGATAATGTGGACGCCGAGCAGTTTGCGCGTCTCGCGGTCGCAGATCATCTTCAGGATGCCGCTGTCCATGCCCATGATGTGCCCACGCGAGGTTTCGCGGAAGCGGGCGACGCCGCATTCGTAGCTGTAGCCCCTGGCGCGGGCTTCCTGCTCGCTGAGGCCGACGCAGGACAGTTCGGGCACGGCATAGACGCCGTAAGGCGGGCGCTGGTCGTCGCAGGCGGCGGGGGCGCCGAACGCATGGCACGCGGCGGCCCTGCCCTGTTCCATCGAGGTGGAGGCGAGGCTGGGGAAGCCGATGACGTCGCCCGCGGCATAGATGTGCGGCTGGCTGGTCTGGAAGGTGGCGCGGTTAACGGAAAGCCGCCCGCGCGCATCGGCTTCGAGGCCGGCGGCGGCGAGGTTCAGCGTGGCAGTGGCGCCGACCCGGCCGGCGGTGAACAGCACGAGTTCGGATGACACCTGCCGGCCATCGGCCAGCACGCAGACCGGCGCGCCGTTCGCGGCAAAGCGGATGCGTTCGACTTCGCCGTTCAGCTTCAGCGAAATGCCGCGATCGCGCATCAGGTACACCAGATGGTCGATCACCTCGCGGTCGAGGAATTCGAGCAGCTCGGGTCGGTGGTCGATCAGGGTGACGGGAACATCGAGCGCGGAGAAGATCGTGGCGTATTCGACGCCGATGACCCCACCGCCGACGACGGTGAGGCTGCGCGGGACGCGCGGGTGAAGGATGAAATCGTCGCTGTCCACCACGCTGGTGCCGTTGAACGGGATGCCGTGCGGGTGGAACGGCACAGTGCCGACGGCGACGAGAATCCTGTCCGCCTCGACATGTTCCTCGAACAGCGCGCCATCGTTGTCGCGCACGATCAGCAGCGAGTGGGGGCCGGTGAAGCGCCCCTTGCCGACGGCGATATCGACGCCGTTGCGGGCGAACTGGTGTTCGAGGACCGAGACTTCGTAATCGAAGGTCTTGCTCATCCGCTGGGCAAGATCGGCCGGGCCGATGTGCTGCTTGGCGCGGTAGGAGCGGCCATAGAACCCGCGCTCGCGCCAGCCCGACAGGTTGAGCGCGGTTTCGCGCAGGGTTTTCGACGGGATCGTGCCGGTGTGGACCGAGACACCGCCGACTTTGGCGCGATCATCGACCACCAGCACCGAACGGCCCAGCTTGGCAGCCTGGATGGCGGCGCGGCGGCCGGCGGGGCCGGAGCCGAGGACGACGAAATCGTAATGTGCCATGATCACACAAACTCCCGTTCCGGAACCAGAACGGGCGTTGTGGTTAATTTTTCAGCATTTAGGGCGAAGTCAGCGGAAGTGCAGGCGAGCGGCGATTTCGATGGCACGGGGCGCCGCCGGTGACAGGAACGTGCTGGACAGCAGCGGCCGTTCGCCGGCGATGACCGGCCCCGCGAACGGCCGGGCGACGAATGCGCCAGCGGCGTTGAACGCGGTGGGGCCGAGTTGGGCGGCGGTGGCATAGGCGGTGTCCAGCAGGTTGCGGACGCGCAGGCTGAGCGTGAGCGCCGGGGCGGGCTGGAACGTCGCGGCGAGGTTGAGGACAGCGTAGCCATCGGTGCGGCCGGGGCCGAGGTAGTAGGTGCCGTCAGGGACGTGACGCGCATTTTCGTTGCCGCGCGCGGTGACGCCGGATGCGGCCTGAAGGTCGAGATCGAGCGACAGGCGGGGGGCGGCCTGCCACCCGAGCGCGGCCTTGAACAGGTGGCGGGGCAGCAGCGGGATGGGATCGCCCGGGGCGATGACGATGCTGCCGTCGAAGCCGGGGGCGGGTGCGTCACTGCTGCTGTTGGCGCCGCCGCCGACGGTTTCGGGGCTGCGGTAGGTGGCGTCCAGCAGGGTGTAGGCGGCGGACAGGGTGACGGGATTCAGCGACAGTGATGCAGTGACTTCAATGCCTTGCCTACGGGTCTTGCCGAAATTCCGGAAGTACCCGAAGCCGGACGGATCGTCGGTGACGAACAGGATGTCGTCCACCGCATCGGTGCGGAACAAGCTGGCGGCGGCTTGCCAGTGGCGGCGGCGCAGCGTGGCTTTCGCTTCGAGGCGGCGGGCAATGACCTGGCGCAGCGGCGGATCGCCGGCGAGCGCGTTGGGCAGGCGGCAGGGGCTGGCGGGATCGGAGCAGCCGAGTTCGATGGCGGACGGCGCGCGCGAGGCCTGCGACCAGCCGAAGGTAAGGCCCAGCCCCGGGACGGGCTGCCAGTCCAGCGAGGCGGCGGGGTTGAGGTGCGCGAAGGCGGGATCGCCGGTGAGCGAGCCGGGACCGGCAACGGGGCTTATGGCATCGCGGTTGTGGACGCGGGTGCGGTCGTAGCGGGCGGCCAGATCGAGGCGAAGGCCGGGCGCGAGCGTGATCGCGGCGAGCGCGTAGGCGCCCAGCGCGGTGGTGCGGGTGACGAGATCGACGCGGGCATCGAAGGCGGTTTCGGAATTCTGGGTGCCGTCGGCGAACATGCCGGGGCCGCTGACCGGCTGGACGGTGCGATCAGGCAGGAGGTAGCCGAACTGGCTGGCCTGTACGAACGTGGCCAGGCTGTGCGTGAACGCGAGGCCGGCGGTGAGGCGCACCGGATCGGCGGTGGCGGTCAGTTCCAGCGTGGCACCCCATTCGTGCTGGCGGGTGCGGCTGGTGTTGACGAGGCCGTTGCACTTCTCGTTCGGCTCCTCGTTCAGGAGCACGTTGGCGATGCAGCGCCATCTGGGGAACGGGGTGTTGGCCTGGGTTTCGCCCGCCAGCGGGAAGCCGCTGTAGCCGGCGGCGGCGAGCGCGGCGCGTTCGGACGCGGTGGGCTGGTACAGGCTTTGGCCCAGCGCGTTGGTGTTGACGTCGCCGTTGGTGGTGGCGGTGTCCTGGGTGCGCCAGAACAGGTTGGCGGCAAGTTTCACGCGGGCGGAGAAGGCGTGCGCGCCGTTGAGCGCGAGGAGCGCGGCGCGGTTTCGGGTCTGGTCGGGCGCGGTGTAGACGCTGGCGCGATCGGCGGCGAGCAGGCGCATTTCCTGAAGGCCGTTGCCGTTGAGGCGGGTGTCGGCCAGCAGCGCCGACAGGGTGAGCGAGTCCCCTGCTCCGGCCCACCCCAGCTTGCCGTAGGCGCGGGTCGCGCGCGAGGGGGAAAAGGCGCGCCAGCCGTCCTCGCGCAGGTGGTCGGCGGCAAGATACCAGTGCAGGCCGCTGTCGGCATGGCCGCCGAACTGGGCGGACGCGGTGACGCGACCGAACGATCCGCCGGCGATTTCGGCGGTGAGGCCGGGGGCGGAGCGGCCATCGTTGGTGGCCAGCGTGATGACTCCACCCAGCGCATTGCGGCCGAACTGCGGCGCGGCACCGGCGACGAGGCCGACCGATCGGACGGCGGCCATCGGGATCAGGTCCCAGCTCATCACCTCGCCGAACGGCTGGTTGAGGCGGACGCCATCGAGCCAGACCGACAGGCCCTGCGGGGTGCCGAGCAGCGGCGAGGCGGTGAACCCGTGGTAGCTGACATCGGCCTGGAGCGGGTTGCCCGACATGTCGGCGATGCTGACGCCCGGCGCGGTGCGGGCGAGTTGTTCCGCGAGCGAGGCGGCGGCGGTGGCGCGGAGGCTGCGGCTGTCGGCAACGGTGTCGGCGTCGGCGGACAGCGGCGTGGCGGTGACGATGATCGGCGCATCGTCCGCCGCGTGCGCGGGCGTGGACAGAAGCGCCAGCAGCGGCGTGAAGGCAAGGCGGCGAATCATCGTCGCCTTGGTAGCGATCACCGCCGCCGACACCAGCGGCAGGTTTGACCGGGCCGGGCCTGCGTGCCACCTTCCGGCGCGATTTGGGAGAGCGGCACATGGACGATCTGGCGCGGCTGGTGGCGAGTGAGGCGATCAGGCAGGTGAAGGCGCGCTATTTCTACGGGCTGGACCACAAGGACTGGGACCTGTGGCGGCGCGCGGTGTGGGCGCACGATGGCGAACTGCACGTTCCCGAACATCGCCCCGAGCCTTACCGGGGTGTCGAAACGATCATCGCCTGGGTGCGCGAATCCACCGGCGACCAGGTTTCGGTACACCACGGGCACATGCCGATCATCGACTTCGACGGGCCGGATGCCGCCGAGGTGATCTGGGCGATGGAGGACCGGCTGTACCGCACGAAGGAATTTCCGCTGGAGGATGGATCGACCCACCTGCACGGCTTCGGGCACTATCGCGAACGCTATGAACGGCGCGCGGAGGGCTGGCGGCTGGTGCGATCGCAACTGACGCGGTTGCGCGTTGAAATGCGCAAGGTGTTCTGATCACCGGGCAAAGCTAGCTTGCCGGTTCTTCCGTCCGGCACGTGGTCTCCTCGCAAAGGCAACCGGCGTGCCGGGCGTGCCAGGCGGCGAAATCGGCACGTTCGCTTTCGCGCGCGGCGCGCAGCGACCGGATGCGGCGGGCCTGATGGCCGAATTCGACCGAAAGCAGCAGCACCAGTGCGACGACAGCCACGCCGACCACCAGCAGGAACCAGACCGAGACGCTTGCGAGGAGAACTGCCATTTCTGTCTTTGCGCACCCCCACCCGCCGAAAGCGCCCGAACACGACCGCCGGAAATGGACCTTTCCACGCATTTAAACACCGGTGGCGTTCGTTTGTTCCCGGCGACGCAAAGAAGTTTCGGAAAGTTCATCCCACGCGGTTCGATTGTCCCGTTGTGAACCATCGATTGAGGCGAATCTTGCTTAACGCCCGGTGACGGCGTGCCGGTGTCGCGGCAAGGCATGTGAATCGGGTTTGCGCAGGGAGCAAGCGAGGCGGGACATGCAGGAGCGGCGGACGATTCCGGGGCGGGCGATCTGGTTGCTGTCGGACGGCCGCAGCGGCAGCACCTGGTTCGCGCAACTGCTGGACCACGCGCGTACACTGCATGTCGAGCACGAGCCGATCCACGCGCTGTTCAACCCGCGCCTGACCGGCGAGCCGCTGGTGCCGTTGCCGGGCAGCGCCGATATCGACGGCGTCTATGCCCCGCTGATCGCCGATGTGCTGGCGGGCCGGTATCGCACCTGGCGGTTCGGCGGCGAGCGCGACCCGCGCGCGGGAACGCCGCTGGTGTTGCGCGACATTCATGCCCTGCCGCTGGCACCGGCGCTGCTGCCGCGGTTTCCGCAAGTGCGGCCGGTGCTGCTGGTGCGGCATCCGGTGGACGTGGCGCAATCGAAGCTGGCGCTGTCGCAATGGCAGTGGTTCAGCGCGGTGGAGCGGTACGCCACGGACACGGCGATGGCGGCGACGGTGCGACCGCTGACGGGGTGGATCGGGCGGGCGGAGACGTTGTTCCAGCGCTATGTCGTGCATTGGGCGATGATGCACCGCTGGTTCCTGGACCGGTTTGACGGGGCGCTGACGATCCTGCCGTATCCGCTGTCGCTGGCCGAGGCGGCGCGCGCGGTGGCGGAAATCCTGGGGGGCGATGCCGGTGGGCTGGCGGCGTCGCGCAGCTTTGCCGAGGCATGGCATCGCCGCTCGGCCACTGACCAGCCGACCGCCGGGCGCCGGACGCTGGCGCGGCTGCTGGGGAATGAGCCGGCGGCGTCGCGCGCCGATCGCCGGTTTGCCGAGGAGGCGATCGACGCATTCGGGCTGCGCGGGCTGCTGGATGGGTCCGGGGCGGCGGACCGGAACCGACACGCGGCCTGAAACGCGCGGATTTCCATTTTCCTTTGCGGAATGGGCGATCTATCCCGTCCGAATGAGGCGGATGACGGGATCAATGGCGGCGGCGCTGCTGCTGGCGGGCTGGCCGGCGGCGGCAAGCGAGGATGCCCCGCCGGCGCTGGCGGTGCCGATCGACTGCCGGCCCGGCGTGGACTGTTTCGTGCAGCAGTTGTTCGACCATGACGCGACGGCCGGCGCGCGCGATTTCCGTTGCGGCGGCCGCACGTATGATGGGCATGACGGCACCGATATCCGCCTGCCCAGCATCGCGGCGATGCGGCGCGGGGTGGCGGTGCTGGCGGCGGCGGACGGGACGGTGCTGGCGGTGCGTGACGGCGAAGCCGACCATCTGGTGGCAACGGCGGCAGACCGTGCCGCCATGCGCGGGCGCGAGTGCGGCAACGGCGTGCTGATCGGCCATTCCGGGGGCTGGCAGACGCAGTATTGCCATATGGCCAAAGGATCGATCGGGGTGCGGCAGGGCGCGGTGGTGATGGCGGGCGCGCGGCTGGGGCTGGTGGGGCTATCGGGCGACACGCAGTTTCCGCATGTCCACCTGGCGGTGCGGCAAGGCGGGCGCAAGCTGGACCCTTATGCACCGGGGCTGGTGCCGGGCAAGTGCGGGTCGGGCGGTGGCAAGCCGCTGTGGACGCCGGCAGCGGCGGCGGCGCTGGCGTGGAAGGGCGCGGAAGTGATCAACATCGGGTTCGCCCCCGCCCCGGTGAGCATGGCCGACGTGGAGGAGCAGCGCGCGCCGGCGGCATCGACCAACGGCGCGGCGCTGGTGTTCTATGGCCGGGCGATCGGGCTGGCGGCGGGGGACAATGTGTCGATCACCATCGAGGGGCCGGCGGGGGACATCATGGCGCGCAGCGAAACCGTGATCGACCATGACAAGGCGCAGTGGCTGGGGCTGGCGGGTCGGCGGACACCGCCGCAGGGCTGGCCGCACGGCAGCTATCAGGGGCGGTTCACGGTGACGCGCAACGGGTTGATTGTGGCGGCGCGGCGGGGGGTTCTGGCGCTGTAGCGGTTCAGCCAAGCAGGCGTTCGACCAGTTGCAGTTGCTGGCGCAGGCAGTCGCGCAAGTCGTAACGTTCGACGACGGTGGCGCGCGCGGCCTGCCGAAGGCGGGCGCCGCGTTCCGCGTCATCGAGTGCCTCTGACACGGTGCGGACCAGGGCATCGCCATCATGGAACGGGAACAGCAGGCCGTTGGCGCCGTGCTGGATGACTTCGCGCACCGGGGCGGTATCGGAGGCGACCATCAGGCAGCCGGCGGCCATGGCTTCGAGGCAGGACCACGACAGCACGAACGGGAAGGTCATGTAGATGTGCGCGGAGGATACCCCCAGCAGCGACAGGTAGTCCGCATAAGGCAGCTTGCCGACGTGATGGACGCGGGCGGCATCGGCGCCGAGATCGACTTGCGCGGCGAGCGATTCGCGCCAGTTGGCGTGACCGTCCTTCGGCAGCGGCGAGTAGCTGACATCGACTCCGCCGACGATGACGACGGTGGCGTGTGGCCGCGCGGCGAGCAGCGCCGGCAGCGTTTTCATGAAGACGTGATAGCCGCGATGCGGTTCGAGGTTGCGGGCAATGTAGGTGATGACTTCATCCCCCTGTCGCAACACCACGCCGGTGGGCAGGGTGAACGTGGCGGTATCGTCCGGGGTGATGCGGCGGGTGTCGATACCATCGAAGATGACCTCGATGCGATGCTGCAGGAAATCGGGATGGCGGCCCTTCTGCCAGTGCGTGGGCGCCAGCATGACATCGGCGGCGGCGTGGCTGAGCAGCAGGTTGCCGTTCATCATCCGCGCGTTGGCAAGGCCGTTCTGAGTGACCGGGAACAGCGGATCGAAGCCGATGTCGCCACCGGTGGGCTGATAGTAATATTCCGCATAGGTCAGGATTTTGGCGGCAGGCCAGATGTCGCGCAGCAGCAGCCCCTCCCCCCAGCCGGGATGGACGAGGACGAGCCGGGGGTTCACCCCGTTCGACCGCAGTTCAAGGCAGGCTTTCGCCACGGCGTGGCCATAACGGGCCGAGGATTCCATCGGGCGGGCGAACGGTTCGGTGGAGCGTTCATCCAGCACCGGGGCGGGATAGACCACGGATTGCACGCCGGGCATAGTGACGCCGGTACGCCGGGTGACGAAGAACACGCGAAGCTGCGGGTTCTGTGCCAGCGCGGCGGCCAGGAAACGGAACTGGCCGGGCATGTTCTGGTGAATGAAGACGATGTCGATGGCGGCCATTCCATTCGGGATAGGCCGGGCGGGACGGGTTGAGCAACGCGAGAACGATCCGTTTCCGTCAAATCGCCCCTTTTGCTTGAAATCGATTGTTATCGGCAGGCTTGCGTTTGACGCGGGGGCGATGCATGGCCTTTCGGCAAGATCGCCGAGTTTGAAAGCCGCCCTGCCGATGCTGCAAACACCCGCACCTGCCCAGCGTCGCACGCGTGGCCGCCCGCGCCGCGAGGATGTCGCCGTGATCGAGGGCGCGCTGCTGGACGTGGCGCTGAAGGAATTCCTGGCGCACGGCTATGGCGGCGCCTCGCTGGCGCGGATCGTCCGCAATGCCGGGGTATCCAAGACCACGCTATGGTCGCGCTATGCCGACAAGGCGGCGCTGTTCCGCGCGATCATGCAGCGCCAGATCGACGGCATGGGTTCGGGCGAACTGCTGGCGCCGGGCGGGGCCCGGCCGGAACTGGCCAGCGGCCTGCGGACATATGCCCGGCGCGCGCTTCATGCCGCTGTCGAGGGCGAGATGGCGGCGGTGGAACGCCTTCTGGCGACCGAGGCCGCGCGGTTTCCCGAACTGGGCAAGGCCGCGGTGGAACGGACGATGCTGGGGGTGCGGCAGGTGACCGAGTTCATCCGCGCCTGCACCCGCGACGATCCCCAGCCGTGCCGCGATGCCGAGGGCGTGGCGCGGCACTTCATCGGCGCGCTGCAGGGCTGGCATTCGATGCAGCAACTGGCCTGCACGACCGCATCGAAGCAGCAGCGCGAGGTTTATGCCGACCGGCTGGTGGAGCTGATCATGGCGTCGCGGGCGGCGTGGTGAAGTTCAGGTAGCCGCCAGTTTTTCGCCCTGGGCGGCGACCAGCGGCCACAACACCTCGTTGGCCAGCACATGGCAGAAGTATTCGTCGATGCGGGCGACGAGGCCATCCTTCATCGTGAACAGGAACACGTACTGGTTGGCATAGGCCTTGCCCTCGCACGTCGTGCCATCGCCTTCGCACTCGACGACGACGCGGTTTTCCTCGGCTGTTACAGTGCGCGGGGTGAGGCGCAGACCGGTGGGGAGGATCTGCGCGAAGGCGTCGATGGTGCCGACCATGACGTCACGACGGCGCGTGCCGGCGAATTGACCGAAGCCGCGCGCGACGGCGACGGCATCGGGGGCAAGGCATCGGTCGGCCAGCGCGGTGTCGTTAGTGCTCATCGCCCGGCAGAAGTCGAGCGCGACGCGGCGGTTGGTTTCGATGTCGCTCACGGCGTTTCGTCCTTCTTGCCGAAGATGCGGCCGAGTTTTGCCAGCATTCCGGGGTCCGCGGATTCGGATGGCGGGTTCAGTTCGGTTTCGATGGCGGCTTTCAGCTCGTTGGCGAAGCCGAGCGCGAACCTGGGCAGCAGCGGCCGGCCCATCGCTTCCCACATCGGTGCCATCGGGCCGCCGCCGATGACGCGGACGTGGAGTTCGAGGTGAGTGGCGCCGTCATCCGTCGCGGTGGCGCGATAGGTGCCGCCGCCGGAAACCGGATCGCCCTCCAGCGCGTATTCGAAATCCACCGCTTCGGGGCCGGCCCAGCGGGTGACGGTGACGTTGACCTTCACCGTGCGGACGAGGCCGCCGACGCCGACTTTCAGCACCCAGTGCGAATGGTCATCGTCGAGGATTTCGCATTCACGATAGCCGGGCATGATTTCGGCCCAGCGGCTGACATCGCGGGCGTGCGCCCAGACGGCAGCGATGGGGGCGGCGACGGTGACGGCCTGGGTGGTTTCGATCATGCGTGCAATCCGGCGGCATGGCGGGCGGCGAGCCAGCCGTGGAGAAGGCCGCGCGCGTTGGAGATGCCGCTTTGCATCATCGCGCCGGTGTCGGTGCGGGCCTGGGCGTTGCCGCCGACATAAAGCCCGTCGATCGGTTCATCATCCCAGCCCAGCGCGCGGCAGTG
>JAGWVC010000092.1 GCA_018971065.1 Sphingomonadales bacterium | reverse complement strand
TTCGGAAAAATAGCCGCGATCATCGCCGTGGCGGGCCGGGGTGATCTCGAACAGGCCCGGCAGTTCAAGTTGCCTGAAAATCATTGCATTTCCAACTGACAGTTGATGGACGGAGTCAGTCTGTGAAGAATCATTGGTCGCACCGTCAGGATGCTCTCAACCAACAAATGGACGACAAGTCCAGCGCATTAGGTTGGCGGCATTAGTTACGTGCCCCGATCCGGCAATCAATGTGCGGCGTCCTCGGCAAGGAGCAGGCGGGCCTTGGCGAGTTTTGCGGCAGCGGCGGCGTGGCGGGCGGGGAGATCGGGGCCGGGGGCGGGCAGCGGAACTTTCGCGCCGTAGATCAGGCAGAGGTCACCGGCGCCGTAGCCGGGCTTGCGCAGGTTCCAGCCGAGGTAGGCGCCATCGGGCGCGGCAACTTCGGGGAGGTGGATGCCGGCCTGGTCGATGCCGTTGGCGTCCACCGTCGGGACGAGGAGTGGCCAGCCCTTGCCCTTGACCGGGCTGATCGGGGCGTTGGCGACTTTCGGCCAGGCGAGGCCTGGAATCGAGGGGGTTTTCAGGGCGGCGAGCGGGACGAGCTGGCCATTGGCGAGGCGGGGCCAGACGCTGGCGGGCGGCGCGGCGCGGTTGCCGGTCCAATCGAGCATGGCGACGAGCAGGGCGCGCAGGGCGGGGGCGTAGTTGAACGGGTTGGCCGGGTAGGCACAGGCGGGGCTGGCGAGGCCGGGAGCGGGGGGGCCGCCGGTGATCATGTAGGCGCGGACGTTCGCGGGGAAGGCGACATCGCGGCTGGTGCCGCCGGTTCCCACCAGTGCGGCGCCGGCCTGCCAGAATTCGGCGCTGGTATCGACGTGGAACACGCGGGGGCAGGTGTTCGTGGCCGTGCAGCGGGCGAGGAGGCCGTCGCGTCGGCCGGTGACGGGATCGGCGAGGGTGGCGTAAGTGTAGGGGAAGGCGAAGCCGGGGACGTCGTGATCCTCGTGCTGGCGCGAGAAGCGGCCGGGTTCGGCGAAGCGGAAGTTGGTGAAGGTGCGGCGGCCGCCGGCGATGTAGGGGATCATCCCGTCGAACACGCGGGTGCCGTCGGGCGCGCGGTTGAAGCCCTGCCAGAGGAAATCGCGCAAGTAGCGGCCCGATTGCGAGCCGCCGATAGCGATGGCGGCGGAGAACGGGCCGGAGCGCGGGTTGCAGGCGCCGTGCGCGTCGCGATCGCACGGGGCGGTGGCGAGATCGGCCAGCGGATTGCCTTGCGCGGCGGTGGCGTGGCGCAGGAAGGCGATGAGATCGCGGGTGGCGGAGAAGCCGAGGCCCATGACCCGCGAACCGCGCGCGGTGTATTCGAGGCGATAGATGGCGCCGGCGTCCCTGTCGGCCGGGCGGGTGACGGTGACGTGAGTGGGGTCGTCGAAGTGCCAGTCCGCCGGGGCGAGGGTGCGGGGCGGGGCGGCGGTGGTGGCGCGGACGGTGAGGCGGGCGTCGGCAGTCCTGGTAGCGGGCCAGGCGAGGGTCATGCGGGTGCTGGTGGCGTTGTCGAAGATCGTTTCGCTGGAGACGCGGCCGGTGACGCCGGGGACGGCGGGGAAGCGCGCACCGAGCAACTTGGGCATGGCCATGCCGGCGGGGAGCGCGACCGGCATGGCGGGGGTGGCGAGATCGCCCTGCCAGCCGCTCCACACCAGGGTGAGGCCCTGGCGCATCAGCAGGCCGTCGCCGGGGGCGATGGGGTCTCCCAGGCCCATCCCGCCGTTGTTCAGCATGCCGAGCAGTTTCATGCCGCGATTGACGACGTCGTAGAGCAGCACCGGGCGGGCGTGGGCCGGGGAGGCGGGGCGGAGGATAACGACATCGACGTCGTAGACGACGCGGCCGTCGGCTTCGCGGGGCGCAAGCGCGAGGTCGGCTATGCCGCGATTGGCCGGCGCGCGCGGATCGATGCGGAAGTGGGCGACGGCGGTGATGCGTTCGTAGGCGCCGGTCTGGCCGAAGCCGCGGCCGTCCCACGCGGGGGTGCGGGTGAGCACTTCGAGGCTGACCGGGGGGAGCGGGGCGGCGCTGGCGAGTGCGGGGGTGGCGAGCAGCGCGAGCGGCAGCAGGGTGTGGCGTAGCATCGGCATTCTCCCGGAAGGCCGCGTTGTGGCGTGCCGGGGAAAGGATGGCTTGCGCGATCGCGGAGGGCAAGGGGTTTGCGGATTTGGATAAAAATCTGTCCTACAAGAACCTTAATGGTTATTTGGTGATTCGTATCGACCTCAGGGAGACCGCCATGCCCAACCCGCCCGCCATGTTTCCGGCCAGTTTTGCCGCCACCAGCGTGATCGCGTTCGCCAATCCCGACAACACCGCGCAGGTGGTCAGCGAATCGGTGCCGCTGCCGGTGGAATGGCCGGCGGTGCAGGCGGTTTCGGCCACGGCCCTGCCGCTGCCCGCCGGGGCGGCGACGGCGGCCAACCAGGCGGCAGTGGTTGCGGCGGTGACCGGGCTTTCCGGCCAGTTGCCGGCAAGTCCGGGCGCGAGGGCGGGGGCGCAGAGCCTGTCGGTGGCGGTGGCTTCGGACCTGGCCAACCTGGAGCCGGCGGGCAGCGCGGTTACGGGAACGGCGATGCCGGGGGGCGGCGCGGGGCTGACCGGGTGGCTTTCGGCGATCTATCGCGCGGTAAACGAGAACGCGGCCACGAGTGGCAGCGTGACGGCGGCGGCGACGGTGGTTTCGGCGAGCAATGCCCTGAACATGGGCGGTTCGTTCCAGGTGACGAATGCCGGGGCCGGTTGCACGATCGTCTATGAGCAATCGAACGACAACACCAACTGGGTGGCACTGCCGGTGGTGGCGGTGATTTCGCCGAGTGCCTATCCGGTGACGAGTTCGACGGTGGCGGGAGTCTATGCGTTTGCGTCGGCGGCGGCATTCGTGCGGGCGCGGGTTTCGACGTATGGAACGGGCACGGTGACGGTGGTGCTGAACCAGAAGCACCAGGCGCCGCCGGTCTATATGACGGTTTCGGGGACGGTGAACGGCGGCAGCGGCTATACAGATAGCACCACGGCGCTGGCCGCAGGCGCCGGGTTTACCGGCGCGGGACGCGCGAATTCGGCGACGTCCTATGCGTTCTTCAATGCGACGGCGTTCGCCGACCAGGCCGGGACGGTCTATATCGACCAGTCGCTGGACACCGGGGCGAGCTGGCAGGCGGTGGCGAGCCAGGCGGTGACGGCCAATGTGGCGGCGAACCTGTCGGTGCGGCTGGCGGGGGTCTATAGCTCGGCGACGCTTTACCGGGTGCGCTATGTCAACGGGGCCACGGTCCAGGCGACGTTCCGGCTTTCGAGCAGCTTTACCGCGAGCTGATAGTCGCGTGCCGGCGGGCGGGGGGCGAGGTCAGGGCGCGCGGCGGGCGGTGAAGGCGCCCTTGCGGCCGGCGGCGGTGGCGATGCCGGTGATCTGGTTGCCGGCGAGGGTGCCGGTGAAGACCATGTCGAAGGTCATCAGGAAGGCGCTGGCGGGGTAGGACCAGGTGACCTGGCTGCCGGTCTGCACGGCGCGGGTGAGCGGATGCACCTTGCCGGCGTGGCCCTCGCCGTGGCCGGCAGGATCGGCGCCGGTTTCGGTGCAGGCGCCGGGGTTGCCGCTGCCGTTCGCGCTGAGGGCGGCGAAACGGCAATCGAGCGCGAAGGCGTGGCCGAGGATGCTGCCGGTGACGTGCCAGGGGCCCGTGAGGCCCTCGGCGTAGGCCGGGGCGGTGGCGAGCAGGGCGAAGGCTGGTGACAGCAGGAGAGCGCGGCGCATGGCGGCAGATTGGCGTGCGGCGGCGATGATGGCAAGTGCGGCGCGGCCCGGAGAATGATCGGCGGGGTGTCAGTGACGTTGTGTCAGGCGACTTTCGCGGCGCGGATGCCTGCGGCGAGATAGTCGGAGATGTCGCCGGCGGGGCGGCCGATCAGGTAGCCTTGCGCTTCGGTGCAGCCGAGTTCGCGCAGGCAATCGAGCTGGACTTCGGTTTCGACACCTTCGGCGGTGACGACGGCGCCCAACTGGCGGCCCATGACCGTCAGCGCCGAGACGATGGCGCGCGAGGCGGGGTTGGTGGGCAGGCCGGAGATGAAGCTGCGATCGATCTTGATCTTGTCGAAGGCGAAGCGCTGGAGATAGGAAAACGACGAGAAGCCGGTGCCGAAATCGTCGAGGGCGATGCGCACGCCGAGATCGCGCAACTGGCGGACGCACTGGATGACCTGCGTCTCGTCCGAAATCAGCACGCTTTCGGTGATTTCCAGTTCGAGCCGGTCGTGGGCGACGCCGGACTGCGCGAGCGCGCGGGCCACGCAGGCGACGAGGCCGGGCAGCCGGAACTGGATGGCGGAGATGTTGACCGCGACGAACATCGGTTCGGGCAGGCGGGCGAGGATCGCGCAGGCGCGGTGGACGACCCATTCGCCGAGCTGGCAGATCAGGCCGATTTCCTCGGCAAGCGGGATGAAGGTGGCGGGCGGCACGGTGCCGTGGATCGGGTGCTGCCAGCGCAGCAGGCATTCGAAGCCCTGGATGCGGCCCGAGCCGATGTCGAGCAGGGGCTGGAGGTGGAGATCGAGCTCGCCGTTCTCCAGCGCGCCACGCAGATCGGATTCCATTGTGGCGCGCAGGGCCAGTCCGTCGCGCATCGACGCGTCGAAGCGGCGGTGGCTGCCCTTGCCGTTGGCCTTGACCTGGTACAGCGCGAAATCGGCGTGGCGCATCAGTTCGACCGCGTCGGCGGCATCGTCCGGATAGATCGCGAGGCCGATGCTGGCGCCCGGCACCGCGATCTTGTCGCCCAGGCAGCAGGGCTGGTGGAGGTGATCGGTGAGGCGGGCGGCGACCAGTTCGGCGGCGGCCGCGGCATCGGGGCCGCTGACGACGACCGCGAATTCATCGCCGCCGAGCCGGGCAGGCATGTCTTCGGCGCGGATCGAGGCGCGGATGCGGCGGGCGATCTCCTCGAGCGCGCGATCGCCCATCGCGTGGCCGAAGGCATCGTTGATCTGCTTGAAGCGATCGAGATCGATGGCGAGCAGGGCGACCTTTTCGCCGGGGCAGTGGCGCGCGGCGGCGAGGGCGCGATCGAGATGGTCGTGAAGCTGGACGCGGTTCGGCAGGCCGGTGAGCATGTCGAAATGGGCCAGTTCGGCGATGCGCGAATGGGCCTGGCGGACATCGGTGACATCGTCGGCCACGAACAGCGAGACCTGTTCGGCGGGGGGCATGTCGATGGGGATCATCGCGGTGCGCAGGGTGCGCGGGGCCTTGCCGCGTCCGGGATGGAACACGAGGTCGCGTGGGGGAGCCGGATCGGGCGTGCAAAGCGCGCGTTCGGCCCGGCGGAGTTGCCTGGCGACATGCGGCGGGCTTATTTCGCCGAGGCGACGGCCGACCAGCGCTTCGGGCGGGGCGCCGAGCAGCCGGGCGCCGCTGCTGTTGACGAGCAGCAGCCGGCCGTCCGGTTCGGAGCGGACCGCGAGGTGCGAGGGAATATGTTCGATCACCGCTTCGGCGAGACGGCGCTGACGCTCCAGCGCGAGGTTGGACGCGCTGAGGCGTTCGGCGAGCGAGGCGGTGCGCGCGGCGGTGGCGGTGCGTTCGACGATCACCGACTTGAGGAGATCGAGGATGGCGCCGACGCCGAAATAGCAGTCGCCTTCGGTGATGACGAATCCGCGCACGAGGGCGTCGGAATGGCCGCCGAGCGCGTGCTCGGCAAAGTCGCCCGGATTCTCGTCAATATCGACCAGCAGTGGCGATGGCGCCATCAGCAGCGAGATCGGCCGCGAGGCGAACACGGCGCGGCCGTACTGGCTCGCGAATTTCATGAGGAACGCGTTGCGCTCGATCAGGCCGATCGGGCGCTGTTCGGAATCGATCACCGGCAGCAGCGGGCAATCCGGCTCACGGTTGAAGCGCTCATAGGCGAGTTCGCCCGCGTCGTCGGGGCCGACAGCGGGGATCTTCAGCGCGAGTTGGCGAAATGACGTCATATGGCCCTGCGATTGACGGTGCATCAGGGTCTAAGGCTATGATCGGCCACTTAATTTTTGGATAAGCAGCGGCTAGCGCATTCGCGATAAATGCGGCGTCCATAAGTTGTCACAAAAGTGTAATAAATAAATATGGACGGTTTTTGGCGAATTTCCGCGCCTCAGGATGTATTGGCGGCGGTAATATTGCCGCAATGGCTGGCAAAGTTGCGGGCGTGGTATGAATTGTGACATTGCGGCAAGGCAAATGGCCACACCGCCATCGCTGTGGCCAGCCGGTTGTGCGGCTTCGGGGGTGGCCGGATACGGCACGGGCCGGGCGCTGGATGCCCTGTCGCGTGCCGTGATCAGGCGGATTTTGCCGGGTTCAGGCCGCTGCCTGTTTCCGGCCCGTCAGCCTCAGGCGGCCTCTTTCTTCCTGGACGCCTTCTTGCGCTCGTTCGGATCGAGGATGGCCTTGCGAATGCGGATCGACTTGGGCGTGACTTCGACCATCTCGTCCTCGTCGATGTAGGCGATGGCCTGTTCCAGCGTCATGATCTTCGGCGGGGTGAGGCGGATGGCATCGTCCTTGCCGGTCGAGCGGAAGTTGGTGAGCTGCTTCGACTTCATCGGATTGACTTCGAGATCGTCGGGCTTGGCGTTCTCGCCGATCACCATGCCTTCGTAGATCTTGTCCTGCGGCTTGACGAACAGGATGCCGCGCTCCTCGAGGCTGTTCAGTGCGTAGCCGACGGCTTCGCCGGTGCCGTTCGAGATCAGCACGCCGTTGGGGCGGCCGGCGATGGCGCCCTTGTGCGGGCCATACTTCTCGAACAGGCGGTTCATGATGCCGGTGCCGCGCGTGTCCGAGAGGAATTCGCCGTGGTAGCCGATCAGCCCGCGCGACGGGGCCGAGAAGGTGATGCGGGTCTTGCCGCCGCCCGAGGGGCGCATGTCGGTCATCTCGGCCTTGCGGATCGCCATCTTGTCAACGACGGTGCCCGAGTACTCGTCATCGACATCGACGACGACGGTTTCGTAAGGCTCGGTGCGCTTGCCGTGCTCATCCTCGCCGAACAGCACGCGCGGGCGGCTGATGCCGAGTTCGAAGCCTTCGCGGCGCATCGTCTCGATCAGCACGCCGAGCTGGAGTTCGCCGCGACCGGCGACTTCGAAGCTGTCCTTGTCGGCGCTTTCGGTGATGCGGATGGCGACGTTGGACTCGCCCTCGCGCTCAAGCCGGTCGCGGATCATGCGGCTGGTGACCTTCGAGCCTTCGCGGCCGGCGAACGGGCTGTCATTCACCGAGAAGCGCATCGACAGGGTCGGCGGATCGATCGGCTGGGCGGCGATGGGCGTGCTGACCGAGGTGTCGGCGATGGTGTTGGCGACGGTGGCCTTTTCCAGGCCGGCGATGGCGATGATGTCACCGGCCTTGGCTTCCTCGACGGGCACGCGCTCAAGCCCGTCGAAGCTCATCAGCTTGGAGGCGCGGCCGACCTCGACGACCTTGCCGTCGATGTCGATGGCGTGGATCGGCTGGTTGACGCGGATGCGGCCCGACTGGACACGGCCGGTGAGCACGCGGCCCATGAAGTTGTCGCGATCGAGCAGGGTGGCGAGGAAAGTGAACGGGGCATCGACGTCGAGCGTGGGGGGCGAGACGTATTCGATGATCTTCCGGAACAGCGGGGTCAGATCGCCTTCGCGGGCTTCCTCGTCCTCGCTGGCATAGCCGTTGCGGCCCGAGGCATAGAGCACCGGGAATTCGAGCTGGTCGTCGTTGGCGTCGAGGTTGACGAACAGGTCGAACACCTCGTCCAGCACTTCCTGCGGGCGGCCGTCGGCGCGGTCGATCTTGTTGACGACGACGATCGGCTTCAGCCCCAGCGCGAGCGCCTTGCCGGTGACGAACTTGGTTTGCGGCATGGCGCCTTCGGAGCTGTCCACCAGCAGGATGACGCCATCGACCATGCTGAGAATGCGTTCGACCTCACCCCCGAAGTCGGCGTGGCCGGGGGTGTCGACGATGTTGATGCGCGTGGTCTCGCCAGTGTCGGGGCTGGTCCATTCGACGCTGGTGCATTTGGCGAGAATGGTGATGCCGCGCTCTTTCTCGAGGTCGTTCGAGTCCATCGCGCGTTCTTCCACGCGCTGGTTTTCGCGGAAGGTGCCCGACTGGCGGAAGAGCTGGTCGACCAGCGTGGTCTTGCCGTGGTCAACGTGGGCGATGATGGCGATATTGCGAAGCGGCTGGCCGGCGGCGGACATGCGGGGTGGCTTTCGGTGAGAACGATGGAAAAATGCGGGGGGCGACGACGCTTGTTGCGCCGCAACATGGCGCGCGCCCTAGTCGAAAATCGGCGGCGCGGCAAGCGGGCGATTGGGCAGGGGGGGAACACGTCCGGCAATACCCCGGAATGACGGCGTGGTGGAAAAGGAATGGCCGGACAGGATTTTGCGATTGTGCAATGGTGGCCGAAAAATTACTGATGGAACCAGTAAGGGGCAATGCGAAACTCTTGCCGCACGATATTCATGGCGATGAGGCGGGGTATTCGCGGTGAGAGGACTCGATTGACCATGATAACCAGAATCAACGCTTCGGCACCCGCTGTCGGCCAGGTTTCGCTGCGGGCGCTCGTGATCGCGGGTTTGGCGTTCGGGGTTGCGACGCCGTTTGCTGCGCATGCCCAGGCAGCGAAGCCCGATGCGGCGCAGGAAGCGCAGCCGGCGCGGGACGAGGCCGCCGAAGGGGCCGGCAACGAGATCGTCGTGACCGCGACCAAGCGCGAGCAGACCTTGCAGGACGTGCCGGTGGCGGTTTCGGTGACCACGGCCGATACCCTGGAAAAGGCGCATATCCGCGACATCAAGGACCTGGCGACGGTGGTGCCGTCGCTGCGCGTGGTCGAGCACCAGAGCTCGGCGCAGACCGATTTCGACATTCGCGGTTTCGGCAACGGCGCCAACAACGCCGGCATCGAACCGTCGGTGGGGGTGTTCATCGACGGCGTCTATCGTTCGCGTTCGGCGGCGCAGATTGCCGATTTTCCGGATGTGAAGCGCGTGGAAGTGCTGCGCGGGCCGCAATCGACGCTGTTCGGCAAGAACGCCTCGGCGGGCGTGATCTCGATCGTCACCCAGGCGCCGCAGTTCAAGCCCGGCGGCAGCATCGAGCTGTCCTATGGCAACTACAATGCTTTCGTGATGAAGACCATGGTCACCGGGCCGGTCAGCGATACGCTGGCGTTGAGCCTGGCCAGCGGGTTGAACCTGCGTGATGGCTACGTCAAGGATGCCGCCACCGGCAGCCAGATCAACAACCGCAAGCGGTCGTTCGTGCGCGGGCAGGCGCTGTGGGAGCCGAACAGCCAGCTCAAGGTGCGGCTGATTGCGGATTACGGTGCGATCAACGAGCGTTGCTGCGCGGTGACCAATGTCCAGCCGGCGGCGGCGACCGCCGCGATCCGGGCGCTGGGCGGCAAGGTCAACCCGACCAGCGACACGTTCGGGACGGTCTACAACAACTTCGATTCGACCAACCGGATCAAGAACTACGGGTTCTCGGGCCAGATCGACTATTCGCTGGGGCCGCTGACCATCACCTCGATCACCGCCTGGCGCAAGAACGACAACCAGACGTTGCAGGATTCGGACTTCACCAGCCTGGACATCCTGGGACTCAACTATGCCAAGGTGGGCATCCGCACGTTCACACAGGAACTGCGGGCGGCCACCAATCTGGATGGTCCGATCAACTTCGTCGGCGGGCTGTACTACTTCAACGAGAAGATCGCCCAGGAAGGGCAGATTCTCTATGGCAGCCAGACGCGGCTTTATGCCAACGCGCTGACCGGGGGGACGCTGGGCCAGACCGACGGGCTGACCAAGCTGGAGACGCTGCTGGGCACGCTGTCGGGCAACCCCGGCCTCTATCTGGGCAAGTTCTTCCAGGCCGGTACCGGGCTGAACGAGAAGTATGCGCTGAAGAACGACGCGATCTCGGTGTTCGGGCAGGTCGATTTCAAGGTTGCCGAGCGGCTGACGCTGACCGCCGGGCTGAACTACACGCACGACAAGAAGACGTTCGACACCAGTGGCACCGTATCCAACGACGTGTTTTCGGGCGTGCCGCTTTCGGCCTACTCGACCGGGCTGAACAGCTACTTCATCGCCAGCACGGTCGGCGGGCTGCTGGGCGTTCCCGGCGGAATCGCCTCGGCGGCGCAGGTGGCGGGCTTTGCCGGCGTGCAACCGGCCGCGTTCGCGCAGATCCAGGCCGGCGCGCTGAACGCGACGAACAATATCCTGGCGCTGAAGGCCTATCAGTTCCTGCCGCCGTTCCTGAACGTGCCGAACAAGGTGGAGCCGGGCAAGACCAGCGACGGCAATGTCTCGTACACGGCGCGGCTGGCCTATGACGTCGATGGCCACGTCAACGCCTATGCCAGCTTTGCCACCGGCTTCAAGGCGAGCTCGGTCAACCTGTCGCGCGACAGCCGGCCGGCAGCTTCGGACCAGGCGACGATCGTCGCCAACGGGCTGGCGCTGGTCAACCAGTCCTATGGCAGCCGCTTCGCCGGACCGGAGAAGTCCACCGTCTATGAGGCGGGGATGAAGGGGCACTGGGGCAGCACCACGCTGAACGTCGCGGTGTTCAAGGAGGACATCAAGGGCTTCCAGTCGAACCTGTTCACCGGCACCGGCTTCATCCTGGGCAATGCCGGCAAGGAATCGGTGTGGGGCATCGAGGCCGAGGGATCGTTCAAGCCGACGCCGGAGCTGACGCTGAACGGTGCGGTCACCTGGCTGAATCCGAAGTACGACAGCTATGTGCAATCGCCGTTCGGCGATGCCTCGGGCATTGAGCCGGCGGGGATTCCGCCGGTCTCGCTGACGCTGGCGGGCAACTGGGACCATCCGCTGGCCAATGGCGATCACATCATCCTGCGCATGGACTGGCACTATGAATCGCCGACGCAGATCCTCGACGGGCTGCCGGGGTTCATCCAGCGCAACGCGATCACCGGGGCGGTGATCAACTACCAGCCGGGGCTGGACGCTGCCAAGGCGTTCCGGCGGACGGTCAGCGAGATCAACGCCTCTGCCACTTACCAGTTGCAGAACGGGCTGGCGGTGAGCGTGTGGGGGCGGAACCTGACCAACGATCGCTATTATTACACGATCTTCGATTCGCCGCTGCAGAGCGGGTCGGTTTCGGCCTATCCGAACACGCCGGCGACCTACGGGTTCTCGCTGCTCTACAAATACTGAGCGGCGGCAGGACAAGGCATGGGGAAGGGGGCCGTTCGGCCCCCTTTTTCATTTGCGGGGATGGGCGCGGCGTGGTTTCCTGCGGCAGGCAGGCTTGGAGGCAACGATGGAATGGATGCTGATGCCCTATCGGCGCTATGCCGAATTCAGCGGACGATCGCGCCGCAGGGAATTCTGGATGTGGGCGCTGTTCTGCTTCCTTGTCGGGGCGGCGATCGACATCGTGTTCGGCAACCCGGTCTATTCGAGCGGGCCAATGGCGTTCAGCGTCTCGTCGTCGCTGAGTACGACCGGCGGGATGTTGCGGGGGCTGTTCAACCTGATCAACCTGGTTCCGGCGCTGGCGGTGGCGGCGCGGCGGCTGCATGACATCGATCGATCGGGCTGGTGGCAGTTGCTGTGGTTCGTGCCGCTGATCGGCTGGATCGTGCTGCTGGTGTTCTTCTGCCTGGACAGCAATTCGGGCCCGAACCGTTTCGGGCCGGACCCGAAGGAGCGGGGAACGGCGGACGTGTTCCGGTAGGGTTTACCGGGTTTGGTCAACCGGCTGGGCCAGCAGGCAGGTGGCGCCGGGCTGGATGGTGATGTCGGCGACACGCGCGGCGCGGGCGCAGGCGCCGGCGGGGACCGGCTGGCCGGCCACGGACACGGCGCCGGCGAGCGGGATGGCCAGCAGCGGGCCTGTCGCATAGCGTTCGCGCAGCGCGTCGTTCATCGGCCCGGCCACGCGGTCCATCCGGAAATGCGGGCCGTCGACCAGCGTCGCCGTTTCATCGGCGGCGACGCGGCGGTGCAGCGATTCGGGGTAAGGTTCGCCGCGCGCCACGGCGATGCCTTCGTCGAGGTGCAGTTCGCGCGGGCGGCCATAGTCGTAGAGGCGATAGGTGATGTCGCTGTTCTGCTGGATCTCGATCAACGCGATGCCGCCGCCGATGGCGTGGACGGTGTTGGCGGGGATGAAGAAGAAATCGCCCGGCGTCACCGCGTGCCAGGTCATCAGATGCTCGATGCTGCCGTCGAGTGCCGCGGCGCGCATCGCCGCGCCGTCGAGCGCGCGGTCGAAGCCGATGCCGATGCGCGCGCCCGGCTCGGCGGCGATCACCAGCCAGCATTCCTCCTTGCCCTGGTTGCCCTTGCCTGCCGCGCGGGTCTGCGCATCGGACGGGTGGACCTGCACCGACAGCGCCTCGCTGGTGAAGATGTACTTGACCAGCAGCGCGGCCAGGTCGGCCGGCGGCTCGAACCAGATCTCGCCGATCACCTGCCCCGGCGGGGTGGCGAACGGCGCGGGCAGGCGCGTCTGGCCCCACGGCTTTTCGACCATCCGGATCGGGAGAAGCGCGCTTGTCTCGGTCATGTAGTCCTCACCAGGGCGTGCCCGCAGGGCACGAGTTCACTGATTTGCGGCGCCGCCCAATTTGCCCACCAACTGCGCACCGGCTGCCGTGGTGACCAGTACCTCGTCGCCATCGACGACGACAATCACGTTGGACAGCCCGATCACCGAAACGCGCGGACCGTCGGTTTCGACCATGACGTTGCGACAATCGACCAGTTCGTGTCGGCCCAGTGCCGTATTGCCATCGGCATCGCGCGCGCGCGCCTGATGCAGGGCTTCCCAGTTGCCGATGTCGGACCAGTCCATTGCCACCGGCACGACGGCGGCGCGGGTGGTGTTTTCCATCACGGCATAATCGACCGATTCACCGGCGATGGCAGCAAAGGCATCGGCATCGGGATGGAACCGCGCGTCGTCGCGGCGGCCACCAGCGACGGCGGCTTGCACGGCCTGGGCGATGGCGGGCCGGTGCGCTGCCAGCTCGCGCAGGAAGTCGCCGGCGCGAAATGCGAAAATGCCACCGTTCCAGCTATAACCGCCATCAGCGAGGAAGGCTTCGGCGCGGGCGCGGTCGGGTTTTTCGACGAAGCGTTCGATGCGGAAGCCGGCGTCGTCGATTGCCTCGCCCCGGCGGATGTAGCCGTATCCGGTTTCCGGCGCGGTGGCGGCGATGCCGAAGGCGACGAGCCAGCCCTGGCGCGCCAGGTTTGCCGCCGCCTGGGCGGCGGCCACGAATGCATCGCGGTTGCCGATATGATGGTCGCTGGGGCAGACCAGCATCACGGCATCGTCATCGAGCATGGCAGCGGCCAACGCGATGGCGGCGGCGGTGTTTCTGGCAGCCGGTTCGACAATGACAAGGCCATTGTCGTGCATCTGTGCTTCGACATGGGCAATATGGGCGGCGCCCGTCACCACGGTTGCCGGCGCGAACTGTGCCGCATTCCCGGCCCGTGACAGCGCTTCCTCGAACAGCGTTTCGTTACCCACCAGCGGAAGGAACGGTTTGGGCATCGCTGCCCGGCTGCGAGGCCAGAGCCGCGTGCCGTTGCCGCCACAAAGGATTACCGGGTGGATTCGTGCCATAGCTTCACTACCTTGCATCAATTGTCCCAATCCCGTCATTTCGTCCAGCTTGAAGATCTGCCCGTAATGCATAACCCAGAAGTACGAAATCCGTTTTCGTGCAAGTGCCCGACGCGAAGAACCTGCCGAATTGTGCAACATTACAGGGCATCATTGCGGTTTCGTGTTTCCGCAGCATCACAATTCGCGCAAGGCTTCGGCCGGCTTGGCGCGCAACAACGGCAACGAGCCGCCGATTGCGAAGGCGAGGGTGAGGCCGAGGCCGGCGCCGAGGACGGCGGAAACGCGGGGCCAATCGGGCAGGAATTCGAACTTGAACAGCTTGACGATTACCAGCCAGCCGAGGCCGCTGCCGAGGCCCAACGCGACCAGGGCAAGGATCAGCGTGAGCGCGCCGAATTCGACCAGTTGCAGCAGCAGCAGTTGCGCGCGGCCGGCGCCGAGCACGCGCAGGATGACGTTGTCGTAAAGGCGGCTGGCGCGGGCGGCGGCGATCGCGCCGACCAGCACGGCGAGGCCGGCCAGCACGGCGACCGAGGCGGCGCTGAGGATGGCGGTGGCCATCTGGTCGAGCAGGGCGCGGGCATCGCGCAGCAGGTTGCCGACCTCGATCACCGAACTGGCGGGGAAGGTTCTGGTCAGGCTGCGTAGAAGGGTCGCCCGGGTGGCGGCAGTGCGCTCCGCCGGGGCGAGGGCGATGGTGGCGGCCAGCTTGTGCGGCGCATCGGCAATGGCGTTGGGCGAGAACACCAGCACGTAATTGAAGCCGAAGCTGTCCCAGTCGATCCGGCGGAAGGCGGCGATCGTGACGGTGCGTTCGACCCCGAGCAGCCCGACGGTCAGCCTGTCGCCGAGGTGCAGGCCGACCGCGTTGGCGAACTTCTCGTCGACGGAGACCAGGGGCGGGCCGCTGTAATGGGCGGGCCACCAGTGGCCGGCGGTGACGGCGTTGCCTTCGGGGATGGCTTCGGAAAAGGTAAGCCCGCGCTCTCCCTTGAGCGCCCAGGCGTCGTCGGGGATGTCCTTGATGTCGGCAACGCGGGTCATCGCGCCGGGAGGGCCGTAGGCGAGGATCGCGCCGCGCAGTGCCGGTACGGTGCGGATGCGGGCGGCGGGGGCGGCGGCGTGGACGGTGGTCTCGAACGCGGGGAGGCGTTCGGGCGGCAGGTCCATCACGAACCAGTCGGGCGCGCGGGCGGGGACGCGCGCGGCGATGTTGGCATCGAGACTGGTTTCGACGACCGCGAGCAGCACGAACGCCGAAAGGCCGAAGCCGATGGCGGTGACCAGGCGGCCGGTCTGCGCGCCGGGTCGGTAGAGGTTGGCAATGCCGATCCGGACCAGCGCGTGGCGGCTGCGCGGCAGGCGGGCGGCGAGGTGGCGGATGGCGAGGCCGAGGGCGCCGAGCAGCGCGAACAGCGCGCCGGCGCCGCCGAGGAAGATCAGCACCAGCATCGGCGACGGGCTGGCCAGCAGCGCGATGGCGAGAATGGCGGCAAGGCCCAGCGCCACCGGCAGGAGCGCGTCGCGGCTGGCCGAGGGCGCGGCGATCCGGGCGCGAAACAGCGCCATTGCCGGGAAACGGCGGGCCTGCGCCAGCGGCGGGGCGGCGAATACCAGCGCCACCAGCAGGCCGTAGGCGGCGGCGCGCAGCAGCGCGGCAAGGTCGGGGTGGATCGCGGCGATGGGCAGCAGCGTGCCGATCACGCGCGCCAGCAGGGGTAGCGCGGCCATGCCGGCGACGAGGCCGGCCAGGCTGCCGACCAGCGCGGCGGCGGCGATCTGCAGCAGCGTGATGCGGGC
>JAGWVC010000091.1 GCA_018971065.1 Sphingomonadales bacterium | reverse complement strand
GGCAGGATGTGCGGGGTCAGCACCCCGGCGGCGCGCGCCTTCTCCCGCATCTCGAACACCATGTCGTCCAGCGGCGCGCCGTGATGATCGCGGCGCGGGTCCTTCTCGTAAGGGATCACCACATCGCGGACGAACGCCTCCACCTTGTCGGCAAGGGCGAGGGCTTCGGGGGAAAGGGTCATGTCGGTTCCGTTGTTCGTTCAGCCGAGGATGCGCAGCGGGTCGGTGCCGTCCCAGTCCTTGCCCGCGTCCTTGATCATCTGGAAGATGGCATCGGCGCCGGTCATGTTCTGGAGCAGTTCGATGACGTGTCCCGGGCCGCCACCGGCATCGACATAGATCACCGCGCCATCCTCGCCGACGGTGCCCTCGACCAGGATTTCCGCCCCGGCGGCGGCGCAGGCGGCGCGGGCTTCGGTGATCGAATCGACGAAGATGCAGATATGGTGCAGGCGGTCGGTCACCGCGTATTCGCCGGTGTAGATGCCGGGTTCGTCATTCTCGGCGCGGATCAGTTCGATCTGGACATCGCCCCAATAGGCAATGGCGATCGAGAACACCGCGCCGGTGGGCTGGCCCTTGTATCGGCAGCCGCCCAGGGCCACGTTTTCGAGCACATAGAACGGGCCGACGCCCATCGTTTCGGTCCAGTACTTCACCGCCGCGTCGAAGTCCGACGGCAGGTAAGCGAGCTGGCCGACCGGACCGAGAGCGGTGATGGCTTTGGGCTTGGTCATTGGAACAGGCCTTCCGGGGCTTCGATCAGGCCCTTCAGCGTTTGCAGGAATTGCGCGCCGCCGGCGCCGTCGATGGCGCGGTGATCGACCGACAGGGTCAGCGCGATGCGGCTTTCGAAGGCGATGTCGCCGTGTTCGGTTTCCGCCGGCTGGCGCGTGACCGCACCGACGGCGAGAATCGCGGCCTGCGGCGGGTTGATGATGGCGTCGAACTGCTCGACCCCCATCATGCCCAGGTTCGAGACCGAGAACGTGCCGCCCTCCATGTCTTCCATGGCCAGCCTTCCGGCCATTGCCTTGTCGATCAGGCGGCGGCTTTCCGCCGCGAGCTGGTCGATGCGGAGGCGATTAGCCTGCCTTATCACGGGGGTAACGAGGCCTTTCGGGCTGGCCACCGCGATCGCGACATCGGCGTGGGGGAAGCGGTGAATGCTCTCGCCATGCACCTGCACGTTGACATCGGGGTGGCGGACCAGCGCCAGCGCCACCGCCTTCACCAGATAGTCGTTGATCGAGGCCTTGCAGCCCAGCACCAGATTGGCGGTCTTGCGCAGCACCACCAGTTCGTCGGCCCGGGCCGAGACGCGCAGGTAGAAGTGCGGGATCTGCTGCTTCGCCTCGGTCAGCCGCCGGGCGACGACCTTGCGGATGCGGTCGAACGGCACGACTTCCGGGGTGTTGGCTACCGCTTCGAACGCGGCCGGGGCACTGCCCGCCGGGGCGGCCGGGGCCACGCGGGCCAGTACGTCGCCCTTGGAGATGCGCCCGCGCGGGCCGGTTCCGGCAATGCCGGCGAGATCGATGCCGTGGATCGCGGCAAGGCGGCGGGCCAGCGGCGAGGCGAACGCCTTCGCGTTGTCCTCGATCAGTTGCGCCGCGCCCTTCAGCACCGGAGCCGCCGCCGGGCGCAGCGCCTGGTGAACATCCTGATAGGTGATGCGACCACCCCGGCCGGTGCCTTCGACGCCGGCAAGGTCAAGCCCCTCGGCTTCGGCCAGGCGCAGCGCTTCGGGGCTGATCGGGCGGTTGGTCTCGATCTTCCTCGGCGCGGCGGATGCGGGGGCAGGGGGGGGCACAGGCGCAGGGGCGCCGGCCTTGGCCGCGACCGCCGTATCGGCGGGGCGGAAGCCCGCGACGAATGCCTCGATCTCGGCGTCGGTGGCGGCGGCATCGGCGAACACCGCCAGCAGCGCGCCCACCGGCTGCGCCTCACCACCGGCGCCGACCAGCACGCGGCGGACCACCGCGTCGTACTCGGCCTCGACCTCGTTGGTGATCTTGGCGGTTTCGATCAGGCACAGCGTCTGGCCGCGCTTGAACGCGTCGCCTTCGCGCACCATCCATTCGGCAAGCACGCCTTCGGTCATCTCGATGCCCCATTTGGGCATGCAGAACGGGCGGATATCGGCCATGTCGAGCCCTCCTCAGCGCCAGGCCAGAACCTTGCGCACCGCCGCCTCGATCTTGTCGGTCGAGGGGAGGTACGCCGATTCCAGCTCGCGTGCGAACGGGATCGGGGTGTGCGGCGGGGTGACGGCCTGCGGCGGGGCCTTGAGGCTGGCGAACGCCTTGTTGGCGACCAGCGCGCAGATGTCGCCGGCAAGGCCGCAGCGCGGCGGGGCTTCATCGACGACGATCAGGCGACCGGTCACCTCGACCGAATCGAGGATCGCTTCCTCGTCGAGCGGGCTGGTGGTGCGTAAGTCGATCACGTCGCAGCCGATGCCTTCGGCGGCCAGCTTGTCGGCCGCGGCCTCAGCGAAACCGAGCAGCAGGCCCGAGGCGACGATGGTGACATCCTGCCCGGCGCGGGTGAGGCGGGCGTGGCCGAACGGGATGGTGAAGTCCGGGTCGTCAGGCACTTCGCCCGACATGCCGTAGAGCGCCTTGTGCTCAAGGAAGATCACCGGGTCGTCGTCGCGGATCGCGGTGCGCAGCAGGCCCTTCACGTCGCCGGGGCTGCTGGGCATCACCACCTTCAGCCCGGGCATGCCGGTGAGGATCTGGTGGACCGACTGGCTGTGCTGCGCGGCGGCGTTGTAGCCGGCGCCATAGGCCATGCGGATCACCGCCGGGCACTTCGACTTGCCGCCGAACATGTAGCGGAACTTGCCCATCTGGTTCCAGATCTGGTCCAGGCAGACGCCGATGAAGTCGGCGAACATCAGTTCGGCGATCGGCCGCTTGCCGGCCAGCGCCAAGCCCGATGCGGCGCCGATGATGGCGCTTTCCGAAATCGGCGTGTCGATCACGCGGTCCTTCCCGAACTGGCCGAACAGGCCGGTCGAGGTGGACCAGATGCCGCCGATGGCTTCCGGCCCACCCGGCGTGCCCATGCCACCGACCACATCCTCGCCCAGCACCACCACATTGGGGTCACGGGCCATTTCCTCGGCGATCGTCGACAGGACGGCGTCGCGGTACATCATCTGTGCCATTGTCGCGGGCTCCGTTCAGTACGCGATGTAGACGTCGGCAAGGACGTCCTCGGGGGTGGGGCGGGCGGCGGCGCGCGCGGCGGCGACGGCATCCTCGATCTGGCCCAGCACTTCGGCATCGAGCGCGTCGAGATCGGCATCGCTGAGCAGCTTCGCGCCGGTGACCTGGGCGCGGAAGTTCTTCAGGCAGTCCCGCGTCTCGCGGATGCGGTCCAGTTCACCGGGGCCGCGATAACGCTGCGGATCGCCCTCGAAGTGGCCGAAGAAGCGTTCCGTATCGAATTCCACCGCCGCCGGGCCGTTGCCGGCGCGGACATGGGCCAGAACCTCGCGCATGCATTCGTGGACCGCGAAGAAATCGGTGCCGTCGGCGCGCCATACCTTCATGCCGAACGCCTCGGCGCGGCTGGCGATGTCGCCGGCGGTGCCGACCGCGTAATCGACGCCGGTGTGTTCGGAATAGTGGTTGTTCTCGAACACGAAGATGCACGGGGCCTGCGTTACCACCGCGAAGTTCATCGCCTCGAACGTGGTACCCTGGTTGCAGGCGCCGTCGCCCGAAAATGCGATCGAGACTTTGCCCTGTCCATCGATCTTGGCCGAGAGCGCCGCGCCCACTGCGATCGGCGCGCCGGCACCGACGATGCCGTTGGCGCCCAGCATGCCGACATCGATGTCGGCAATGTGCATCGAGCCGCCCTTGCCCTTGCCGAGGCCGTCGCGGCTGCCCCAGATTTCCTTCATCATGCCGGTCACTTCGCAGCCCTTGGCCAGGCAGTGGC
Organism: Sphingomonadales bacterium; assembly: GCA_018971065.1. Next base: position 11,800 of record JAGWVC010000091.1, on the reverse strand, counting down.
CGTGGCCGCGATGGGTGGAGATGATCTTGTCGGCGGTGTCGAGATGCTCGCACACCCCCACCGCGACCGCTTCCTGGCCGCTGTAGAGGTGCGTGAACCCGGCGATCTCGCCGGTCATGATCTCGACGTGAAGGCGTTCCTCGAACTCGCGGATCACCTTCATCTGGCGATAGGCGCGCTGCAGCGCCTCCCTGCTCAGTTGCATTCCTCTTCCCCGTTCTGGCGTGGCTCAGGGCGACGCGACACGTTGCGGATGTTACAGGCCCAGCACGGACCTGGCGATGATGTTGGACTGGACTTCGTTAGTGCCGCCGAAAATCGTCCAGGCGCGGCTGTTGAGGTAGCGCGGCGCGGCAAGCTGCGCCTCGCGCGAGTGGATCGCGGGCGGGGCGCCATCGCCATAGAGCGGGCGGACGGTTTCGAGCTGGAGGCCGGCCGGGCCATAGAGATCGACCGCCAGCAGATCGATGTCCTGCCGCAGGTTGGATGCCAGCAGCTTGGTCAGCGAAGTCTGCGGACCCGGGGGGCGACCCTTGGCGATTTCGGAAATGATCTTCAGTTCGATCATCTCCAGCGCCTGCGCGGCCAGCCGCGCGCGGGCCAGCCGGCGGCGCCATTGCGGATCGTCGGCCAGCACCCCGCCGCGCCCGTCGCTTTCGGCGCGGGCGGCTTCTTCCAGCCGGTCGAGATCGTAGCACAGCTTGGGCGCGTGGCACGAACCGCCGCGCTCGTTCTCCAGCAGGAACTTGGCGATCGTCCAGCCCTGGCCCTCGTCGCCGACCCGGTCGCTGACCGGCACGACGACATCTTCGAGGAACACCTGGTTGACCTCGTGATCGCCCGCCGCGCTCAGGATCGGGCGGACCGAGATGCCCGGCTGATCGAGATCGACCAGCACGAACGAGATTCCGGCCTGCTTGCGCGCATCGGGGTCTGTGCGGACCAGGCAGAACATGCGGTTGGCGTGGTGGGCATGCGTGGTCCAGATCTTGGAGCCGTTCAGCACATAGCGATCCCCGTCGCGCACCGCCCGGGTCTGCAGCGAGGCAAGGTCCGAGCCGGAGCCGGGTTCGGAGAAGCCCTGGCACCAGTAATCCTCGCCCGAGAGGATGCGCGGCAGGTAATGCGCCTTCTGCTCGGGCGTGCCGAACGTCCAGATCACCGGGGCGACCAGCTTCAGGCCCAGCACGGTCAGGTTCGGCGCGCCGGCCAGCGCGCATTCCTTCTCGAAGATGTAGCGCCACAGCGGCGGCCAGCCGGTGCCGCCGTGCTCCTTCGGCCACTGGTAGCCCAGCCAGCCCTTGGCATTCAGCACCGCGTTCCACACCTGGCCGATGTCCGGTTCGACGAACACGGTGGGCGAGGCCGCCGCACCGGCACGCACGGCCTCGGGCAGTTCCGCCGCCAGGAAAGCGCGCACTTCGTCGCGGAAGGCGGCATCTTCGGGAGAGTAGTCGATATCCATCAGCGTTCCAGGATCGTTACCGCCGACACGCCGGGCGCGCCGTAGACATGGCTGTAGGCGGTCTTGGGGTTGCCGGGCACCTGCCGCCCGCCGCCTTGCCCGCGAAGCTGGACGACGTTCTCGTAGACCTGGCGCAGGCCCGATGCGCCGATCGGCTCGCCACAGGCCAGGCAGCCGCCATCGGTGTTGACCGGCAGCGCACCGCCGATTTCGGTGCGGCCCTCGGCCAGCCATTGCTCCTGCGCGCCATCGGCGCAGAAGCCGTTCTCGGCCATGTGCATGATTTCGGCGCCGGCCTCGGTGTCCTGCAATTGCGCGACGGCGATGTCGGCGGGGCCGATCCCGGCCAGCGCGAAGGCGTCGGCGCTGGCGATGCGGGTGGCGGTGGCGGTGCCGCCGCCGATGTCGAACGACGGGGCGAACACCTCGAACGAGCCCGGCGGGCGGGTGCGCATGGTGGCCGCCTTCAGGCGCACCAGCGGCTTGCCCAGCTCGCGCGCCTTCTTCTCGCTGGCGAGGATCAGCGCGACGCCGCCTTCGGCCGGCGAGCAGAACATGTACTTGCTGTACGGGTCCGAAACCATCGGCCCGTCGAGGATTTCATCCAGCGCCACCGGTGCGCGGCGCCAGGCGTGCGGGGCGTGGACGGCGTTGCGGAACGCCTTTTCGGCCACCCGGCCCAGCGTGGTGCGGCTGATGCCGTGCAGGTGCATGTAGCGGGTGATCTTGTTGGCGAAGAACTGCGTGGTGATCATGTAGCCCGCCTCGCCATACCATTCGGGCAGGTTGTATTCTGCGGGCAGGGCGTTGAACGCGCCGCGCGGGTGCTTGTCGAAACCGATGGCGACGCCCAGGTCGAATTCGCCCGACTTGATCGCCATCTGCGCCGAGAACAGCGCCGAGCCGCCCGTGGCGCAGCCGTTCTTGACGTTGATGAACTGCACCCCGGTCAGCCCGAGTTGCTCGACCATCGTGTCGGGATTGCCGGCGGCGTCCGAGCCGCCATAGGCGAACTGGATCTGCGGCCAGTCCACCCCGGCGTCGGCCAGTGCCTTGCGCACGGCGAACACGCCCTGTTCGACGCCCGAGACGCCATCGGTGCGGCCGAAGCGGTGAATGCCGATGCCGACGATGCAGACATCACTCATGCGGCGGCCCCTTTCGGCTGAAACGCGTGAACCATCACCGGATCGGCGGCGGCGGGATCGAGCGGCAGGAAGGTCAGTTCCAGCGGCATGCCGATGCGGATGTCATCGAAGGCGACGTTGGCCAGCCGCGCCTCGACGATGGTTTCGCCGGGCAGTTCGACATAGCCGACCGGCCACGGCTCGAACGCCTCAGGCCCCGCATAAGGCGGTGTTTTCGGGCGATAACGCTGGATCGTCCACGACCACAGCGTGCCCTCGCGGCCAAGCGGATGCGGGGCATGGTCATTGCCCGGCGGGCAGGGAAAGACGATACGTCCGGTGGCGTGATGGCGCCCGCCCACCAGCCGGGGCTGGCTTTCCTCGGTAAACAGCCCGGGGGCAATCGCGCGCATCGCTCTTCCTTCGGCATTCGACCGCGATTCACCGGAGCGGGTTCGCGATTCCTGACGACTTGCCTTTAAGACCCGTTTGCCGCGCATTTTGACTCACCAAAACGCTAGGCCGTCATTTGTCACAGGCGTGGCATGGCCCTGTCCGGGAGATTCAGCCATGACCGAAGCGTGGGATTACATCGTCGTCGGAGCCGGTTCGGCCGGTTGCGTGGTGGCCGAGCGGTTGAGCGCCGATGGCCGGTCACGCGTGCTGGTGCTGGAAGCCGGGGGTGAGAACGACAGCTTCTGGGTTTCGCTGCCCAAGGGCGTCGCCAAGCTGGTGACGAAGCCCGCGCACATGTGGACGTACCCGGTCAGCGTGCCGCGCGAACCGGGCGGGCCGCTGAACGAGGTGTGGATTCGCGGGCGCGGCCTGGGCGGCTCGTCGTCGATCAACGGCATGATCTGGAGCCGTGGCGAACCGGCCGACTATGATGCCTGGGAAGGCATGGGCGCCACCGGCTGGAACGGCGCCAGCATGACCGAGGCGTTCCTGGCGCTGGAGGACCATGCCGCCGGGGCGGGGCCGATGCGCGGGCAGGGCGGGCGCGTTCACGTCGATCCCGCGATCTACAGCTACCCGCTGGCCGAACGCATGATCGAAAGCGGCGAGGCGCTGGGCATGGCTCGCGTCGATGATCTCAACGGCACCGCCGGCCCGCGCGTCGGCCTGTACAGCCACAACATCCGCAAGGGCCGCCGGCAGAGTTCGGCGGTGACGTTCCTGGCGCCGGCGCGGAAGCGACCGAATGTGACGGTGGTGACCGGCGCGCTCACCGAACGCATCGTGTTCGAGGGCACGCGGGCCGTGGCGGTGGAGGCCACCGTCAACGGCAAGCCGCGCCGGTTCGAATGCCGGGGCGAGGTGATCGTCAGCGGCGGCGCGATGGAAAGCCCGCTGCTGCTGCAACGCTCGGGCGTGGGCGATGCCGAGCGGCTGCGCGCGGCGGGAATCGCGGTGGTCGCCCATTCGCCCGACGTCGGTGAGCGGATGATCGAGCACCTGTCGATCTCGATGCCGTTCCGGCTCAATCGCGGCAAGGGCACCAACAAGAGCTTCTTCGGCATCGGCGCGGGGCTGGCGATGCTGCGCTGGCTGCTGCGCCGCGACGGGATCATGGCCACCGGGCCGTTCGAGGTGGGCGCGTTCTGCAATGTCGCGCACCCCGATGGCCGCACCGACGCGCAGATCTACCTGGGCGGCTATACCTTCGAGGTGGCGGACGACGGCAACCCGGTGCCGCTCGACAAGATCGATCCGCGCCCCGGCGTGACCATCTATGGCCAGCTCTTGCGCCTGACCAGCGAGGCATCGCTGCGGGTCACCGGGCCGAACGCGGCCGATGCGCCGCAGATCCTGCCCAACTGGCTATCGACCGAGCATGACCGCCAGTCGGCGATCGCGCTCGTGCGAACCTTGCGTGCGTTCATGGCCGCGTCGCCGCTGGGCGACATGGTCGGCGAGGAGCTGGTACCCGGCGCGGCGGTGCAAAGCGATGGCGACGTACTGGCCGCGTTCCGCCGCCTGTCGAGCTGTGGCCTGCACGCGATCCGTTCGTGCCGCATGGGCGGCGATGATGGCGCCGTGGTCGATGCCCGGCTGCGGGTGCGCGGCGTGCAGGGGGTGCGCGTGGTCGATTGCTCGGTGATCCCCGGCCACGTCACCGGCAACACTAATGCCCCGGCGATGGCGATCGGCTGGCGGGCGGCGGCGATGATCCTGGAAGACCGGCCCTGACGATCAATGACCCAGCGAAATGTAGCCTAGCTGGGCGGCCTTGAACACGGTCTGGCTGCGGTTCACCGCGTTCAGCTTGATCGAGGCATTGTGGATATGGAAGCGCACCGTGGCCCGGCTGCGCGACATGATCATGCTGATTTCCAGATCGGTCTTGCCGATCGCCGCCCAGCGCAGGCACTCCACCTCGCGCTTGGACAGGCGCGATTCCGGTGGCAGCGCCTGCATCGAACCCATCACGTGGACATAAGTGGCGATGAACGTGCGCGCATAGACGCCGAAGGCATCGCCCAGCGCGAGGAACTCCTCCGACAGGTCGGTGTGCGAGGAATCGAGCGGATTGAAGCTGACCGCGCCGATCTGCCCGAACGGCAGGTGAACCGGCACGACGATCGCCGCGCGGGTCATCGCGCGATGCTCGAAATTGGCGAGGTCGATCGAGGCGAGGTAGGTGTTGGGCTGCCGCACGTGGAAGCCCTTGGCGTTCACCCAGAACGGCAGGCTTTCGAACCGGCAGGCGGTGGTGATCGGCGAATCCAGCGCGATCCGCGAGTTGCGCCACCACACGCGATCGTCCTCGGACCAGCCGAACACGTCGCGCGCCAGCACGCCGCCCTCGATATCGACCGGGGTCCGCTTGTCGGCGATGTCGTGAGCCGGGGCGGCACGCATTCCGCATGACATGGAAATCTCGTGCAACGCCTGCGCCGCCCGCCGGATGTCCTGCGGGGCATTGATGCGCACGGCGTCGATTCGTTGCTGTGACAGCAGCGGCTTCACTCCCGACCTTATCGTTGGCCCAAGTCTACTGTGCCTTGGCCCATCATACAATCGCCGGTTACCTGACACTTTGCCCAGCGTGGCGGTGGCGGCGATGATGCTAGGGTGGGTGCCGAAAAGGGGAACCCGCTTGAACTTCGATCTGAGCGAAGACGAGGAAATGCTCAAGGCGCTGGCCGAGCGCTTCGTCGTGGATCATTACGATATCGAGCGCCGGCGCGGCTACCAGGCCGAAGCGAACGGCTTTTCCGCGCGCAACTGGGCGCTGCTGGGCGAACTGGGCCTGCTGGCCGCGCCGTTCGACGAGGATCACGGCGGGCTGGGGCTGGATGCCACCGGCATCGTCACGATGTTCGAGGCGCTGGGCCGGGGCCTGGTGGCCGAACCGGTGATCGACAATGTGCTGGTGGCGGGCCGCCTGTTCGCGGCGGTGGCACCGGCGGCATTGCGCGACGAATGGCTGCCCGGATTGCTGGACGGTTCGCGGCGGATCGCGCTGGCCCATGCCGAGGCGCGGGGACGCGGCGGGCGGTTGTGGGTCGAAGCCACGGCGCAGGGCGCGGGTGCCGATACGCGGATTTCGGGCGCCAAGTCTTGCGTGCCGGGCGGCGCCGGGGTGGATGCCTATCTGGTTTCGGCCCGCACCGCCGGGCAGCCCGGTGCTGCCGACGGCGTTGGCCTGTACCTCGTTGCAGCCGATGCCGCCGGATTGGCGTGCCAGGCCTGGCGGATGGCCGATGGCGCGATTGCCGTGTCGCTGGACCTGGCCGGGGTGGCGGCGGTGCCGCTGGGCGGCGGAACCGGCGCGATCGAGGCGGCGGAATTGCTGGCCTCGCTGGCACGCAGCGCCGAAGCGCTGGGCATCATGGAGCGGATGTTTGCCGAGACGCGCGACTATCTGAACACGCGTGAGCAGTTCGGTTCGCGGCTGGGCGGTTTCCAGGCGATCCAGCACCGCATGGTCGTGCAATATGCCGCGATCGAGCAGGCGCGGGCGCTGGTGAATTTCGCGCAGGTCAACGGTGGCAAGGCGGACTTTGCCCAGGCGGTGCGCGGCGCGCGGGCATTCATCGCGCAGGCCTCGATCGCGCTGGGCCACGAGATGATCCAGTTCCACGGCGGCATGGGCGTCAGTGACGAACTGTCGATCGGCCATGCCCACAAGCGGCTGCTGGTGCTGTCGCGCTGGCCGGACGATCCGGAAGCCGCGCTGGACGCGTTTGCCCGCGTGGCCTGAAGGATTTGGCACGGACATGGAAAAGGGGGCTTCCGGCCCCCTTTTTCATGCCCTTTCGCGCTGCTTGATCCAGCCGATGCCACGCCGCAGCAGGTCGTAAAACACCGGCAGGTCCCACGCGCAGCGGTCAATCGTCGGCCACCATTCGGCCAGCGGTTGCAGGTCGTAATGGCCACGGCAATGGCCCAGCGTGTTGTACAGTACCGCGCCCTTGCCATGATGCTTGATGTACATCACCGGGTGCGTGCCCGGCGCGTCCGCCGCCTCGACGAAGCCGGTGCCTTCCTCGGTGCATTCGGTCTCCAGCAGCACGTGCAGGTCGCCGTGGCGCTCCATGTGGTACAGTTCGTCAGTGGTCTCGAACGGTTCCACCCCGGCCACCAGCGGATGGCCGGGATCGGCCACCGTCACCGTGTAGGGCGCGATCGGCGGGTGCGAGAGGAACTGCGTGCCCAGCATGTCCATCATCAGCGGCGCCCAGCGGGGCGCATCCCAGAGGCCGCTTTCCAGCAGGCGCAGCACCGAATTGGTGCCGTGCAGCGCATACCAGCGACCGCCTTTCCCCAGCCAGTCGCGCAGGACTTCCTGCGCCTTCAGCGACGGCGTGACGTCACAGGTGTAGGTGATCAGGATGTCGGCGGTGGCCAGCGCGTCGGTGTTCTCGTAATCCTCGAACACGCGGGTGCGCACCGCCGGGTCCTCGGCCAGCAGCTTCAGCAGTTCGAGCCGGGCAAAGTCCATGTCGTGCCAGACGCCGCCGCAGACCAGCACGCAGTTCACGCGCGGCGGATGATTTTCCGCCTCGCTCACTTGGCTGCCCCCAGTTCACCCGAGAGGTACTTGTCCATCGTGCGGTGGAACTGGCGCAGGCGGATTTCCTGATAGTTGGCAAGCTGGATCTTGCCGTTCTTCGAGGCGTGCAGGCCGTCCTGCACGAACGGCAGGTTGTCCATGTCCTGTTCGAGCACGTCGCCGAGACCGCCCATTTCCTTCGCCTCGGTCCATTTCTGATCGAGCGTGAGATAGTGGCGCGGGACGCCGCGCGGCACCGGTTCGCCCTTCTTGCCGCGGGCGAGGATGCGCACTTCCATCACGCAGGTGTCGGGCGTCTTGCCCGGCAGCCAGCGATAGACGACGTTAGGCATGTACCCGCCCCAGGGGGCGAAGTTCGGGAAGACATTGTAGACCAGCGCGTCAAGCAGTTCGGCATCCGTGGCATCGGCGTGATCATAGCCGGTCTGCTCGGTGTAGGCCTTGCGCATCGCCGCGCCGAGCGCGACGCGCGCGGTCTGGTCGTGGGGAACGGCGACCGCGAAGGGATCGCCCGAGGGATCGTAGTTGTCGCCCGAGCGGGTGTTGAACTTGATGAACTCGTCGACGATCCACTGCTCGCTCTTGCCGGCGGGATCGAGGTGCGGGCTGAGCACGCCGAAGGGGACGAGGTTGACGTTCACGTTGTCGCCCCAGAACCAGTAGGCGGCGTTGCAGTCGCCGGTGAACGGCAGCAGTTGCGGGTGAGTGACGATGGTGTGCCAGGCTTCCATGAAGGCCTCGGCGGTCACCTTCCAGTTGGCGGCGACTTCCTTGGCCACCCAGATCACCGTGGTGCATTCCTCGTGGCGCCAGCGCTTGAAGTGTTCGGGCAGGGGGGCGAGGAATTCCTCCAGCGACGGCCCGCCGGGTTCCTCGCGCAGGAACACGTAGCCCTGCCAGCTCGCTACTTCCGCTTCAGGCAGTTGCAGGTCTGCTTGCGACAGGTGGGCGAAGTCCCACTGGCACGGCATCGTGTCGAAGCTGCCGTCCTTGTTCCAGGCGAAGCCGTGGAACGGGCAGACGAACTTGTCGCTGGCGCCGTCCGAATCGCGCAGCTTGCGGCCACGGTGCAGGCAGACGTTGTGCAGCGCCTTGATCGAGCCATCGTCCTGCCGGGTGAGCAGGTAGGAACGGCCGGCGTTCTCGTAGATGATGTAATCGCCGGGCTCGGGCAGGTCTTCCTCGCGCGCGGCGAACTGCCACACGTAAGGCCACATGTGCTTGCGCTCGGCGGCGGCGAATTCCTCGCTGGTGTAGCGGGCGGTGTCGATCGGCTCGGAGCCGAGGTAGGTATAGCTCTCTTCGGTCAGGCAGGCGGGCGCCGGGCGCGAATCCTGCGCCATCAGATCGTTCCAGCCGGTACCGGGGCAACGGGCCGTGCCCAGTTCGCCTGCGTCCATTTCAGCCATTCTCGCGAATCCTTCTGCCCCACGGGTGTCTTATCTGCGTCGGTTTCTGCCCTTGCGCGCGCGTGGCGTCACCTTGCCGAAAGCATAGGTTGCAAGGCCGCGAATATCGGCCAAACGCAGTGTCGAAGCAATGTGGGAGAGTGCCGTGACAGGACGGCTGGAAGGCAAGGTTGCGCTGGTCACCGGCGGGACTTCGGGGATTGGCGCCGCTACGGTGGCGCGGCTGGTGGCGGACGGGGCCAAGGTGGTGTTCACCGGCTCGAACGAGGCGGCCGCCGCGGCGCTGGTGGCCGAGACCGGGGCGAGCTTCGTCAAGCACCGGGTGCAGGAAGCCGCGGCCTGGCCGAAGCTGATCGACGACATCCTCGCGACGCATGGCCGGCTCGACATCGCCTTCGCCAACGCCGGCACCGAACATGGCGACGGCTCGGTGGAAGACATCGGCATCGAGGGCTGGGACAACGTCATCGCCGTCAACCAGACCGGGGTGATGCTGACGGTGCAGCACGCGATCCGCGCGATGAAGGTCAACCCCGATGGCGCCACCGGGTCGATCATCATCAACTCGTCGATGAACGCGCACCGGGCGATGGGCAATTTCGTGGCCTATTCGGTCTCGAAGGCGGCGGTGGTGGCGCTGGCCAAGTCGGCGGCGGTGCATTGCGGCAACCAGGGTTATGCGATCCGCGTCAACGCGATCCTGCCCGGCGTGGTCGAGACCGCGATGATCACCAACCTGATCGAGACCTCGGGCGATCCCGCCGCCGCGCGCGCGGCGTACAACGGCATGTCGCCGCTGAAGCGGATGGCGCGGGTGGAGGAGATTGCCGGACTGGTGTCGTGGCTTTCCTCCGACGAGGCGGCGTTCGTCTCGGGCAGTGAATATGTGATCGATGGTGCAACCACGGCAGGGATGATGGGCGTATGAGCAATCTGGGTTCGCAGCGGCTGCAGGGCCGCGTGGCATTCGTTTCGGGCGGCCTGCGCGGCATCGGCCTTGCCTGCGTGGAGCGGTTTCTGGCCGAGGGCGCCGAAGTGGTGCTGTCCGACCTCGACGCGGCGGACAGCGCGCTGGCCACCGAGACGATGGCGCGGCTGGGGCAGGCGGCCAGCTATGTGCAGGCCAACGTAACGAAGGAAGAAGACTGGGCGCGCGCGCGCGACACCGTGGTGGCGCGGCATGGCAAGCTGCACATTCTGGTCAACAATGCCGGGATCGGGCCGAGCAGCGCGATCGAGGACACCACGCTCGCCGCGTTTCGCGCGGTCATGGCGGTGAACGTCGATGGCGTGTTCCTGGGGGTGAAGACCTTTGCGGAACTGCTGGGCGCGAGCGGCAACGACGTGGCCGGCGGTTCGTCGATCATCAACGTCAGCTCGATGTACGGCATCGTCGGGGCGGTCGATACCGCGCCCTACAACGCCAGCAAGGGCGCGGTGCGCCTGTTCACCAAGGGCATGGCGCTGGAATTCGCCACCAAGAAGGTGCCGATCCGCGTCAATTCGCTGCATCCCGGCATGATCGAGACGGCGATGATGGACAATGGCTTTCAGGGCATGGTCGATGCCGGGCTGGCGACGAGCGTGAAGGACCTGAAGGACGGCATGATCGCGTTGACCCCGCTGGGGCGTCTCGGCCAGCCCGAGGATCTGGCCGCCGGCGTGTACTTCCTGGCCAGCGCCGACAGCGCGTTCATGACCGGCGCCGAGCTGGTCATGGATGGCGGCTGGACGGTGCAGTAAGGGAGCGGCCGGCATGACCATTGCTCTCGACAACGTGGTGGCGCTGGTCACCGGGGCCAACGGCGGCATCGGCCGCGAGCTGTGCAAGGCTATGAAGGCGGCGCACGCCCACGTCATCGCCACCGACCTTGCCCCGGCAGCCAGCGACGGCCTCGCCGCCGACGCCTATTTCCAGCACGACGTCACCAGCGAGGCGGACTGGCGGCGGCTTGCCGAGCATGTGCAGACCACGCACGGTCGGCTCGACGTGCTGGTCAACAACGCCGGCATCTCGATCGTCGGCAAGATCGAGGAGACGCCGCTGGCCGAATGGCACCGGGTCAACGCGGTCAATGTCGATTCGGTGATCATCGGCACCAATGTGCTGCTGCCGCTGCTGAAGGAAGGCGGCAAGGCGCGGCAGGGCGGCGCCTCGATCATCAACTTCTCCAGCGTGGGCGGCCTGCGCGGCGCGGCGTTCAACGCGGCCTATTGCACCAGCAAGGCGGCGGTGAAGATGCTGACCAAGTGCCAGGGCGCCGAATTCGCCGCGCTGGGCTACAACATCCGCGCCAATTCGGTGCATCCCGGCGGGGTGCGCACCGACATGCTGCACTCGATCATGGATCGCTACATCGATCTGGGCGCCGTGCCCGATTTCGATACGGCGGTTGCGGCGCAGAACCAGCGTCACCCGATCGGCCGCATGGGCCGCCCCGACGAGATGGGCGGCATCGTCGTCTATCTGGCTTCGGACGCGGCGAGCTTCGCCACCTGCGACGAATTCGCGATCGACGGCGGGTTCAGCCAAGTCTGATCGAAATTCCGGTTTCCCGGGACGGGGAAGGAAGGCCGCCGGGTTCGCGCCCGGCGGCCTTTTGATTCAGCGCGTGAGATACCCTGCTTCGACCGCGAGGCTGTGGCCGGTGACGTAGCTGGATGCGTCCGAGCACAGCCACGCGCTGGCCTCGCCCACTTCCTCCGGCTTGCCGAAGCGGCCCAGCAGGCTGAGCGCCGGCGCGAATTCCGCCTCGGTGAAGCCGTTCTGCACCAGCGC
>JAGWVC010000171.1 GCA_018971065.1 Sphingomonadales bacterium | reverse complement strand
CGGCGATCGCGCTGTTGCCGAAGCCGATCACCGCGATGTTGTCAGGCACGCGCAGGCCCGCCGCCTGCACCTCGATGATCAGCCCCTGCGCCAGATAGTCCGATCCGCACACCACCACGTCGGGCAATTCGTCCATCCGCCGGATGTCGGCGAACACCCGCCGGGCATGGCCGAAGCGCGACGGGATCGAGACGATCGCCTCGGTCACCGGGCCGCCGCCCTGCGCCTGCCATTCGGCCAGGAAGCCCTCGCTGCGCATCGCCGCGCGCGTGCCATCGGCGGTGACGAGGTGCGGGCGGCGATACCCGCGCGACAGCAGGAAACGGGCAATGTCGCGCCCGGCCTCGCGATGCGCGAAGCCGATGGCCAGCCCCGGCGGGTCCTCGGGCAGTTCCCACACCTGGATGAACAGCGCCGGGCTGCGCCGCACCAGCTCGATCGTCTCGCCGCTGATCGGCCCGGTGGAGATGATCGCATCCACCCGCCGGCTCAGCGCACCGCGCACCAGTTCGTCGGTGCGGGCGGCGGAAACCCCGGTTATGCCCAGCATCGCGTTCAGGCCGGCAGCGGAAAGCTCGCTGACCATTGCCTCGATCGTGTCGTTGAACATCGAATCGACCAGATGCGGGATCAGCACCGCCACCATCTTCGATTTCGACGAGGCCAGCCCGCCCGCCAGCAGGTTGGGGATATAGCCGGTTGCGGCGATGCCGGCGCGGATGCGTTCGGCGGTGGCGGCGGCAACCACGGCGGGGTTGTTGATGAAGCGGCTGACCGTGGCCGCCGAAACCCCCGCGTGGGCGGCCACATCCTCCAGGGTCGGGGTCTTGCCGTTGTGATCGTTCATCGCCGGAAGACTAGCCCGCAATCGCCCCTCAAAGGAAGCGCAAAGGCACCACAAGCGGGCCGATCTCGGGCCAGCGGCTCATGGTGATGTCGCCGGCCAGTTCGAAACCGCCGGGCGATGCCGCCAGCAGTTCCTCCATCGCCACGCGAAGCTGCATCCGGCCCAGGTGCAGGCCGGGGCAATTGTGCGGCCCGCGCCCGAACGCCAGATGCTCCCCGATATTGGGGCGGTCGAGGATGAATTGGTCGCCTTGCGGAAACACGCTCTCGTCGCGGTTGGCCGAACAGTACAGCAGCGCGATCGCCTCGCCCTCGGGGATCGTCCGCCCGCTCATCTCGACATCGCGCACCGGGGTGCGGGCAAAGCCGCGATAGGGCGTGTAGAGACGCAGGAATTCCTCGATCGCGGCGGGCAGCAGCGCCGGATCGGCGCGCAGTTGCGCCTGAAGATCGGGGTGGCGCGCCAGATGCACGCAGATCGAGCCCATCATCACCATCGGCGCCACCAGACCCACCAGCAGCACCTGCCGCACCGTGCCGACCAGCAGTTCCTCGGGCAGCGGCTCGCCATCGTGCCGCGCCGCCAGCAGCGCGCTGGTCGGGTCGTCATCGGGGTCCAGCGGGTTGTCGCGGCGGATGGCGATCAGCGACCGCGCCATGTCGTAAAGGCGCAGCGAGGTGTCCTTCATCCGCTCGGGATGATTCATGTGGACCGCCAGCACAAACGCGCGCCCGGCATCGTGCAGTGTATCGAGCCATTCTTCCGGCATCCGCATCCAGTCGCCGAACACGTGGACCGGGAAATGGCTGGAGAATTCGACGCAGATGTCGCCGCCGCCATTGGCCGCCATCGGCGCCAGCAGCGCACGCGCCAGTTCGCGGGTGCGCGGGGCGAACGCTTCCGACCGTTCCAGCGACAGCAGCGGGTTCAACGCCTTGCGATAGGGCGTGTGTTCGGGCGGATCGAGGTGCAGCGGCGGCCGCCGCCCGGTGAACGCCACCTTGGGGATGACGTTCTGCTTCGAGGTGATGAACGTGGCCGATTCCGACGCCGCGCGCTTCACGTCGTCATACCGCGCCAACGCCCAGAACCCGCCCAGCCCGTCGGTGTGCGCCACCGGGCATTCGCGCCGCATCCATTCATAGCTGCGGTGCGCGCTGTCGAAGTCTTCCGGCTGCTCGGGGTCGAAATCCTGGGGAACGGTGCTCATGGACCGCGTGCATAAGTATCGACGGCGACCCATGCAAGCGCTATCATCGCCGGAAACAGCAGGAGAATGCGGGTGACGGCAGCTACCGGGATCGAGGCACGGATCGGCGCAAAAGTGATCCGGCGGCTGGTGATCCCTTGCGCGCTGTACATCCTGATGGGCGCGATCGATCGCACCAACGTCAGCTTCGCCGCGCTGCAGATGAACCGCGACCTGGGGCTTTCCGGCACCCAGTACGGCTTCGGCGCGGGGGTGCTGTTCATCGGCTACATGCTCGCCAAGTACCCCAGCGTGCTGCTGTACGAGGCGATCGGCATCCGCGGCTGGCTGTCGTTCATCACCGCCGCCTGGGCGCTGTGCTCGTGCGCGATGGCGCTGGTCACCACCGAATGGCAGCTTTACGGGCTGCGCATCGCGATCGGCTTTGCCGAGGGCGGGCTGTCGTCGGGGCTGATGCTCTACCTCAGCCACTGGGCGCCCGAACGCTATCGCGCCTCGATCCTCGCCATCCCGATCGTCTCGATCTCAGTCGCGCAGGTGATCGGCGCGCCGGTCTCGGGCCGCCTGCTGGACTGGGCCAACCCCTGGGGCGTGGCGCCGTGGCGGCTGATGTTCGTCGCCGAGGCACTGCCGGCGGTGGCGCTGGCGGTGTTCGCGGCGCTGTGGTTCCCCGCCTCCCCCGCCGCCGCGCGCTGGCTGGACGACGACGAGCGCGCCTGGCTGGCGGCCAACGTCAGCGGCGCCAAACCGCCCGCCGCGGCGGCTGACGGCACCCGCTGGGCGGCGCTGGCCAGCCCGCTCGGCTGGACCTGCGCGCTGATCTGGTACTGCATCCTGGCCAGCAACTATGGCATCATGTTCTGGCTGCCGCAGGTGGTGAAGGGCCTGACCGGGCTCAGCGCCGGCACCACCGGGCTGATCGTCGCGCTGCCGTTCGCGGCCAGCGCGGTAGGGCTGATCGTCAATGCCCGCCATTCGGACCGCACCGGCGAACGCTTTCTCCACGTCGCGCTGCCGGCACTGGCCGGCGGGGTGCTGCTCCTGGCCGCCTATGCGCTGGGCGCCGGGCCGGTCGGGCTGCTGGCGCTGGTGCTGGGCGGCGCCTGCACCGGCTGCACCGTCGCGGCGTTCTGGGCGATCCCGATCCGGCTGCTGAAGCCCGGCAGCCTGGCGATGGGCTTCGTGTTCATCAACATGCTGGGCAGCCTGGCCGGCGCCACCGTGCCGCCGCTGATGGGCCTGCT
>JAGWVC010000090.1 GCA_018971065.1 Sphingomonadales bacterium | reverse complement strand
CATCGGACACCTTCCACAGCGCCGGGCGGGCCGTAGTGACCGTGGCCGCGGGGGCCGGAGCAGGCGTGGGCGCCGCGCTCTGCGCCAGCAACGACGACGGGGCGAGGAGGGCGGCAAGAAGCAGCAGCAGGCGCTTGATCAGGTTCATGCCCCGCTACCTATCGCGCGGGGCCTCGCCCGTCGATGAACGAATGCGCCGCTTTCCCCGGCAAAACTTGACCCTGACCGGGGCTTGAGCCAAAGCGCCGGGCCATGAACCAAGCAACCCGACCCTTGAGTTTTCAGGCGATGATCCTGCGGCTCCACGCCTTCTGGAGCGCGCAGGGCTGCCTGATCCTGCAGCCCTATGACATGCGCGTCGGGGCGGGGACGTTCCACCCGGCGACGACGCTGCGTTCGCTCGGGCCGGAACCGTGGAACGCGGCCTATGTCCAGCCCAGTCGTCGCCCCACCGACGGCCGCTATGGCGAGAACCCAAATCGGCTTCAGCACTATTACCAGTACCAGGTGATCATGAAGCCGAGCCCGGCCAATTTGCAGGAGCTTTACCTGCAATCGCTGGCCGAAATCGGCGTCGATCCGTTGGCGCACGACATCCGTTTTGTCGAGGATGACTGGGAAAGCCCCACGTTGGGCGCCTGGGGGCTGGGCTGGGAAGTGTGGTGCGACGGGATGGAAGTCACCCAGTTCACCTATTTCCAGCAGATGGGCGGGTTCGATTGCAAGCCGGTGGCGGGCGAGCTGACCTACGGGCTTGAGCGCCTCGCGATGTATATCCAGGGGGTCGACAACGTCTATGACCTGGCCTTCAATGACGCCGGGGTGAGCTACGGCCAGGTGTTCCTCGAGAATGAAAAGGAACACTCGAAGTATAACTTCGAAATTGCTGATACCGATCAGCTTTTCAAGGGCTTCCAGCACGCCGAGGCGGAGTGCAAGCGCTGCATCGAGGCGGAGATTCCACTCGCCGCCTATGATCAGGCGATCGAGGCCAGCCACCTGTTCAACCTCCTCCAGGCGCGCGGGGTGATCTCGGTCCAGGAACGCGCCAGCTACATCGGCCGGGTCCGCGATCTTGCCAAGGGTTCCTGCCAGTCATGGATCGAGAAGAACAAGGACCAGTGGGCCGCCAAGTACCCGGAGTGGAGCCTGTGAGCGATTTCCTCCTCGAACTGCGCAGCGAAGAAATCCCCGCGCGGATGCAGGCAGGCGCGCGCGCCGATCTGGAGCGGCTGTTCCGCAAGGAAATGGACGCCGCCGGGGTTGCGTTGGGCGCGGTCACCGTCTGGTCGACCCCGCGCCGCCTTGCCCTGATTGCGCGCGATCTGCCTGACGCCACCAAGGCCGTCAGCGAAGAGGTCAAAGGCCCCCGCGTCGGTGCGCCGCCGCAGGCGCTCGAAGGCTTCCTGCGCAAGACCGGGCTGAGCGCCGATCAACTGACCGAGCGCGACGGCGTGCTGTTCGCGATCGGCGAAAAGCCTGGTCGCGCCACCGCCGCAGTGCTGGCCGAGGCGATCCCCGCGATCGTTCGCGCCTTTCCCTGGCCCAAATCGATGCGCTGGGGCGCGGCCTCGCTCTCCAGTGAAAGCCTGCGCTGGGTGCGCCCGCTCTCGGGCATCGTCGCCATCCTGGGTGAGGATCTGGTCGAATGCGAGGTTGGCGGGGTCCGTTCGGGCTACGCCACGCACGGCCACCGCTTCCATTGCCCCGGTGAGATCACCATCGGCAGCGCGCACGACTACGCCGAAAAGCTGCGCGCCTGCCACGTCATCGTCGATCAGGCGGTGCGCGAAGGCATCGTGCGCGACATGGCCCGCGCCGCCGCCGAGGGCGCCGGGCTGACGCTGGTTGAGGACGAGGGGTTGGTGATCGAGAACGCCGGCCTCACCGAATGGCCGGTGCCGCTGCTCGGCCGCTTCGACGAGGCGTACCTCGATGTCCCGCCCGAGGTGATCCAGCTCACCGCGCGGACCAACCAGAAATATTTCGTCTGTGAGGATGGGACGGGCAAGCTCGCCAACGCCTTCGTCTGCACCGCCAATATCGAGGCGGCGGACGGCGGCGCGGCGATCGTCGCGGGCAACCGCAAGGTCCTCGCCGCGCGCCTCTCCGACGCGCGCTTCTTCTGGGAACAGGACCGCAAGGTTCCGTTAGGCGAGCAGGCGAAGAAGCTGGAGCGGATCACCTTCCACGAAAAGCTGGGCACCGTCGCCGACAAGGTCGAACGGGTCGCCAAACTGGCACGGTGGCTGGTCGCGGAGGGGATCGTTGGATCCCCTCCATCGCAAGCCGATGGGCAGGATCGAGCCGACCTGGCCAATCAGGCCGAACTCGCCGCGCGCCTCGCCAAGGCCGATCTCGTCACCGAAATGGTCGGCGAATTCCCCGAACTGCAAGGCCTGATGGGCGGCTACTACGCCCGCGCCGAGGGATTGCCCGATGCGGTGGCCGACGCCATCCGCGACCACTACAAGCCGGTAGGGCAGGGCGATGACGTCCCGACCGCGCCGGTGACGGTAGCCGTGGCGCTGGCGGACAAGCTGGATACCATCCGCAGCTTCTTCGCCATCGACGAAAAGCCTACCGGATCGAAGGACCCGTTTGCCCTGCGCCGCGCCGCACTGGGCATCATCCAGCTCATCACCACCAATAGCCTGCGCTTCGGCGTGGGTGAGGGGGACGTTCTGACTTTCTTCGCCGACCGCCTCAAGGTCCAGCAAAAGGAAGCCGGCGTCCGCCACGACCTGATCGACGCCGTGTTCGCGCTCGGGGGTGAGGACGATCTCGTCCGCCTGCTCGCCCGCGTCCACGCCCTGCAAGCCTTCATCGGCAGCGAAGACGGCCGCAACCTCCACGCCGGCTACAAGCGCGCCGCCAACATCCTCAAGGCCGAAGCCAAGACCGGCTGGGACGCCGCCGCCACCAACCCCGCGCCCGATCCCGCTGAAGCCGCACTTGCCGCAGCCCTCGCCCAGGCCGGTCCGCAGGCCGAAACCGCCGTCGCGCAGGAAGACTTCGCCGCCGCCATGACCGCGCTGGCCAGCTTGCGCACCCCCATCGACGCGTTCTTCGCCGATGTCACCGTCAACGATGCCGATCCCGCCAAACGATCGGCGCGGCTGAACTTGCTCAACACATTTCGTGCTGCGGCGCACAAAGTTGCTGACTTCTCCCGGATCGAGGGCTAGTACTTGCGGCAGCATACGTATGCGCAGGAATGCGTGTACGGCGGCTGCAAGCGGCTTCGGCCTAAAAATCATGGGGAAGAACAATGCGGCAGGTCTACACCTTCGGCGGTAACGCCGCGCACGACGATTCGCGCGCGCGCAACAAGACCATCGTTGGCGGCAAGGGCGCCAACCTTGCCGAAATGGCCGGAATCGGCCTGCCCGTCCCCCCCGGCTTCACCATCACCACCGAGGAATGCGTTCGCTACCTGAAAGAGGGCGCGAATTTCTCGGAGGACTTGCGCGCCGAAGTCGCCGCCGCGCTCACCCACATCGAAACCGCCGTCGGCAAGCAGTTCGGCAACCCGGCCGATCCGCTGCTGGTCTCGGTCCGCTCGGGCGCCCGCGTGTCGATGCCCGGCATGATGGACACCGTGCTGAACCTCGGCCTCAACGACCAGACCGTGCTCGGCCTCGCGCGGACCTCGGGCGATGAGCGCTTCGCGTGGGACAGCTACCGCCGCTTCATCCAGATGTATTCCGATGTCGTTCTCGGCCTCGATCATCACCTGTTCGAGGATGCGCTGGAAATCGCCAAGGAGGACAATGGCTTCTACAGCGACGTCGAGATGTCGGCGCAGCATTGGCAGGCGCTGGTCGCCGAATACAAGGCCACTGTCGCCCGCGAACTCGGCCACGATTTCCCGCAGGATGTCTACGCCCAGCTTTGGGGCGCGATCGCCGCGGTGTTCGATTCGTGGGATTCGGACCGAGCGAAGGTCTATCGCCGCCTCAACGACATTCCGGGTGACTGGGGCACCGCCGTCAACGTCCAGGCAATGGTGTTCGGCAACATGGGCGATACCTCGGCCACCGGCGTCGCCTTCACCCGCGACCCGGCCACCGGCGAACGCGCCTACTACGGCGAATGGCTGGTCAACGCCCAGGGCGAGGACGTCGTTGCCGGCATCCGCACGCCCCAGTATCTCACCGAAGCCGCCCGCATCCGCGCCGGCGCCAAGCCGCTCTCGATGGAAGCGGCGATGCCCGAAGCCTACACCGAACTCGCCCACGTGTTCGACCTGCTCGAAGCGCACTACCGCGACATGCAGGACATCGAATTCACCGTCGAACGCGGCAAGTTGTGGATGCTGCAAACCCGCAGCGGCAAGCGCACCGCCAAGGCCGCGCTGAAGATGGCGGTCGATATGGTCGGCGAAGGCCTGATCGACGAGGCCACCGCCGTCCGCCGCGTCGATCCGATGGCGCTCGACCAGCTTCTCCACCCCACACTCGATCCCAGCGCCCCGCGCGACTTGCTCGGCAAGGGCCTGCCCGCCAGCCCCGGCGCGGCCAGCGGCGCCATCGTGCTTGATGCCGATACCG
Source organism: Sphingomonadales bacterium (assembly GCA_018971065.1). Next base: position 11,452 of record JAGWVC010000090.1, on the reverse strand, counting down.
CGCAACTGCGTGCCGATCGCGGCGAGGCGGTCATCCTCGTCCGCGTCGAAACCTCGCCCGAGGATATTCACGGCATGCACGCCGCCAGGGGCATCCTCACCGCGCGCGGCGGCATGACCAGCCACGCCGCCGTGGTCGCGCGCGGCATGGGCCGCCCGTGCGTCTCGGGTGCCAGCGCCGTGTCGATCGACATGGCCAGCCGCACCCTGCGCATCGGCAAGCGTGAACTGAAGGAAGGCGATACCCTCACCCTCGACGGCACCAGCGGCGAGATCATCGCCGGCGAAGTCGCCACCATCGAACCCGAACTGGTCGGCGATTTCGGCACGCTGATGGTCTGGGCCGACCAGCACCGCCGCATGAAGGTGCGTGCCAACGCCGAAACCCCCGAAGACTGCCGCATGGCCCGCAGCTTCGGCGCCGAAGGCGTCGGCCTGTGCCGCACCGAACACATGTTCTTCGACGACAAGCGCATCAGCGCCGTCCGCCAGATGATCCTGGCCGAGGACGCCGAAGGCCGCCGCGCCGCGCTGGCCAAGCTGCTGCCCGAACAGCGCGCCGATTTCCACGCCATCTTCGAGATCATGGCGGGGCTTCCCGTCACCATCCGCCTGCTCGATCCGCCGCTGCACGAATTCCTGCCGCAGCACGATGCCGAATTCGCCGAACTGTCCGACGCCATCGGCATCGGCGCCGATACGCTGAAACGCCGCGCCGCCGAACTGCATGAGGCGAACCCGATGCTCGGCCATCGCGGCTGCCGCCTCGGCATCACTTTCCCCGAAATCTACGCGATGCAGGCCCGCGCCATCTTCGAGGCGGCGTGCGATGTGGCGGCACAGGGCGGCGAAGCCCCGGTGCCCGAAATCATGATCCCGCTGGTGGCAACGCGGAAGGAGCTCGCCATCCTCAAGGACCTGGTGGACCTGATGGCGGGCAAGGTGTTCGCCGAGAAGGGACGCACCCTGCAATACCACGTCGGCACCATGATCGAATTGCCCCGCGCCGCGCTGATGGCGGGCGAGATCGCCGAAGTCGGCGAATTCTTCAGCTTCGGCACCAACGACCTCACCCAGACCACGCTGGGCGTCAGCCGCGACGATGCCGCCAAGTTCCTCGGCGCCTATGTCGAACAGGGCATCTACCCGCGCGATCCGTTCGTCAGCCTCGACATCGACGGCGTCGGCCAGCTCGTCCGGCTGGCGGCGGAACGCGGCCGCCAGACCCGCCCGGACATCAAGCTGGGCATCTGCGGCGAACACGGCGGCGATCCGGCCAGCATCGCCTTCTGCGAATCGGTCGGCCTCGATTACGTCAGCGCCAGCCCCTACCGCGTCCCCATCGCCCGCCTGGCAGCGGCACAAGCCGCTCTGGGCTGATTTCGGGGCCTAACGCCGCCAACCACTCAAGGTAACAATCTCGAACCGCTCGCTGGTCCGCCCGCCTTCGCCCATCCCGGCAAAGGCGGTGCGGGCCACCGCGCGCTGCGCCCGCGTCAGCGCCGGGCCGTGGTTCGCCAGCATCCCGCCCAGCGCTTGCGCCCGCAAATCGCCCACCAGCCGATCCAGCGACCCGAACCGCACGTCCAGCGACCGGCAATCGGCCACCGGATCGGCAAAGCCTGCCCGCTGCAGCAATTGCGCCCCGGCGCGCACGTCCACCATCGGATGAACCCGCGCCGCCGGCCGTTCGCCATCCGCCGCCAGCATCGCCGCGCGCAACGCCGGCAACGATCCGGCCCCGATGAAACTGGCCAGCATCAATCCGCCCGGCGCCAGCCCGCCGCGCAGATGCACCAGCGCGCCGGGCAGGTCGTTCACCGTGTCCAGCGTCCCCAGCGTGGCGACGAAGTCGAACCCGCCTTCCGCCAGCGGCCGTTCCTCGTCATGCCCCCGCGCCGGCTCGGCCTCTGTCACCTCGGCGCCCTGGCTGCGCAATAACGCGGCGATAACGCCACCATATTCGCCGACGATCAGCGCCCGCTTCGGCTCCACCCGCAGGAAGCCCAGCCGCTCGATCACGTCCTCCACCATGTCGTCCAGCACATAGCGCGGGGCATCATCGCCAGCCTGCAACGCCAGCATCCGCGCCCGCGCGGCCACGCGGCGGCGCTGAGAAAAGATCAGGGGAGGGGGGCTTGCCATCCCCGCTCCCTGCCCACCGCCAAGCGATCAGGCAAGGCTTGGCGAGCCGCGATCATCGCGATAGACCCGGCTTCATGGGATTTTCGCAAGCATTCGAAGGCCTTGTCGATCTGGTGTTCCCGCCGCGTTGTCCGTCCTGCGGTGCCGGGGTGCTTCAGCATGGCAGGCTCTGCGCCGATTGCTGGACCGGGCTGGTCATCCCCGGCAAGCCCGCCTGCAAACTGTGCCAGCGCCCGTTTCCGTTCGAACTGCCCGAAGGCGCGATCTGCGCGCCCTGCATGGCCGATCTGCCCCGGCACAATGGCATTGCCGCCGCCACGCTCTACAACCCGTCCTCGCGCGCACTGGTGCTGGCGTTCAAGCACCAGCGCCGCATCGCGCTGGCGCCGCTGCTGGCGGGGCTGATCGTGCCGCACCTGCCGCCGCTCGATTCGCACTGGCTGCTGGTGCCGGTGCCGCTGCACCGCTGGCGGCTGTGGAAGCGCGGCTACAATCAGTCGGCACTGCTGGCCCACGCGCTGGCCGGACGCACCGGAGCCACCGTAGTGGTCGATGGCCTGATCCGGCGGCGGCACACCCCTTCGCTGGCGGGCAAGGGGCGCGTTGCCCGCGCGCGTATCATGGCCGGGGTCATCGCCGCCAACCCCGCCCGCCGCGCACGCCTGAAAGGCGCCAGCGTCGTCCTGGTCGATGATGTGCTGACCAGCGGTGCCACCAGCAACGCCTGCATCGCCGCGCTGAAACGCGCCGGCGCGCGGCGTGTCGTGATTGCCTGCGTGGCGCGCGTGCTGGACGAGGCCCAGCCGCACGCGTCGCTGCCACACATCTGAAACATTTCGGGATCAAGGACCGAAAACGCCCGGAGGTTTCCCCCCGGGCGTTCGCGTGACGAAACTGTGCGGGCGCCGTCTTGCAACGGATCGGCGATCGCCCCTGTACGATCGCCGCGCCCAATCCCTCATGGTCACGTAAGGGTCGTTTTCCGACCCCGTTTTCCCTGAACCTTGACGCCTGTCAGGCATTGTTTGCCTGACATTGCCGGCTCTGGCTTATGGCCCCCTGAAGACCACACCCGCCTGTTCCCGCAATTTCGCCCAAAGATAAAGCGACAAGCCCGCCGCGCATGGATTTTGGCAACGATCTGTGGTTATCGTGCAACATCATGCGGGATATTCCCGCCAACACTCGGGAATTCGATCGCAATGCAGGGCACCGACGCCGACGAACGCGAGAACGGCAAGGCATTCATGCCGCGCTTCGATGACAAGGGCCTGCTCACCGCGATCGCGCTCGATTCGCAGACGCGTGACGTGCTGATGGTTGCCTTCATGGACGAAACGGCGCTGGCAAAGACGCGCGAGACCGGGCTTGCCCACTTCCACTCGCGCTCACGCGGGCGGCTGTGGCTGAAGGGCGAAACCTCGGGCCACTTCCTTCGCGTCCAGGAAATCCGCGTCGATTGCGATCAGGATGCGCTGGTGCTGCTGGTCCGTCCCGAAGGCCCGGCCTGCCACACCGGCGCCACCAGTTGCTTCTATCGCGTTCTCCACGACGACCGGCTGGAACGGGTGTAACCGCGCGCCAACGTCCCTATATTCAGCGCGAATCGCGTGTGGCTACCACGCGCGAGGGGGAAAGGGACCTGTCATGCCCAGCTATACCGCACCGGTTCGCGACACGCGCTTCGTTGTCGAGGAACTGCTGAACCTGGCCAGCCATGCCGATCTGCCCGGCTTCGGTGAGCTTACCCCTGACCTCATCGAAACCATCATCGCCGAAGCCGGCAAGTTCTGCGCCGAAGTCATCGCGCCGCTCAACCAGCCGGGCGATCTGGCGGGATGCACCCGCAGCGCGGACGGTGCCGTCACCACCCCCGCCGGTTTCCGCGACGCCTTCGCGGCGTTCCGCGAGGCGGGCTGGGGCGCATTGTCGCTGCCGGTGGAATTCGGCGGGCAGGGCCTGCCGCAGGTGCTGGGCTTCGTGGTCGAGGAATTCCTGTGCTCGGCCAACCAGGCTTTCGCGATGTATCCCGGCCTGACCAACGGCGCGATCAACGCGCTGCTGGCGACCGCCTCGCCGCACCTGCAACAGACGTACGTGCCGAAGATGGTCGCCGGAAAATGGCTGGGCACCATGAACCTCACCGAACCGCACTGCGGCACCGACCTCGGCCTGATCCGCACCAAGGCGGTGCCGCAGGCGGATGGCACCTATGCGATCACCGGCACCAAGATCTTCATCTCCGCCGGCGAACACGACCTTGCCGAAAACATCGTCCACCTCGTCCTCGCCAAGACGCCTGACGCACCTGTCGGATCGAAGGGCATCTCGCTGTTCGTGGTGCCCAAGTTCGTGCCTGATGCCGCCGGCAACCCCGGTGCGCGCAACGCGGTGTCGTGCGGCGCGCTGGAACACAAGATGGGCATCCACGCCAACGCCACGTGCGTGATGAACTATGACGGCGCCACCGGCTGGCTGGTGGGCGAGGAAAATCGCGGGCTGGCCGCGATGTTCATCATGATGAATGCCGCCCGCCTCGGCGTTGGCATCCAGGGGCTGGGCCAGGCCGAAGTCGCCTATCAGAACGGTGCGACATACGCGCGCGAGCGGCGGCAGGGCAGGGCGCTGACCGGTCCAGCAGAGCCTGCTGAAATGGCCGATCCGCTGGTGGTCCAGCCCGACGTGCGACGCCTGATGATGGAGGCCAAGGCCTTCACCGAAGGGATGCGCGCGCTGGCGCTCTACACCGGGCTTCAGGTCGATCTGGCGGAAAAGTCGCCCGACGAGGCAACCCGCGCCGCCGCGCTCGATCTGGTCGGCCTGCTGACCCCGGTGATCAAGGGCTATGGCACCGACAAGGGCTTCGACACCGCCGTCGCCATGCAGCAGGTCTGGGGCGGCCACGGCTACATCGCCGAAAACGGCATGGAGCAGTTCGTGCGCGATGCCCGCATCGCCATGATCTACGAAGGCGCCAACGGCGTTCAGGCGATGGACCTGGTCGGCCGCAAGCTGGCGGCCAACGGCGGCCGCGCCATCCAGGCGTTCTTCGCCAGCGTCGATGCCGAATGCGCCGGTGCCGACGCCGCGCTCGCCCCGGTTGCCGAAAGGATCGCCAGGGCCAACGGCGAACTGAAAGCCGCGACGATGTGGTTCATGCAGAACGCGCTGGCCAACCCCAACAACGCCGGGGCAGGGGCGATGGCCTACCTGCACATCACCGGCATCGTCGCGCTGGGCCTGATGTGGCTGCGCATGGCCAAAGTCGCGCAGGCGGCGCTGGCATCGGGCACCACCGAAACCGCGTTCTATGAAGCCAAGCTGATCACCGCGCGCTTCTTTGCCGATCGCGTGACACCGCAGGCCGGGGCGCTGCGTCGGCAGATCGAAACCGGCGCCGAATCGACGATGGCGCTGCCGGTGGAGGCGTTCGGGGTAGCCTGAAGCATCGCGCCTAGAACACTTCCCCAAACAGCCCCAGCATCGCCGCCCAGCTCTGCCGGTCGGCGCTGGCGTCATACTTCACCGCATCCAGCCCGCGCGCGTCGCTGCCCGGGTCGGTGAAGCCGTGCCGCACCCCGCTGTAGACATGCAGGTGCCAGTTGACCCCCGCCGCATCCATCTCCTCCTGCCATGCCGCAACCTGCGCGCGCGGCACCATCGGATCGGCATCGCCGTGGCACACCAGCAGCCGCGCTTTCACCGCGCCCGCCTGCGCCGGCAACTTCGTATCCAGCAGCCCGTGGAAGCTCACCGCGCAGGCAATGTCCGCGCCGCTGCGCGCCAGTTCCAGCGCCGCCTGCCCGCCCATGCAGAACCCGATCGCCGCCAGCGGCAGCCCGCCGGCCAGCCCGCGTAACGCCGCCAGCCCCGCCGCCAGCCGTGCGCGATAGACCGCCGGATCGGCCCGCAACGCCTGCGCCAGTGGTCCGGCCGAAGGAAAGTCCGGCACATCGACGCCATAGAAGTCGGCGATCAGCGCCAGATACCCGGCCGCGGCCAGCGCCGCCGCCTTGCGCTCCACATTCGCGGTGACGTTGGCGATCGTCGGAAACACCAGCACTGCCGCCCGCGCATTGCCCACGGGCCGCGCCAGCCAACCGGTCAGCGCGACGTCGCCATCGGCATAGGCGATCCGCTCCAGCTTGGTCATGCCGCCATCTCCGTCTCGTTCAGGTCCTTGTCGAACGCGGGCGGCGCGAACGTCCGCGCCCGGCGAATCTCGGGGAACAGCCAGCCCCACAACCCGGTGATGACGATCGCGCCGATGCCGCCGAACACCACCGCGCCGGTTGCCCCCAGCAGCGCGGCGGCCAGCCCCGATTCCATCTCGCCCAGTTCGTTCGACGCCGAGATCGCCAGGCTGGAGATCGCCGAGACCCGCCCGCGCATTGCATCGGGGGTGTGCAACTGGGTCAGCGAACTGCGGATGAACACCGACACCATGTCGGCCCCGCCCAGCGCCGCCAGGATCGCCAGCGACAGGTGGTAATCGCGCGACAGGCCGAAGCCCAGCGTTGCCAGCCCGAACGCTGCCACCGCCCACAGCATCTTCACGCCGACATTGTTGGTCAGCGGCCAGCGCGACAGCAGCAGCGCCACCAGCGCCGCACCCACCGCCGGCGCCGCGCGCATCAGCCCCAGCCCGTGCGCGCCCACCGGTTGGCCGTCCACGAACAGGATGTCGCGCGCATAGACCGGCAACAGCGCGGTGGCGCCGCCCAGCAGCACCGCGAACAGGTCCAGCGTCACGCAGCCCAGCAGGAAGCGATGGTGCAGCACGAAGGTCAGCCCCTCATGCATCTGCCGCACCGGGTGCGTATCGCGATTGCCAGGCGGCGGCGGCACTGGCCGGATCGACAGCGTGCCGAATGCGGCAATCGCCAGCAGCGCCGCGCCCACCCAGTAGGGCAGTTGCGGCGACAGCGCGAACAGCACGCCCGCCATCGCCGGCCCCGCCACCGCGCCGCCCTGCCAGGCCAGCGAGCCGATCGCCACCGCGCGCGGCAGCAGCGGCGCCGGCACGATGTTGGGCATGATCGCGCTTTGCGCCGGGCCGATGAACACGCGGGCCACGCCGTGCATCACCGCCAGCCCGAACAGCAGCGGCAGGCTCAGCACCCCCAGCCGCGTCGCCAGCGCCAGCGCGACGATCACCAGCAGGTCGATCAGCGAGAACAGCCCGGCCACCAGCCGCCGGTCGAACCGGTCAGCCACCACGCCCGCCACCGGGGTCAGCAGCACCACCGGCACGAACTGGAACAGCCCCAGCAGGCCCAACTGGAACGCGGCCTGCGGGATCGACATGTGGTAGGCGCCGCGGGCCAGGTCGTAGAGCTGATAGCCCAGCACCACCACCATGCCGCTGGTCGCGATCACCGAGGCGAAGCGGGCCAGCCAGATGCGGCGGAAATCGGGAATGGCGAGCGGGGAGGCGGGTTCGTTCACATCACCGGAATGGCAGGCGTGGGCGCGCTTGCCAAGCGGTCAAAGGCGCGGTCGGTCGCTGTCAGCGATCCCGCCGCAACCGCGCGTTGGGCTGCATCGCCTCGATCATCGCGTTGAAGTCGTCCAGCCGGACGATTCGCTCGAACTGGAAACCGGAACGATCCTCGGTGTTCCAGATCAGGTGCGCCTCGATGCGGCCCACGGCGGGCAGGCGGATGACCACCCGTTCGCCCCGCGTCAGCTCGCTGACGCTGTCGGTCATGAAACCGTGCGCGGAAACGTTGATGACGTGCAGCCGGATGTCGCCAAGCCGGCGATGCTCGGCAAGCACCTTGTAATCGACCGGGTGACGGGTCGAGCGACGCAGGTCGGTTACCGAAAGCTGCGCTCCGCTGGCCATTTCAACAATTCCCTGTGCCATTCCTCAAGAATGGACACATTGCCGGAAAATGCCCAAGAAACAGTAAATCACCGGCAAGGGCCTGCCGTCACCGGCAAATTCATGCCGGGCGCAGCACCCCGTGGCGCTTCTTTCCGGCCGAGATGCGGATTTCAGTAGCTTGGCCATCGATGCGATGCGATTCATCGTTAATGGCAACCCCGTCCAGCCGCGCGCCGCCCCCCGAAACCAGCCGCCGTGCCTCACCTCGACTCGTCGCAAAGCCGATGCCGACCAGCGCGTCGACGATGGTGAATCCCTCGGCGGGAATCGCCAGCTCGGGCAGGTCCTCGCCGACGCCGCCGCCGGCAAACGTCGCCGCCGCCGTCGCCTCGGCCGCCTTCGCCGCGTCGTCGCCCCGGCACAGCCGCGTCACCTCGTTGGCGAGCACGACCTTGGCGGCGTTGATCTCGCTGCCTTGCAGCGCTTCAAGGCGGGCCACCTCGTCCAGCGGCAGGTCGGTGAACAGCTTCAGGAACCGGCCGACATCGCGATCATCGCAATTGCGCCAGTATTGCCAGAAATCGTAGGACGGCAGCGCATCCTCGTTCAGCCACACCGCCCCGGCGGCGGTCTTGCCCATCTTCGCCCCGTCCGCTGTCGTCAGCAGCGGCGTGGTCAGCCCGAACACCTCGGTGCCGTTCATCCGCCGTGACAGTTCGATGCCGTTGACGATGTTACCCCACTGGTCCGACCCGCCCATCTGCAACCGGCAGCCGTGCCGCATCGACAGCTCGCGGAAGTCATAGGCCTGCAGGATCATGTAGTTGAATTCAAGGAAGGTCAGCGGCTGCTCGCGGTCCAGCCGCAGCTTGACCGAATCGAACGTCATCATCCGGTTGATGGTGAAGTGCGGCCCCACCGTGCGCAGCAGCTCGATATAGCCCAGCTTGCTCAGCCACTCGTCGTTGTCCACCAGCACCGCGTCGGTCGGGCCGTCGCCGAAGGTGATGTAGCGTTCGAACACGGTGCGGATTGACGCGATGTTGTCGCGGATCGCCTGCTCGGTCAGCAGCTTGCGCGATTCGTCCTTGCCCGAAGGATCGCCCACCTTGGTGGTGCCGCCGCCCATCAGCACGATCGGCTTGTGCCCGGCCTGTTGCAGGCGGCGCAGCATCATGATCTGCACCAGGCTGCCGACATGCAGCGATGGCGCGGTGGCGTCGAAGCCGATATAGCCCGGCACCACGCCGCCCCCGGCCAGCTTGTCCAGCGCGGTGGCGTCGGTGAGCTGGTGGATATAGCCACGCTCGTCGAGCAGGCGGAGCAGGGTGGAACTGTACTGGGTCATCACGGCCTCGCTTGAGAGAGCGCGCGCCTAGCATGGAGTAGCGCGCTTGGAAACGCACAGCCTCATACCCCACCCATCAACCCCGCCGCTCGCCATCCAGGCGGTCGAATTCTCCGTCATCGGCCTCGATGCCGACTGGCTCACGCTGCGCTGGCGCATCACCGGCGCCGCCGGCCTTGTCGTGCCGCCGCTGGCCGGAAAGGGCAGGGCGGACAACCTCTGGAAGACCACCTGCTTCGAACTGTTCGTCCGCCCCGGGGACGGCCCGGCCTACAGCGAATTCAACCTTTCCCCCTCTGAACGCTGGGCCGCCTATGACTTCACCGCCTATCGCGAGGGCATGGCCAATCGCCCGATCATGCGCGAACCGACCTGCGGCCTGCGCGGAAGCGGCGCCTTGCGCGTGTTCGACGCTGCGATCCCCCGCGCCAGCCTGCCGCCGCTGCCCTGGCACTGCGGGATCAGCGCGGTGATCGTCGAAGCGCACGGCCACCTGTCGTACTGGGCACTGGCCCATGCCCCCGGCAAACCCGATTTCCACGCCCCGGCTTGCTTCACCCTGCCGATTGCGGCACCGCAGCCCTTATGAAGTTCGGTATCGATCGCCTGCTGGCAGACCCCACCCTGCGCGCCCCGCTGCAAGGCAGGCGCGTCGCGCTTGTCGCCCACCCCGCCTCGCTGACCGAAAATCTGGCGCACTCGCTCGACGCGCTGATCGCCGCCGGGGTGAACGTGACCAGCGCGTTTGGCCCCCAGCACGGCCTGAAGGGCGACAAGCAGGACAACATGGTCGAGACGGCGGACGAACTCGATCCCGCCTACAACATCCCGGTGTTCAGCCTTTACGGCGAAGTCCGCCGGCCGACCCCCGCGATGATGGCCACCGCCGACGTGTTCCTGTTCGACCTGCAGGACCTCGGCTGCCGCATCTACACGTTCGTCACCACGCTGCTCTACCTGCTGGAAGAGGCCGCGAAGCACGGCAAGGCGGTCTGGGTGCTCGATCGCCCCAACCCCGCCGGCCGCCCGGTCGAGGGCACCACGCTGATCCCCGGCCACGAAAGCTTCGTCGGCGCCGGGCCGATGCCGATGCGCCACGGGCTGACGCTGGGTGAAATGGGCCACTGGTTCGTCCGCCACTATAATCTGGATGTCGATTACCGCGTCATCGCCATGCAGGGCTGGCAGCCCGAAAGCGCACCCGGCTTCGGCTGGCCCGAATCGCGCATCTGGGTGAACCCCAGCCCGAACGCCGCCAACCTCAACATGGCGCGCGCCTATGCCGGCACCGTCATGCTGGAAGGTGCCACGCTCAGCGAGGGGCGCGGCACCACCCGGCCGCTGGAAGTGCTGTTCGGCGCGCCCGATCTGGACGCGACGGCGATCCATGCCGAGATGCGGCGCCTTGCCCCCGAATGGCTGGCGGGCTGCGCCTTGCGGCCCTGCCACTTCGAGCCGACTTTCCACAAGCACGCAAAAATGCTGTGCAACGCCTTGATGATCCACGCCGAAGGCCGGTTCTACGACCACCACGCCTTCCGCCCCTGGCGCTTGCAGGCGCTGGCGTTCAAGGCCATCCGTAACCTGCATCCCGATTACCCGCTGTGGCGCGATTTCGCTTACGAGTACGTGTTCGACCGTCTCGCCATCGATGTTATCAACGGCGGCCCGGCCTTGCGCGAATGGGTCGATAACCCCACCGCCGCCCCCGCCGATCTCGACGCCCTCGCCACCCGCGACGAATCCGCCTGGCGCGACGAGGTGGCGAACCTGCTGCTCTATCCCTAGATTGCGCTGATGGCCCGCTCTCCCGCCGGAACCCCTGACAACCCCCAGGGCGCCGAACGCTTTCACGAGGAGAAGGCGACATACGCGGTGCGCGGCTCGGAAACGCCCGACCTCGACGCGGGCGTCGCGGCCATCCGCGAAGTCGTCCGCACCTTGCCCGCAAAACCCGGCGTCTACCGGATGCAGGACGCACGCGGCGATGTGCTCTACGTCGGCAAGGCGCGCGTGCTGCGCAACCGCGTCGCCAATTACACGCAAGTGGACCGCCTGCCGCTGCGGCTGCGGCGCATGGTCAGCCAGTGCCGCAGCATGACCATCGTCACCACCAATTCCGAGGCCGAG
>JAGWVC010000007.1 GCA_018971065.1 Sphingomonadales bacterium | reverse complement strand
TGGCGCGCGGCGTGGGCAAGGGCACGCGCGTGGGTTTCATCGCCGGCAACGGGCCGAAATTCGCGCTGTGGCTGGCGGCGACCGCGCGGATCGGCGCGGTGGCGATTCCGATCAGCACGATGATCCGCGCCAACGAGCTGGTGCGGGTGCTGCGGCAATCGGACATTGCCGGGCTGATCGTGCAGCGGCACCTGCTGGGTTACGACTATGTCGAGCGCATCCGCGAGGCGCTGCCCGCGCTGGATGAGAGCGGGCCGGCATTGCGGCTGGCGCAAGCGCCGTTCCTGCGCTGGATCGCGGTTGACGAAGGCGAACTGCCGGGGAGCATGGCTTCCCTTTCCGACGTGATCGGCGATGCGGCCAGCGTTTCCGAAGACCTGCTGGTGCAGGTGGAATCGGAGGTGGCGACCACCGACCAGATGTTCGAAATCTACACATCCGGCTCGATGGCGCTGCCCAAGGGCGTGCGCCACAACCACGGGCCGGTGCTGTTCCGCACGCATTACATGCGCGGCATGGTGGGGTTCGAGCGCGGCAAGGCGATCAACGCGATGCTGCCGATGTTCTGGATCGGCGGGATCATGATGTACCTGATGCCGGGGCTTTCGGCGGGCTGCGTCGTCACCTGCGGCGAGCGGACGCTGAACAACAGCCGGGTGGCGATGGGCAGCGTGCTGACCGCCGAGGACTTGAAGATGATGTCGAACCAGCCGAAGCCCTGGTGGGGCCTGGGGATGAGCGAGACGCTGGGGCCGTATTCCTATGGCGACGAGTTCCGCGCCGAGGGCTATCCGGTCTGCGCGCCGATGGACAACTTCGCCGACGGCTATGAGGTGCGCATCGTTGACGAGGGCAACGTGCCGGTGGCGCATGGCGAGATCGGCGAGTTGCAGATCAGGGGCTATCCGGTGACGCCGGGGCTGCACAAGATCGAGCGGTCAGAGTTCTTCACCGCCGACGGGTTCTTCAGAACCGGCGACATGTGCCTGTTCGAGCAGCGCGGGGAAAAGACCCGCGCCAACTTCGTCGGGCGCGGCGGCGACATGATCAAGACCGCCGGATCGAACGTCTCGCCCGCCGAGGTGGAAATGGAGATGCAGGCGCTGCCGATGGTGGAAGCGGCCTATGTGGCGGGCCTGCCCGACCATGATCGCGGGCAGTTGCTGGTGGCGGCGGTGATCCCGCGCGAGGGCCATGCCTTCGATCCGGCCGAGATCGAAGGGCTGCTGCGCAAGCAGCTATCGGGCTACAAGGTGCCGCGCGCCTATGTCGCGATCACCCGCGACGAGGTGCCGATGCTGCATTCGAACAAGGTTTCGCGCCGGATGGTGGCGGACATGCTGGCACAGAAGCTGAGGCGGGCGTGATCGCGCCGGGTTTACGAAAGCACGGAATGGGCCGGAATTCGCGCGGGTAACGGAAAAATTTCCGTGACTTGCGCCCTTACCGAGGCAGGTTAACCGCTCGGTAACACCGTGGCGACTACCTAATCGTGCGTGTAATCCCCGGAGAAGGGTCATGGACCGCATCGGCAAGTTCCTGATCGAGCGATCCGCGTTTGCGGTGGTGCCGATCCTGTGCGTGATTGCCTGGAACCTGTCCTATATTGCGGCGCCTCGCGAAGAGATCGATCCCTGGGGACGCCAGAAGCCGTCCAGTACCGCGCGGCTGGCGGCGGTGATGAACGACATCGGCGAGCATCTGGGCATTGCCAGCGCCAAGGCGGCGGGCAACGGCGAGGCGACGCTGGCGTTCCGCAAGGCCAGGATCAGCGCCGTCTATGCCGGCGCTGGCTATCGCAAGAAGGTGGCGGCGGGCCGGCTGGGGATGAGCGTGCCGCAGTTCCAGGCAGCCTTGCGCCGTTATGGCGTGATCGAATGGCCCGAGGGGCACAAGCCGCTGTGACCGGCCCCGTCGGGGGTGATTACTCGACGTAGGCCGCTGTTGTCTTCGCGCGGACTTCTTCCGGGGTGACGCCGGGGGCGCATTCGATCAGCCGGAACGGACTGGCGTGATCGGGGCGCTGGAACACCGCGAGGTCGGTGACGATCATGTCCACGACGTTGCGGCCGGTGAGCGGCAGGGTGCAGGCGGGGATGAACTTCGGGCTGCCGTCCTTGGCGTTGTGTTCCATGACGACGATGATCTTCTTGACGCCGGCGACGAGGTCCATCGCGCCGCCCATGCCCTTGATCATCTTGCCCGGGATCATCCAGTTGGCGATGTCGCCGTTTTCGGCAACTTCCATCGCGCCCAGCACGGTAAGGTCGATGTGGCCGCCGCGGATCATCGCGAAGCTTTGCGCGCTGTCGAAGTAGGCGCTGTGGGCCAGTTCGCTGATGGTCTGCTTGCCGGCGTTGATCAGGTCGGCGTCCACCTCGTCGTCATACGGGAACGGGCCGATGCCCAGCATGCCGTTCTCGCTTTGCAGCGTCACCGTCATCCCGGCGGGGATGTTGTTGGCCACCAGCGTCGGGATGCCGATGCCGAGGTTGACGTAGAAGCCGTCCTGCAGTTCGCGGGCGGCGCGGGCGGCCATCTGTTCGCGGGTCCAGGGCATTATGCGGTCTCCCCTTCGCGCGGGCGGGTTGTGCGGAATTCGATCTGCTTGTCGTAGGGCGCGCCCACCACGATGCGCTGGACGTAGACGCCGGGGAGATGGATCGAGTCGGCATCGAGTTGGCCGGGCTCGACGATCTCCTCGACCTCAACCACGGTGACCTTGCCGCAAGTGGCGGCGGGGACGTTGAAGTTGCGCGCGGTCTTGCGGAAGACGACGTTGCCGGTGGTGTCGGCCTTCCAGCCCTTGACGATGGCGAGGTCGGCGAAGATGCCGCGCTCCAGCACATACTCTTGTCCGTCGAAGTCCATCGTCGGCTTGCCCTCGGCGATCAGCGTGCCGACGCCGGTCTTGGTGTAGAAGCCGGGGATGCCCGCACCGCCTGCCCGCATGCGTTCGGCCAGCGTGCCCTGGGGGGTGAATTCCACCTCAAGCTCCCCGGCGAGGTACTGGCGTTCGAATTCCTTGTTCTCACCCACGTAGGACGAGATCATCTTGCGGACCTGCTTGCTGCGCAGCAGCTTGCCGATGCCGACGCCATCGATGCCGGCGTTGTTGGACGCGAACGTAAGGTCTTTCGTGCCCGCCGCCGCGATGGCGTCGATCAGGCGTTCGGGGATGCCGCAAAGGCCGAAGCCGCCGCTGGCGATCAACATGCCGTCGAACAGCACGCCTTCGAGTGCCGATGTCGCATCGGGGTAGATCTTGCCTGCCATCGACTTCTCCCAGCGGCCCCGCAGGCCCGTGTTCCTCGGCTTGCGCCTAGCCGGGGACAGGCTGCGCCACGAATGCGTTTTTTGCAACACAGCTTGCACATTGCGGAATTGTTACCTGCAAACGTTATCACTTGCAGCATGGATAAGTAATCAGGCGTGGGGTGAGGCGCACCGATCTTCCAGCATTCAGCTTTACTTGGGGCAAACCACGAGAAATGCCCCGGGAGGCCTGTCCATGCTGAAAATCAGCATATCCACGCGAATTCTGTCCGCATTTGCCGCCTTGCTGGCGGTGATGGCGGCGATGGCGACGATCCAGAACCAGAAGATGGGCGAAGTGAACGCGCTCACCACCGAATTGCGCAGCCGGTGGGTGCCGGCGTCGCAGACGCTGGGCGATATTCACACGTACATCTCGCAATACCGGATCAAGCAGAGCGAGCACATCGTTGCGACCACGCCCGACCTGAAGGCGCGCAACGAGAAACTGGTGCGCAACGCCGGCGCCGCGATCGACGGGCTGATGGCCGACTATGCCAAGCTGACCGTGACCAAGGAGCAGAAGGCGGCGTTCGAGCAGCTTTCGCAGGACTGGACGGCCTACAAGGCGGAGAACGACAAGGTCCTGGAGGCATCCTCGCGCGACAACGCGGCGGGGGCCGCGATGTTCGAGGGGGAATCGCTTTCGAACTTCTATACCGTCGAGGATTCGATCCTTGCGCTGATCGACCTCAACGGCAAGGGCGCGGCCGCCACTTCGGCGAAGAGCGCGGAAATCTATGCGGCGGCGCGCAAGCTGACCTGGGGCGCGGCCGGATGCGGCGTGCTGGTGGCGGTGGGCCTGCTGTTCTGGCTGATGCAGACGCTGGCCAAGCCGATCAACCGGATGAGCACGGCGGTTAGCCGGCTGGTGGAAGGCGACATGACCGTGACGGTTCCCGGGCTTTCGCGCGCCGACGAGCTGGGCAACCTGGCGCGGGCGCTGGAGCAGTTCAAGGACCTGTTCGCCAACGACCAGAAGCGGGCGCTGGCCGAGCACGAGCGGGCGCTGGAAACCCAGGTGACCATCGACGCGATCGGTGGCGGTCTGGAAGCGCTGGCGCAGGGCAACCTGACGGTGAAGGTGGACGAGAACGGCACCGGCGACCTGGGCAAGCTGCACGTCGATTACAACGGCGCCGTGGGCCGGCTTTCGGAAGTGCTGGGCGAGATCGTCGACGGGTTCGACACGATCAAGAGCGGCACGCACGAGATTGCGGCGGCGAGCAGCGACCTGTCGCGGCGGACCGAGCATCAGGCGAACTCGCTGGCCGAAACCTCGCGCACGCTGAGCGAGTTCTCGGGCACGGTGAAGGTGACCGCCGACAACGCGCGGCAGACGTCGAGCCGGCTGGGCGTGGCGCGCAGCACCGCGACCGACGTGGGCGAAACCGCCGCCAAGGCGATCACCGCGATGCGTTCGATCGAAAGCAGCTCTCGCGAGATGGCCGAGATCATCAATGTGATCGACGGCATCGCCTTCCAGACCAACCTGCTGGCGCTGAACGCCGGGGTGGAAGCGGCGCGCGCCGGCGAGGCCGGCAAGGGCTTCGCGGTGGTGGCCACCGAAGTGCGGGCGCTGGCGCAACGGTCTGCCGACGCGGCGAAATCGATCAAGACGCTGATTACCACCAGCAGCGAGCAGGTGAGCGGCGGCGTGGCCCTGGTGGAATCGAGCGGCGACCAGTTGACCAAGATCGTCAGCGAAGTGACCGCGGTTTCGGGCCTGGTCGAGGAGATTGCCGAGGCAGCCGCCAAGCAGGCTTCGGGCATCGCCGAAATCTCGACGATGGTGTCCGACATGGACACCTTCACCCAGCAGAACGCGGCGATGGTGGAGGAAAGCTCGGCCAGCACGCGCAACCTGTCCGAGGAAACCGAACGCCTGGTCGAACGGCTGGAACGCTTCCAGCTTGGCCGGGCCAGGGCGGCGGCAAAGCCGTCGGCCGTGCGCACGGTGCGGGCTGCGCCGCCGGTCGAGGCGCCGGTGCGAGCCCCGGCACCCGCCAGCCGCGAAGCGCCCGCGTTCCACGGCAATGCGGCACTGAAGATCGCCGAGGACGACTGGTCCGAGTTCTGAGGAAATCCGTCCTTATAAGTGAAACTACGCAATCGCTAAAATTGTTTCCTGAACCACGTTCCATTGCAGCATATTAAATACCACTTTTGTATCATTGTTTTCGACGGATTTGATTTAACTTCATTTTCCTGATGGTTGGATAGGGAGAATTCAAAATGCTCAAGTCGATCTATCGCACTGCCCTGATCGGAATTTCGGCCCTGGCGGTTACCGCCGCCCCCGCCTTCGCCCAGTCGGCCGACTGGACCCGGCAGGTGGCGCGGATCATCGCCGCGAAGCAGAGCTATCCCCGCACCGCGCAGATGCGCGGCGAGGAAGGCACCGCCAAGGTGAAGGTTTTCGTCGGCGCCGATGGTTCGGTGCAGAAAACCGAACTGGTGGCCGGCTCGGGATCGCCGACGCTGGACCGCGAAGCGCTGGCACTGCCGGCCAAGGCGGGCAGCCTGCCGGTGCCCCCCGGCGGCGCGACCGCAGTGACGCTGCCGCTGACGTGGAAGCTGATCTGATCACAACCCCCCGCCCCTTCGGGGGTACATGGCCGCCCCTTCGGGGGTACATGGCCGCCCCTTCGGGAGCGCAAGGAAGGGGAGCCGGGCAACCGGCTCCCTTTTCCGATTCCCGGCGCCGCTTCCCGACCGGACGCGATCCGGACCGGGGCGTCAGCGCCGCCCGTTCATCGCCAGTTTCGCATAGAAATCGGCGAACATCATCCGGGTGTCGATCGACTTGTAGATACGTATCCGGCGCCCCTCGGTTCGCGGGCTGAAGGTGCCGTCGGCGTTCATCAGCGGGGCGATCACCTCATCGAACTGGCTCGACCCGGTACGCTCATAGACCATCGGGCGGAACGTCGGCCCCGGCACCCAGTCGTTCAGCGCGGTGAGCACCACCAGCGGGCTGTCGCCCAGCGTCCAGCTTTCGCCGGTGTTGACGTGATAGCCGTTCATCCGTGCCGACATCGCCAGCATATGGTCGTAAAGCCACTGCCCGAGTGGGCCGGTGGGCGCGACGAATGCCTGCAACTCGGTGTCGGAAACCTGGCAGGTGCGATAGACATCGGCGGGCACCTGCCAGATGCGAACCGTGGTTTCGTTGAACACATAGCGCGCCGCGACCGGGTCCGAGCCGAAGTTCGCCTCGTGCGCCTCGCCGTGCGGCCAGGCCCCGCCGCCGATCCACACCAGCGTGAACTTGTCGGCGATGTCGGGCGCCAGCATCAACGCGGTGGCAACTTCGGTGAGGCCGCCGCCAACGGTGACGAACAGCGGCAATTTGCTGTCGGTGCGGCGCGCCTCGTCAATGATGGCCTGAGCGCCGGGGGTGGGATCGGGATCGGTGAACGACTTGAGCGTGCGCTCGGACCCGGCGACCAGCGCGACCTTGCCCTCACGCCCCGCCAGCCGGACGATTTCGCGGCCGAGTTCGACGGCTTTCGCCGAGGTTTCCGCCGGATTGGTGGTGCGGGTGCCGACGATGGTGCGCAGATCGGTCGAGGGCGAGAGCACCGCATGGGCGGTGGCGAACAGCCCGTCGATATCGCCGCTGAGATCGTTGACCAGCAGCACGCGGGAGCGCGGCCCGGCGACCGGCGTGAACGCCTGGCCCACCGCCGCAAACGCGCCGCCCGAAGCGATTGCGGCGGCGGCGGTGAAGGCCAGTTGCCCGGAGGCGCGCAGCAGGCGACGGCGATCGATCGTCATGGCATCGGCCCTTCCCTGATTTCCTATGGACTGTGCCTGTTGAGGTAGCGCTATCATGCACGTTTGGGAAGTGCTTCCGCCCCGGCCCGCCCCCCGCGACCGGGCCGTTCCTCCTAGCCGACGGTGGCGCCGCCGTCCGCCGTCCAGATCGCGCCGTGGACGACGCTGGCGGCGGGGGATGAAATGAACGCGACGACGGCGGCGACTTCGGCCGGGTCGGCGATCGGCCGTTCGCCCGAATAGCGGCGCATCTTGGCGCGGTCGATGCCTTCGGGGAACGTGGCTTCGGCGGCGATCTCGGTCATCATCGAGCCGGGGGCCACGGCGTTGATGCGGATCGGCGCATCGACGTATTCGATCGCCAGCGACTTGGTGAGCTGCATCAGCGCCGCCTTCGACATCGAGTAGGGAACGATGTAGCTGGTGCCCATCAGCGCCGATTGCGACAGCACGTTGACGATGTTGCCGTGGCTTTCCAGCAGGTGCGGAATGGCCGCCTGGCACAGCCAGAACGGCGCGGCGGCGTTGACCTGCATGATCCGCCAGAACTCGTCCTCGGGCACGTCGAGCGCGTGGTTGAAACGCATCAGCCCGGCGGCGTTGACCAGCACGTCGAGGCGGCCGAACGTGGCAATGGCCGCCTCGACAGCGGCGATGCAATTGGCACGGACAGTGATGTCCGCCGCGTGGACGGCAACCGTTGCGCCGGTGGCGGCGATGGCGGCGCGGGTTTCCTCCAGCCGGTCAGCCAGAACATCGACCAGCAGCAGGGCATTGCCCTGCGCGGCAAGCGCCTCGGCGATGCAGCGACCGAGGCCGCGCGCGGCGCCGGTGACGATGGCGACGCGAAGTGGTTGCGTGGTCATGGGTATTGCCCTCTCGTGAATCCGTGTGCGCGCTTGTTACGCAGCACGCGGGCGGACGCAATCGGTCGGGCGATCAGTATTCCGGCGGCGTCAGGCGGCCGGGTTCGAAACCCTCGCCGTCGAAATGGTCGAGCGGCGCGATACCGCCCCGGCTGAAATCGTGACGAATGCCGATGCGGACGATGTGATCGCGGCTGCCTTCGGCGGGGAAGGCGAAGCAGTTGGGGGGCATGTCTTGCGGCTGGAAGGTTTCCCAGTTGGTCATCTGGCGGCCGTGGGCAACCATGCTGGCCCATTGCAGCAGGCGCGCGGCTTCGGCCTCGGCCGGGGGCAGCGTGGCGATCCAGTCGCGCAGTTTCGTCAGTTCGACGCCGGCGATGGCGGGCGGCGTGAGCAGGTGGAAGCCGTTCATCGTCCAGCGATGGATCAGCACGCCGTCGCGGCGGACCTCGTTAGTGACGATGCCGTCCACCGTATCGCTGGAGGCGATGTCGAAGACGGTGGGCGCGGCATCACCGGCGTGCGCGGCGGCAAGCGCGGCAAGATCATAGAGGTGCGTGCAGTTGCTCCACTTCGCGCGCGGGGCGGTGGCGGCATCAAGCGGCAGGCCGGTGAAGGTTGCCACCAGCGTTTGCGCGGCAGCCGGGCAGATGTTCCACGGGGCGCGTTCGGTGTGGGGGTGAACGGCGGTGATGCGGGCACCGTCGTGGTCGATGCGGACGACCATGCAGTGCATGTCGTCCTCAAGCGCGGCGGTGCTGTGACCGCTGCCGGGGGTGATGCGGATGCGGCGGCGATAGCCGGGGCGGAGCGGTTGCGGGGTCACGATGCCAGCATAGCCCGGCGCCGCGCCAAGGCAACGCCGGTATCGCCGGTGCGATTGCCGCCACAGGCTTTCGTGCGGCCATTCACGGGGGCTTGTGCGCGGCGCGCGCGGGGCTACTCCCCTGCCCCGGATCATTCGCGCAGCTTTCTGCGCTCAAGGAGAACGAGATGACGGATTTTCTGGGCTATGCGGGCAAGCGCGTCGTCGTCAGCGGGTGTTTCTCGGGCATGGGCGAAGCCACCGCGCGCCTGCTGATCGAGATGGGCGCCGAAGTTCACGGGCTGGACTTCAAGCCGAGCGCGCTGCCGCTGGCCAGTTTCAGCCAGATCGACCTGCGCGATCCCGCCTCGATCGAGGCGGGCGTGGCGGCGCTGGGCACGGGCAAGGTGGACGCGCTGTTCAACTGCGCCGGTCTGGCCGGCGGCGGCGCGTTTCCGGCGCTCGACACCTTCAAGGTCAACTTCATCGGCACCCGCCACCTGACCGACTGCATCCTGCCGCTGATGGGTGAAGGCGGCGCCATCGCCTCGATCGCCTCGACCGGCGGGCTGGGCTGGAGCCGCCGCATTCCGGTCCACATGGAACTGCTGCAGCAGCAGGGCTTCGCTGCGGCGCTGGCCTGGGCCGAGGCGCACATGGACCAGGTGGCCGAGGGTTATGCGTTTTCGAAGGAAGCGATCATCGTCTGGACCCAGTTCATGGGGGCGCAACTGATCAAGCGCGGCATCCGCATCAACTGCTCGCTGCCCTCGCCGACGCAGACGCCGATGATGGCGACGTTCCATGCCACGTCGGGCAAGGACATCGTCGATGCCGCCGCCGAGCCGCTGGGCCGCTATACCACGCCCGAGGAGCAGGCCGGCGGGATCATCCTGCTGAACAGCGCGCTGGCCGGCGTGGTCAACGGCGTGGTGTTGCCGGTGGACGGCGGCTTCATGGGCGGCCTGGCCACCGGGCAGGTCGACATCTCGAAGATGATGGGCGGCGCCAAGGCCGGCTGACACGCGCGGGAATGCTTGCGAAACCCGCCCGGAGCAAGGCTTCGGGCGGGTTTTTCGTGAGCGGCGAATCCGGCTGAACCGTAGTTCAGCGACGGCGCGATTTTTGTGAGACATCACCGATCAAAACGATCTGATAAATTGATCCTTGCAGAAACGCCCATTGCACTGATCAGCAATTTCCTTGCCCGCACCGAAGCGCCGCTTGCCAGCCGATGGACATGCGACTTTTGCTGTCCGCCAGACGGCATGTGCATCGACATGCCGCAGGGAGGGGCTTCCAATGACACTGACCATGAGGGCGCGTTGCGTCCTGCTTTCCGCTTCGGCGCTGGGTTGCGGCATCGCTACTCCGGCTCTGGCCCAGGAAGCCGCCGGCACCGGCAACGACATCATCGTCACCGCGCAGCGCGTCGAGCAGCGCCTGCAGGACGTGCCGATCTCGATCACCGTGCTGGACCAGAAGACCCTGGCCAACAACAACATCTCCAACGCCAAGGACCTGGCCGCGTTCACGCCGGGCCTGGCGGTTAACAACCGTTACGGCGCCGACAACACCGTGTTCACGATCCGCGGCTTCTACCAGGAGCAGCGCAGCTTCGCGACGGTGGGCGTGTTCTTCAACGACGTCGTCGCCCCGCGCGGTTCGGGCGCCACGTTCGGTGGTGACGGTGCCGGCCCCGGCTCGCTGTTCGACTTGCAGAACGTCCAGGTCCTGAAGGGTCCGCAAGGCACGCTGTTCGGCCGTAACGTCACCGGCGGCGCGGTGCTGCTGGTGCCCAAGCGCCCGACCGGCAAGCTGGAAGGCTATGTCGAAGCCAGCGCCGGCGACTATGGCATGTATCGCGTCCAGGGCGTGGTCAACGTGCCGCTCAACGACACCTTCCGCGTCCGCCTTGGCGTCGATCACCAGCAGCGCAACGGTTACCTGCAGAACATCGGCAAGTTCGGTGACGGCAGCCAGGGCAACCACGGCATGGGTGACGTCAATTATTGGGCCGGGCGCCTGGGCATTCTGGCCGAGCTGACCCCGGACCTCGAGAACTACACGCTGGCCTCCTACTCCACGTCGAAGAGCAACGGCGTCGAGCCGAAGATCATTGCCGCGTTCGCGCCGGCCAGCAACGCGACCTGCGCCGCCAGGGCCACGACCGCCAACTTCGGCTGCGAATCGATCGCGCAGATGGCCCGCGAAGCCGCCACCGGCAACTGGTGGACGGTGTCCAACCGCATGCCCGACGCGATGTCGGCTTCGAAGCAGTGGCAGGTGATCAACACCACCACCTGGACCGCCAGCGACACGCTGACGGTGAAGAACATCGCCAGCTATGCCGAGTTCCGTGGCAAGACCAACCTTGACCTGTTCGGCAACTATGCCCTGCTGCCGAACGTGGTGGCGGGCACCGAAACGCCGAGCCAGGTGAACGGCTTCGCCTTCACGCACAACAACGGCGTGACCGGCTACACCAACGCCGAAAGCTCGTTCGTCGAGGAACTGCAGATCCAGGGCCACTCGGCCGACAACAAGCTGACCTGGCAGAGCGGCGGCTATATGGAAATCAACAACCCGCTGGGCTTCTCGGGCGTGCAGACCGCGTCGTTCACGCCCTGCACCGACATCGTCGCCTTTGCCTGCGCCCCGATCACCACGGGCCAGGGCGTTGGCGGCACGGGTTCGTACTCGCTGCAGCAGACCAAGTTCCGCGATTATGCGCTCTATGCGCAGAGCACCTACAAGCTGACCGACACGATCTCGTTCACCGCCGGCGCCCGCTATACCTGGGACAAGATGCGGACCCTGCTGATCAACGAGACCTCGCTGTTCAACGCGGTGCCGGCCAACGTGACGTTCGCGTGTACCAACCTGACCGCGCCGGGTTTCATCGCGCCGATCAACGGCTTCGACCCGCGCCCGGCGAACACCAACAACGCCAACATCAGCTATGCCAACCGCCTGAATTCGTGCCAGCAGAACCTGAAGTCCAGCTCGCACGCGCCAACCTGGCTGCTCGACCTCGACTGGAAGCCGGTGGACGGCGTGCTGATCTATGGCAAGTGGTCGCGCGGCTATCGCCAGGGCGGTCTGGCCATCTTCGGTCCCGATCCGGCGCAGAAGTACGGCCCGGAAAAGGTCGATACCTTCGAAATCGGCACCAAGACGAGCTGGCATGGTTCGATGCCGGGCTCGTTCAACATGGCCGGCTACTACAACAACTTCCGCAACCAGCAACTCCAGCTCGGCGTGTCGTGCGTGCCGACGCTGCCGAACTATGTGGGTGGCTGCGCGGGCAACGCCACGATCATCAACGCGGGCAAGTCGCGGATCTGGGGCTTCGAGGCGGAACTGAACGTTTCGCCGTTCAAGGGGCTGAAGCTCAACCTTGCTTATGCGTACATCAACGCCAAGCAGCTTGAAGTCACCATCCCGGCGGTCCCGGCGCCGTACAACGCGTTCACCGCACCGCTGGTGAATTCGGGCGGCAAGTCGTGCGCGGGCGAAATGTGCGACACGATCGCCAACTCCGGTCCGCCGCACCAGTTGGTGCTGGGTGGCGAATACACGCTGCCGCTTGACCAGTCGGTGGGCAAGATCAGCTTCGGTGCGTCGATGACCTACCAGAGCCGCCGCCGCATCGTTTCGGACGGCGTCATCAAGCGTGCCGACGGTTCGGTGCTGAGCCTGGCCCAGACCGCTGCGGACGGCACCG
The DNA here is from genome assembly GCA_018971065.1 of Sphingomonadales bacterium. Next base: position 48,565 of record JAGWVC010000007.1, on the reverse strand, counting down.
TCACCACTTCGGGCGCGGGCGTTGCCCCGTCGTCCACGGTGCTGAACCTGAACGCCACCTGGGAAAGCGTGGCACGGATGCCGATCGACGTTTCGTTCTTCATGACCAACGTCACCAACGCGCACGTAATCCTGCAGATCAACGAGAACACGACGCGCGGCTTCGTCTCCGCGCTGATCGGCGAACCGCGCATGTTCGGTGGCCGCATCAAGTACCACTTCTGATTTCGGCCACCCTGCCGGAACTCTTCGGGCCTCCCCTTACCGGGAGGCCCTTTTTTTGTGATGGCGCACCCGGGGCCATATCGCCGTCGCGTTCATTGGCGGGTGCGGCATTGCCCGGCGTGACGGGAAGGCTAGATCAGACGGCCGGCCGCGACGCGCCGCGATTCCGAGTTGAGAAGGCTGCCCCGATGAATTTCGACCTGACCGAAGAACAGGAAATGATGCGTGACATGTTCGCGCGGTTTCTGGACGAGAATTCGTCGGGCGCGCGGGTGCGTGCGGCGATGCCTTCGGGCTTCGACGCGGGCTTGTGGCAGGGCCTGGCCGAACTGGGCGCGCTGGGGCTGCGGGTTCCGGAAAGCGCCGGCGGGCTGGGCCTGGGCACGTTCGATGCCGGCGTGCTGATGGAAGAGGCCGGGCGCACGCTGGCTTCGGGGCCGCTGGCCGAGGCGCTGGTGGCAACGCGGCTGCTGGCGCTGCTGGGTGGTCAGGACGACCTGCTGGCCGAGGCGGTGGCCGGCGCCAAGGTGGTGACGATCGCCTTCAACGATGTTGCCGAATTCGGGCGGCAGTGCGTGGCCGGCGGGCTGGTGGCCGATGCCGTGGTGGCGCGGCGCGGGAATGACGTGGTGCTGGTTTCGGTACCGGCCGAGGCGCGGGTGGCCGAGGAGAATCTGGCCTCGACGCCGATCGCCGAACTGGACCTGGCTGGACTGCCGGCAGTGGTGCTGGGCAGCGGGGCCGACGCGGTGGCGCAGTTCGACGCGGCGATCGAGGAGTGGAAGATCCTGATGACGCTGGCGCTGTCGGCGCTGGCGCGCGCGGCGCTGATGCAGGCGGCGGCCTATTCGGGCGAGCGCAAGGCGTTCGGCGTGTTCATCGGCACGTTCCAGGCACTGTCGCACCCGATGGCGGACCTGATCTGCGAGATCGATTCGGCGAAGTTCCTGGCCTGGCGGGCAATGCGCTCGATCGCCGATGGCGACGCGAACGCCGGCGCGCAGGTTTCGCTGGGGCTGTGGTATGCCGCCGGCGCGGCGGGCCGCACCGGCCGCCATGCGGTGCAGACCTTCGGCGGCATCGGCCTGACGCTGGAGCACGACATCCACCTGTTCAACCTGCGCGCCAAGGCCTGGCCGCTGGTGGCGGGCGATCCGGACGACTGGCTGGCCGAGGCCGGGCGGCGGCTGCACGGCGGCGAGGCGGCGAGCCTGCCCGACGTCGGCGAGGTTCCGGTCGAATTCGACCTCGGCGACGATGCCCGCAAGGTTCAGGCCGAGATCCACGACTTCTTCGCGAAGAACGTCACCGACGAGCAGCGCGCCAAGTTCCACTTCTCGTGGGAAGGCCACAACCCTGTGATCCACAAGCAACTGGTGGAGGCGAACCTTGCCTACCTGCAGATGCCGAAGGACGTGGGCGGGCGCGGGCTTTCGCCCTATGAGGTGACGGCGGCGCGCGATGCCTTCGAGGAAGAGGGCTGGAACAACCCGGTGGCGGGCGTGGCGCAGATGGTCTCGCTGATCATGCACCGCTTCGGCACCGACGAGCTGAAGCGCGACGTGCTGAGCAAGGTGATGGCGGGCGACGCGATCTGCTCGCTGGGCTATTCGGAGCCGGGCTGCGGGTCGGACGTGTTCGCCGCCACCTGCAAGGCGACTCAGCTTGAGGACGGTTCGTGGCGGATCGACGGAACCAAGATGTGGACCAGCGGCTCGAACCTGACCGACTATGTGCTGATGCTGACGCGGACCGATCCGGACCTGCCCAAGCACAAGGGCCTGACGATGTTCATCGTGCCGCTGAAGGCCGAAGGCGTGACCATCCAGGGCGTGCACACGTTCATGGACGAGCGCACCAATATCTCGTTCTATGACAATGTGCGCATTCCGGATTCGTGGCGGCTGGGCGAGATCAACGGCGGCGCGCGGACGATGGCCGCTTCGCTGGAACTGGAGCATGGCGGCGGCTTTGCCAAAGTGCAGCGGGTGATGCTGGAAGCGGCGGTGGAGCTGTGCGGGCAAATTACGGTGAAGGGCGGCAAGCGCCTGATCGACACCGAGCGCGCGCAGATGCGGCTGGCGCGGACGTATGCCAACGTGGTGGCGTCGGAAATGATCGCCTTCCGCGCCAACTGGACGCAGGTGCACGGCAAGGGCAACGGCGCCTATGGGCCGATGGCGAAGATGTACTCGTCCGAGCTGTTCATCACCGACTCGCGCGATCTGCTGGACCTGACCGCGCCGCATTCGCTGTCGAAGCGCAAGGGGCCGGCGGGCGAGTTGAACCTCGAGTATCGCCATGCGCACGGCACGACGATCTATGGCGGATCGAGCCAGGTGCATCGTTCGATGATTGCGGAAAAGGGGCTTGGTTTGCCCCGGTCGCGGAACTGAGGGAGCGGGGACGATGAGCGAAGAGGCCCCTCACCTGCTGGTGGACGACACGTCCGAGCCGGGCGTGATCATCTGCACGCTGAACCGGCCGGACAAGCTGAACGCGATCAGCCGCGAGATGATGGACCGGCTGACCGACGCAGTGCTGCGACTGCGCGACGAGCCGGAGCTGAAGGTGATGCTGATCCGCTCGACCGGGCGCTATTTCAGCGCCGGCGCAGACCTGCGCGGCGGCAACCAGAACATCGTCTCGCCCGCCTACAAGGCGAGCAGCGCGCGGGCGATCCGCGAGAACCACCGGCTCAACCTCAACAACATGCAGCAGTTGTGGGACGAGATGGAGCACATCGAGAAACCGATCGTCGTCGCGCACCATGCGATGTGCGTCGGTGGCGGGCTGGAAATGAGCCTGTCGTGCGATTTCCGGCTGGCGGCGAAAAGCGCGGCTTATGCGTTCCCTGAAGGGCTGTTCGGGGTGCTGCCGGCATCGGGCGGCGTCTCGCGCCTGGCGCGCATGTGCGGGCCGCACTGGGCGCGCTGGCTGGTGATGGCGAACAAGCCGGCCAGTGCCGACATGGCGTTCACCATGGGGCTGGTGCATCAGGTTTTCGAGGACGACGTGTTCGAGGCCGAGGTGATGGACTTCGTGCGGCACTTGACCAGGCAGAACCAGGAGCAGATGGGCGCCGCCAAGGTGACCATCGAGCTGTGCGCCGAAGTGGGCCGCCGCGAGGGTCGCCACATCGAGCGCATGGGCAATTCCGGGCTGATGCTGAACCCGGAATACCTGGAGGGGATGGAGAAGTATCTGAAGGGTGTCGGCGGCAAGAAATAGACCGCCGCCCGGCTACTTTTGCGAAACCAGCGTCAGGAATTCGCCCGCCGCCATCGGCTGGGCGCGCAGGAAGCCTTGCAGGTAGCCGCAGCCTTCGCGGGCGGCGGCGGTGGCCTGGGCTTCGGTTTCGATGCCCTCGGCGATGACTTCCAGCCCCAGCGCGCCGGCCATCGCGGTGATGGCGCGCAGCACCGCCAGATCGCGCGCGTCCTCGGTGATGTTGTCCACCATCGAGCGATCGAGCTTCAGGTAGTGGAGCGGCAGCGTCTTCAGGTAGCGGAAGTTACAGAAGCCGGCGCCGAAATCGTCAAGCGCGATGCGCACGCCCTGCCGGGCGATTTCGGCCAGGCTGCGCGCGGCGAGCGCGATGTCGGCGAGCAGTGCCTGTTCGGTGACTTCTAGGGTGAGGCGATCGGCGGGCAGGCCCGACAGGCGCAGCGCGTCCATCATGTCTGCCGCAAAACTCCATGAGGCGAGTTCGGCCGGGGTGACGTTAAGCGAAAGGCGCAAGTGGGCCGGCCAGCGCGCCGCCTCGGCCAGCGCCAGCGCGGCGACATGGCGCGACAGCGGCACGACATGATCGGCGCGCTCGGCCACCGCGAACAGCGCGCCGGCGCCGATGCGGCCGAGTTCGGGGTGATTCCAGCGCGCCAGCGCCTCGGCACCCGACAGGCGCTCACCCGCCCTGCCCTGCGGGCTGAGCGCGAACTGGGGCTGGTAGACCACCTCGATCTCGTCACGATCGAGCGCCTTCAGCAGATCGGCTTCGAGCTGGGCGGCGGTGCGGCCGGCGCGGGTGGCCTCGCCATCGGCCCAGACGACGCGGCGGCCCTGCTGACGGCGCGCGGTGGCCAGCGTCTGGTTCAGGCGGTCGAGCACCGAATCGGGGTCTTCGCCCGGCAGCGCGCGCAGCAGCGCGATACGCGGGCTGAGCCGCAGGGTTTCGGCGCCGCGCGCGATCGGCCGCGACACAAGGTCGGCAAGCTGTTCGGCAAACAACTGCCAGCGCTCGCGCGAGCAGGGCTGGTTGGCGACGACCAGGAAAGCGCCGCCGGTGCCGCGCGCGGCAATCCACGGCCCGTCCAGCTCGTCCCCGGCGAACTGGGCGAGGCGGGCCGCAACCGCGACAAGCGCGCCGTCGCCGGCCGCCTCGCCAAACGCCATGTTGATCGTCTCGAAACGCTGCAGCCCCAGCAGCAGCCCGTGGACCACGGTACTATCGCCGCTGGCAAGCCCCCACTGCGCGATGCGCGCACGCGCGGCATCAAGCCCGGGCAGCCCGGTCAGGTCGTCGCGGACCTCATGTTCGCCATGATCGCCCGGGGCGGGGTTGCGCAGTTCGTTCATGCTGACAGCCTTAGCGCAGGTATCCTACCGAAGCGTTGCCGTGCTTCCGGTCAAGCCGTCGATTGCCAGTGCCGGACGCGGCAGGTATGCAGCCCCGGCCGGCGCGGCGCAATCGGAGAGCGGGATTGAGCAAGGATTGGAAGCTGGCGCTGATCGCCTCCGATTCACACGTGGCGCGCTCGGCGCTGGACGGCTTGCGCGCCGATCATGACTGGGTGGAGCCGGAGCAGGCCGATGCGCTGGTGGTGGTGGGCGGCGACGGCTTCCTGCTGCACGTGTTGCACCGGATGCTGGATACCGACCGGGTGGTGCCGGTCTATGGCGTGAACCGGGGCAGCGTGGGCTTCCTGATGAACCGCTACAAGGCGGGCAAGCCGATCGTCGAGCGGGTGATGAAGGCGCGGCCGATCGCGGTGGCACCGCTGGTGATGGAAGCCGAAACGCAAGGCGGCGAGAAGTTCCGCTATCACGCGATCAACGAGGTTTCGCTGCTGCGCGAGACCCGCCAGACCGCCAAGCTGGAAGTGCGCGTCAACGGCCGGGTGCGGATGGCCGAACTGGCCGGCGACGGGGTGCTGGTGGCGACGCCGGCCGGATCGACCGCGTACAACCTGTCCGCCAACGGGCCGATCCTGCCGCTGGGCAGCCGGATGCTGGCGTTGACGCCGATCAGCCCGTTCCGGCCCCGGCGCTGGCGCGGGGCGATCCTGCCCGACAACGCGCAAGTGGCATTTCGCGTGCTGGAACCGGGCAAGCGCCCGGTGGCAGCAGTGGCCGACCAGAAGGAAGTGCGCGACGTGCGCGAGGTGACGATCACCGCTTGCCGCAAGCACGTGCTGACGCTGCTGTTCGATCCGGGCAGCTCGCTGGAAGAGCGCATCTTCGCCGAACAGTTCCAGGTTTGAAAAAAGGCGTGTCGCAGTGATTGTGGGTGCTTGCCAAAGCCGGTGACGCTGGTATAGGCGCACCCCTACCGCGCGGGTTCGCCCGCAGCCGATCGTTCCCCGATAGCTCAGTGGTAGAGCATTCGACTGTTAATCGAATGGCCGTAGGTTCGAATCCTACTCGGGGAGCCATCCTTTCCAGAACCTCCGAAACTGGCCGGATTGCCGGAACCTAGAACGCCCGGGTCAGCGACAGGACCACAAGCGCGTTGTTCATAGCATCGATCCCGCTGGCCGGCGTGTCCGCATAGAACGCCACGTTGAAGGCCCCGATGCGGGGGTGCACCTGGCTGAGGCTGGTGGCGCAGGGATCGACGGGCGGGACAAGCGGCGCTTTGCCCGGGCGCGGCGAAGGCAGGGCAAGAACCGCCGGCCAGTCACGGGTCGGCGCCGGCGCTTCCCAGTCGGGCGAAACGGGCAAGGTCGTGCGCTGGTCGGCAATCTGGAACACCGAGACATCGACCGCGAGCATGGCAGGCGTCGATGTCACCGGGGCCGCGCCAGCGCTGCTGGTCAGGCACGCCGCCAGCCCCCACCCAGCCAACATCAGAACGCCGAACCGGCTCATCCATCTCCCCCACCCGCATGAATGGCGACTGGAGCCCGGTGAGTTACGGCAAGGTTGCGCAACCTGGTGAACGCCGCATCCACCACAGGAGGCTGCCTGACGAGGACAAAAACCAATTCGCGCCGGCGCGTGCGCGTCGAAGCGCGTGAGCCGGCGCGTCGCAATTATTTGCCTATTCTTGCGCTTTGGAACCATAGTCGGTAATATTGCGACAACATGTCGTCACTATGAGAACGATTTGACCTGCCGATCCCGATGCCGATGGTATTCGTCAGGCATGGCAGACGACACCCGCATATTCGTGATCGATACGTCGTGTTCACGGCGTGCGACGGTAGCTCATGCCCTGGGCAGTTACGGCTTGTTTGCCGAGCCGACGGACCATCTCGAGCTATCCGACCTGGATGCCGAACGGCGGACCCTGGCCCTGATCTGCGACGACGATGGCGAGCTGGATGCATTCTTCACCCTTGCGGCAGGGGCGGCTCACCCGATCGCCTATGCCATCTATGCGGAGCAGCCGAATCTGCGCCGGGCAACGCGGCTGGTTCGCGATGGCGCTTGCGACTATCTCGCCATGCCGCTTGCGGAAGACAGTGTCCGTGATGTGATTGCAATGGCTGGCAATGCTGCTGCCTGGTCCCCAAGCCACGGCCTGCGGCGGATAATCGGACGAAAACGCCTTGAGCTGCTGACCGACCGTGAACGGCAGGTTCTGGTGTGTGTTGCGTCTGGCCAGTCAAACCGCGAGATCGCCGGAGCATTGAGCATCAGCCATCGCACCGTCGAGGTACATCGAGCCAACATGCTGCGGCGCCTGGAAGCAAGCAACACGCGCGAGGCGACGCGGATCGCGATCGACGGCGGGCTTATGGGGGACCCGGCCGAACCGATACGCGACCGTCAGGAATGAACTGTGACGCCAGCACTTCCCTTACCTTGTTCATTGCCACCCGGTCTTCGAACTCTATCCCGCAAGCCGAGCCATTGGCCCAGACTATTCGCCCGACCGCATCGTGATCGAACCAGGTAAGGAGCGCTCTTGCCCCGACCCTGGGGGAGCGATCGAGTTCCAGCCTGGCACCATGTTGCGTGAAATTGACCAGCCTGCCCCCATAGCGGGCGTCCAGTGTCAGCAGCACCGCATCGACGCGGCACGGCGAACGGACGTCGATCCGTTGGCAACGGCTGTTTGCAAGGGGCTGGCGGGCAGGACGTCTCATGCCGGCAGGGCTAGCGCGCGGAACTGACCGGAATGCCCCACCCCTACTTACGTTATCCGGAGGCCCGTAGCTGACCGTCCCCCGGCGCTTGCAGAGCCACAACCGTGCAGACAACGCCCGTCACGGCAAAATCGAAGTCGATCGCGAATTTCCGTTGCGACGCGAGCAGGCGGGTGCCCAGCCCCTTGCGCGACGGCGGCCGCACCGGCGGGCCGCCGGTTTCGCGCCACTCCAGCCGGAAGGCGGGCGGGCCGGCCTGCCACTCGATGGCGACCATGCCGCCGGGCACCGTCAGCGCGCCGTGGCGCAGCGCGTTGGCGGCCAGTTCGTGAAGCACCAGCACGAGCTGATGGCCATGTTCTGGAGGCAGCATGCAGTCAGGCCCCGCCAGCGTGAAGCGGCGCGGGCTGTTGAACGGCTCCAGCGCGAGTTCGACGAGATGGCGGACCGGGTGCTGATGGCGCGCCGGGTCCCACAGGTACTGGTTGGCCGCCGAGAGCGCGGCGATGCGGCCCGACAGTGCCTCGCGATAGGCGGCGATGCTCTGGTCCGGATCGCCGGTGCGGGCCAGCGCCTGGACCACCGCCAGCACATTCTGGACGCGATGGAACATCTCGCGACCATAGATTTCGCGCTCATGCGCGGCCTGCTCCATCTCGCGCATGGTGCGGCGCAAGGCATCACCGGTCAGCACGATGATCGTGCAGGACAGGGCGAAGAAGCCCACAAGCACCATATGCGGCGCGGTGGGATGGTCCAGCAGCGATCGCGGCAGGAACAGGTGATTGGCGACGAACGCGCTGAGCAGCGTGGCCAGGCCGGCCCAGCGCCAGCCGGTGAATATGGCCGCCAGCAGGATCGCCGGATAGTAGGTGACGAACGGCATGGCCGCGCCGGTCTGGCCCAGCAGCCCGCGCAACACGGTGGGGATAAGCACGGCCAGGATGGCGATGCCCGCGGACAGGGCGGCAGAACGCTCCGCCACGACCGCGCGCCTGACCGCATCGTACTTCGGCATTGACTTCCCCCCGGACCGCCCGCCGTGACTGGCGGTGCGGCCCCATTCACGAAATGCCGGCAGCCCGGGCCGCCGGCACGGCTCAGCTCGAGTCGCGCACCACCACTCGGGGTTCGAGGACAACCGATCCCGGTTCCTCGCCGGCGATGCGACGCAGCAACAGGTCTACCAGATGGCGGGCACCCGCCTGAACCTGCTGGTCGATGGTGGACAAGTGCGGCGTGACCTGTTCACAGATGGGAAGGCCGTCATAGCCGATCACGCGCACGTCATCCGGCGCGCGCAGGCCGGCATTGGCAAGGCCGGTGAGCGCGTTGGCCGCGATCAGGTCCGAACAGGCGAACAGGCCGTCGGGATGATCGCCCTGACCGAAGGTCTCGCGGAAAGCTTCACGGTTCGGGATGACGGTGAAGCGGACACCGGCGGCTTCCGCCACCGCACGGGCGCCTTCGAGCCGCTGCGCCGATTCGAGCGGCAGCGGATCGCCCACGAACGCAATGTGGCGGCAGCCGCGTTCGATGAGGTGGCCGCCGGCCCGTTCACCGCCAAGGCGATTGTCCGATCCGACGACGCAGGCGCGCTGGCCCGGCACATGGCCGCCCCAGACAACCAGCGGACGATAGCGCGCGGCGACCGTGTCGATCATCTCGGGCATGTCCTGCTGACCGATCAGCAGCACGCCATCGACGCGGCCCGATCCGATGAACTGGTCCAGCCAGGAATCGTCGGCGGCCGCCACGCGTGACAGCAACAGGTCGTAGCCGCGATCGGTAAGCGCGTCGGCGACAAGGCCGAGCATGGTGATGAAGAACGGATCGGAAAGCTGTTCGCCCTTGGCCTGCTTCAGCGGCACCACCACGCCAATGGCTCCGGTGCGCTGGATGCGCAGATTGCGCGCCAGGGCATTGGGCCGAAAGCTGTGCTCGGTGGCCAGCGCCTTGATACGTTCGCGCGTTTTGAGACTGATGAGTTCAGAGCCGGCAAGCGCCCGCGAGACCGTGCCCGCAGAGACACCCGCAAGCACGGCGAGATCCTTGATATTTCTGATTCGATCCATGTGAAGGCCGTTTTTCTTTTGATATCGACCCCGTCCGCACCCAGATGTCTCGCGAAATGATTCCGATTGCAACCGCGATTTGCGGGCGATTTCAGGCAAAAACACGGGGAATTGGTTCAAAATATTGATTGTTAATGAATATTTTTATGAACAAGTGTCTGAAATGCGACGAACGGCATTCCGACAATCCGTTCCAATTCGTTCACTTGTCCGCGCGCTGCGGATTCATGCCGCCGAGCGCGAGGACGCCCGCGCCTGCTCGCTCTGCTGGACGCGCTGGATCGTGCGGGCCAGTTCGTCGAGCTGGAAGCTCTGCTCGAACACCAGGCCATAGCGCGGCGCGGCGCGCCAGCAGACGTGGGCCGTGAGTGTCGGCAGCAGATCGGCCTCGATCCGCACGCGTTCGCGCAGCATCAGGTGCTCGTCGCACTCGATGCACGCGCCCTGCTGCGAGATGTTGAGGATACGGGCCTCGCGAATATCGCCATGCGCGGCGACGCGGGCCGGGTTGTGAACCTGGACGCGCAACTGGCGGCGGGGGAAGTTGTCGCGGCCGTCGTCGATCAGCTTGTGAACATCGACCGGATTGACGAAGCGGAAGCCGGCATGGCCATCGCGCTCCCACACCAGTTCGAGGGGGTGGCGCGTGCCCTCGGGAAGTTCCAGTTCCAGCTTCTGCGCCTCCGGCAACGGATGGAACAGCCGAACCTTGACGCCGGTGTTCGAGGCATCGCGCAGCACGCAGATGAACTCGCGATCATCGGCGACAAGCTTGGCCGAACGCAGCAGCAGCGTGAAACGCGGTGCGGCGCGTTGTTCGGCCCCAGCCGGCAGCGGCGGCGGCAGCGCCGGCGCGTCATCGTCGGGCTGATCGGCAGACACGGGGGGCGCGGAAGCCGGGGATCGGGCCGGGACGAAATCCATGACGAACTTCTCGTGTTGGCGGGCAGACGGAATCGCAGGCCCTTGGTCTGCGTTCATTTCACGCCTGGCCCTGCAACATCGGGCAAATTCGGGGGATAGGGAATATCCGTAAGCGCAGGGTTAACGGGCGATCACATCCGATGAAAAATCGATTGCTCAATCCTTCAGCATCGCCAGCGTGCCGCCCAGCGGTGCGGGCATGAAGCCATCACCGCCGGGCCAATCGAGGAATCCGAACGCGGCGCGGGTGCCGCCGTCGATGTGCAGCGTCGTGCCGGTGACGGTGCGGGCAAGATCGCTGGCAAGGAACAGCATGCCGTTGATGCAATCCTCCACCGTGGGCGGGCGCTTCTGCGGAACGTAGAATTCGATCGACCTGTTCAGCGCGTCAGGGCCGAGTTTCGCAAGGCGCTCGAAGTCTTCGACTGCCAGCGCCGCGTTGGAGGCGCGCGCCGGGCTGGTGTCGGTTGCCACGCAGTTGACCCGGATCTGCTCGGCGCCGAGTTCGACCGCGAGCGCGCGCGAGAAGTTGGTGGTGGCGGCCTTGGCCCCGGCATAGACCGCGAAGCTGGCGGCGCCGCGATGCGCCTCGATGGTGGTGAAGTTGATGATGCTGCCGCCGCTGCCCGATTTGCGAAGTAGCGGGATGGCGCGCTGGCAACTGTCGATCACGTAGCCGTAGTTGAGGCGGATGTCGCGCGCGTGGTCGGCGCGGGTGGTGTTCATGAACAGGTTGCGGCGGACGCCACCGGGCATGTTGATGAGGATGTCGGCGTGGGAAAGCTGCACCTCGGCGGCATCGTAGAACGCGTCGAGCGAGGCGGGGTCCTCGACATCGGCATAAAGCGCGGTGATTTCCGCGCCCAGCGCCCGCGCTTCGGGAACGATGGCGGCAAGGCCTTCGCGGTCGTTGTCGCAAACGAACAGGCGGCACCCCGCCTCGGCCAGCGCCAGCGTGGCGGCGCGCCCCAGATGTCCGGCGGCGCCGCCGACGACGATGGCAACTTTGCCCTTCAGCGCGGCGTGCGCGGTGGCAAGGCTCATGCCTGCGGCTCCTCGACGTGTTCCATCAGCGCCTCGTCCAATGCCTTGGGAGTGAACGGCTTGAGCTGGTCGAGGCGGCCCGCCTGCACCAGCCGGGGCCAGTCCGGCTCGGCAATCATCGCGCGGCCAACGGCGACAAGGTCAAAATCGCCGCGATCGAAGCGGCGCATCAGCTCGTCCAGCGTCTTCAGGTTGAGGTCGGACTGTTTTCCCTCGGCAAGGTTGGTGAAGAAATCGGAGTCCAGTCCCACCGAACCGATCGTGCAGGAGGGCACGCCGGTAACCTTCTTCACCCAGCCGGCCATGTTGAGGTCAGTACCGTCCTCGAAGCACGGCTCCCAGAAGCGGCGCTGCGAGCAGTCGAACAGGTCCACCCCGGCATCGACCGCAGGGGCCAGCAGTTCTTCCAGTTCCCCGGGGGTTTCGGCCAGGCGCGCGGCGAAATCGACCATCTTCCAGTTCGAGATGCGCACGATCAGCGGCATCCCCGGCTTCAGTTCGGCGCGGCAGGCGGTGACGATGTCGGCAAGGAACTGCCCCCTCGCCCGTGGGCTACCGCCATAGCGATCGCTGCGGCGGTTCAGCGCAGCCCACAGGAACTGGTCGATCAGGTAGCCGTGAGCGCCGTGCAGTTCGATGCCGTCATAGCCGAGCTCGACCGCCTTGGCGGTGCCGCGCGCATAGCTGGCGATGACCTCGGCAATCTGCGCCTCGGTCATCCCGTCGCAGACCTGCTTGCCGGGTGCGATGAAGCCCGAAGGGCTGACCTGGCCGAGTTCGGCGCGGAAATCGACGTCCTTGCCGGTCATCAGGTCCGGCCCGCGATAGATCAGGCCGACGTGCCACAGTTCGGGCACGGTAAGGCCGCCTTTTTCGTGGACTTTGGTGGCAACATGGCGCCAGCCGTCGAACGCGGCCTGCCCCGACCAGCGGCCGAGCAGCGGGTTGTCGCCCGAACTGGGGTGATCGATATAGACGCCTTCGGTGATGACCAGGCTGGCGCCGCCCTCGGCACGGCGGGCATAGTATTCGGCGGCCTCATCGCTGGGCACGCCGTCCTCGCAGACTTCAAGGCCCATCGGCGGGAAGACGATGCGGTTCGGCAGGGTGTGTCCACCGATCTGGAACGGGGTGAACAGGCCGGAAAAGTCGGTCATGGCGCAGCGGGTCTCCCAGCGGGGCCGCTCGACCGGCGGCATGTGATCGCTGGGTTACAGGCTATGCCGGTGTGGCGGTGCCGTCAAACGCCGGGGCGGATTGCGGCAGCGCGGGAAATTGGCACAACGCGATGATGCGTGCGGATTTGGTGCGGGGTGGAGCGAGAAATGGTGGGTTCGAGAACCGGAGCGCAGCGTACTTTCAGTACGTGAGCACCGGAAGCGCAGAACACGCCGTTTCGCAGCCCTCCCCGGGCCAAATCCGCATGCATCATCAGGCGACCGCGCCGTGGCAGTGCTTGTACTTCTCGCCCGAGCCGCAGGGGCACTGGGCGTTGCGGGAGAGGCCCATCGCGGCATAAGGGTCGCCGCCCGCCGGTTTGGCGGTCATCACCGCGCCGTCGGGGCCGGCTTCGTTCTCGCCGGTGAACGGATCGACGTGGGCGGTGAGGAAATCCGGCAGTTCGGGGAGCTGCATCTCGGGCTGGGCGAATTGCAGTTCGCTGGTGCACAGGATGCGGGTGACGTCCTCGCGGATGGTGTCGAGCATCCGTTCGAACAGGCTGAAGGCTTCCTGCTTGTATTCGTTAATCGGCGTCTTCTGCGCATAGGCGCGCAGGAACACGACCTGGCGCAGCGCGTCCAGCGTGGCGAGGTGTTCCTTCCAGTAGTGGTCGAGCCGCTCCAGCAGCACCGACTTTTCAACCTGGCGCCAGATTTCGGGGTCGTTCTGCGAAATCTTGCCGGCCATGTGCGCGTCGGCGGCTTCGGCGATGCGGTGTTCGATGGTTTCGGGTTCGAGACCATCCTCGCTGAGCCAGCTCGACACCGGCACCTGGATGCCGATGACTTCGGGCAGGCGGGCTTCGAGGCCGGCGATGTCCCACGATTCGGGGTACGATCCCGGCGGGCAGGCGGTGCCGACAAGGCTGTTGACGGTATCGTGGCGCATATCGGCCACCACGTCGTCCACGGCATCGGCGTCCATGATTTCCTCGCGCTGGGCATAGATCACCTTGCGCTGGTCGTTCATCACGTCGTCGTATTCGACCACCTGCTTGCGGATGTCGTAGTTGCGCGCCTCGACCTTCTTCTGCGCGGTCTCGATCGCCTTCGACAGCCACTTGCTGCCGATCGCCTCGCCATCGGCCAGGTTGTTGTTCATCATCTTGGCGAACAGCGTGTCCGGGCCGAAGATGCGCAGCAGGTCGTCTTCAAGGCACAGGTAGAACTTCGACAGGCCGGGATCGCCCTGGCGGCCGGAACGGCCACGGAGCTGGTTGTCGATGCGGCGGCTTTCGTGGCGTTCGGTGCCGATGACGCACAGGCCGCCCGCGGCCAGCACCTTTTCCTTGTCGGCGCCGACTTCGGCCTTGATCCTGGCGATCGCCGCGTCGCGGTCCGGGCCTTCAGGGGTGTCCTTCAGTTCGTCGTCGATGCGGAATTCGACATTGCCGCCGAGTTGGATGTCGGTGCCACGCCCGGCCATGTTGGTGGCGATGGTGACGGCGCTGGGCCGCCCCGCCTGCGCGACGATGTGCGCCTCCATCTCGTGGAAGCGGGCGTTGAGCACGGCGTGCCGGACGCCTTCCTTGTTGAGGTATTCGCTGAGCAGTTCCGACTTCTCGATCGAGACGGTGCCGACCAGCACCGGTTGGCCGATCTCGGCCTTCTCGCGAATCAGCTTGGCGATCGCCTGGAACTTGTCGGTGGTGTTCTTGTAGAACTCGTCCTCCTCATCCACGCGCTGGACGGGGATGTTGGTGGGGATGGTGACGACGTTCATCTTGTAGATGTCGTGGAATTCTGCGGCCTCGGTGGCGGCGGTGCCGGTCATCCCCGCCAGCTTGGGATACATGCGGAAGTAGTTCTGGAAGGTGATCGAGGCCATCGTCTGGTTCTCGGGCTCGATCTGGACGCCTTCCTTGGCTTCCACCGCCTGGTGCAGGCCGTTCGACCAGCGGCGGCCGTCCATCATGCGGCCGGTGAACTCGTCGATGATGATGACCTTGCCGTCCTTGACGATGTAGTCGATGTCACGCTTGAACATGACATTCGCCTTCAGCGACTGGTCGAGGTGGTGGACCACCTGGGTGTTCTCGATGTCGTAGAGGTTGCTGCCTTCCAGCAGACCGGCCTGTTCCAGCATCCGCTCGACCCGCTCCACCCCGTCCTCGGTGAGGGTGATCGACTTGGTCTTTTCGTCGGCCTCGTAGTCCTCGGGCTGGATGTGCTTCACCACCGCATCGACCGCGATGTAGAGATTCGACTTGTCGTCGGTGGGGCCGGAAATGATCAGCGGGGTGCGGGCCTCGTCGATCAGGATCGAGTCCACCTCGTCGATCAGCGCGAAGTTGAACGGGCGGTGGACCATCTGCGAGCGTTCATGCTTCATGTTGTCGCGCAGGTAGTCGAAGCCGAGTTCGTTGTTGGTGGCGTAGGTGATGTCGGCGTTATAGGCCTCGCGGCGCTGTTCCTCGTTGAGGTTGGGGACGATGACGCCGACGGTCATCCCCAGGAAGCGATAGATCTGACCCATCCATTCGGCGTCGCGGCGGGCGAGATAGTCGTTGACGGTGACGACGTGGACGCCCTTGCCTTCCAGCGCGTTGAGATAGACCGCCAGCGTGGCAACCAGCGTCTTGCCCTCACCCGTGCGCATTTCTGAGATTTCGCCGCGATGGTGGACGATGCCGCCGATCATCTGCACGTCGAAGTGGCGCATCCCCAGCACGCGCTTGCCGGCCTCGCGCACGGTGGCGAAGGCTTCGGGCAGCAGGTCGTCCAGCGTCTCGCCGGCTTCCAGCCCTTCGCGGAAGCGCGCGGTCTGCTGGGCCAGCTCCGCATCGGACATGGCTTCGAGTTCCTTCTCGAAGCCGGCGATCTTCTGGACGATCTTGTCGAGCGACTTGACGTAGCGGTCGTTGGACGAGCCGAACACGGCTTTGGCGAGCTTGCCGAACATGGGGATTTTTCCGATTCTGTATGGGGAATCGCGCAAGGCGGGGCACTGGCCCGGCGCGCGCAGGAATGGGGACGTAAAGGCGCGGGCGCGCTATTCGCGGGCGCGGTCGATACCGACAAGGACCGGCGCCGGGACGGCGAAGGCCAGGCCCGGGCGAACGACCGGGATGCCGCGCCGCAACCGGAAGCACGGCCGCGCCGGGATCAGCGCGGCGTGGCGCGCTTCGGCAGGGGCGGCCTGAACCGGGTTTGCGGGTGCGCCGATCTCGGTTTCGCTGGGCCCGTAGAGCCGCGCCTCGGCCATGCCGGGAACGGCAAGACCGCTGATGAGCGCAAGCAGCGAGAGCAGGAAACGAAGCATCGTGCCCGGGGATATAGGCGCGGCGGAGGGGTGCGTCCAGCCGTTACCGAACAATGCGATGGCCGATGCTTACGGCACCGCTTCCACCGCGACCGTCTGGGTGATGGTGACGCGCTTGGCCACGCCGTTGCCGGCATCGTCGGTATAGCGGCCGTTGAACGGGATCATCGCGCAGGGCACATCGCCGGCGGGCATCGATGCGGCGGGGCCGCCCACGGCTTCGCCGACGGTGCAGTCCTTCTTGGCGCCACTGGCATCGACGGTGAAGGTGAAACGCAGCGAGCCGGGTTGCAGCGCGTTGCGGGCGCTGGGCAGGACCCAGTGGACCCGGCTGGTGTAAGCACCCTCGACCGCCCTGCCCCGGCCATCGGTGGCGGGCTGGAAGCGGGCGCGGTCGGCGACGAGGCGGCAGGTGGCCTCATCCAGGTCGATCGAGCCGGAGGGTTCGGTGACCAGGCAGGCGGCGACCCGGCCGCGCGGATCGATCGTCAGCGAGAAGCCGGTGGCGCCCTGTTCCATGTTGTGCAGCGCGCGGACCGGGTAGTCGTTAGTGGTGGCCCAGGTGCCGGGGTAATTCAGCGGAATCGCCGGGCGCAGGTTCACCGAGGCCGAGACGGCGGCGGCCTCCACCATCGTCGAGGCGCCCTCGGAAGCTGCGGTCATTTCGGCGGCGGCGGCAAGGACGGCAAGCAGCAGGGACATCGGGCGGGCCTTTCGGCAGAATCGTGGTTGCCCGGAGGTTACCAGCGGGTAGGCGTGGGCCACAACCGCTTGCGACGCCGGGCTTGCGCCAATATGGGACGGGCCGATCGGGAGTGTTTCCACCATGTCAGATGCCGTTTCGCCGCTCGCCAGCCCCTTCCCCGCCCTACCGATGATCGCCGGGGTGACGCCCCGCGTTGCGCGCGCCGGGTACAAGGATTGGGGGCGCTGCGACCTGACTTATGTCGAGCTGGCCGAAGGCACGGCGGTGGCGGGCGTGTTCACCCGCAACGTCTGCTGTTCGAGCGAGGTGGAACTGGGGCGCGAGGCGGTGAAGGCCGGGCGGGCGCGGGCGCTGGTGGTGAATGCCGGCAATTCCAACGCCTTCACCGGCTATCGGGGGCGCGAGGCGGTCGAGCAGATCATGCGCCAGGTGGCCGACCATCTGGGCTGCGCACCGGCCGAGGTGTTCGTTTCCTCCACCGGGGTGATCGGCGTGCCGCTGCCCAAGGACAAGGCGCGCGACGGGGTGGCGGCGGCGTTGGCTGCCCCGCTGTGCACGTGGGAGGATGCCGCGAACACGATCGGCACCACCGACACGTTCGCCAAGGGCGCGCTGGCGACCGCGATCGTCGACGGGCGTACGGTGACGCTGGCCGCGATCATCAAGGGCAGCGGCATGATCGCGCCCGACATGGCGACGATGCTGGGCTATGTGTTCACCGACTGCGCGATCGCGCCCGGTTATCTGCAGGAACTGCTGTCAGCCGCTGCGGACCGCACGTTCAACTGCATCACCGTCGACAGCGACACATCGACCAGCGACACGGTGCTGGCCTTCGCCACCGGCAAGGCGGGCAACCAGATCATCAACTGTGGCGGCTGCCCGGGTGCCGATGCCTTCGCGGCGGCGCTGGAGGATGTGTGCCGGCAACTGGCGCATCTGGTGGTGCGCGACGGCGAAGGCGCGCAGAAGTTCATCGCCGTCAGCGTTTCCGGCGCGGTGAGTGACGAGAGCGCGCGCAAGGTCGGCCTTGCCATCGCCAATTCGCCGCTGGTGAAGACCGCGATCGCCGGCGAGGACGCCAACTGGGGCCGTGTGGTCATGGCGGTGGGCAAGGCGGGGGAGCCGGCGGACCGCGACAGGCTGTCGATCGGGTTCGGCGGGGTGTGGTGCGCGCGTGAAGGCCTGCCCGTGGCCGGCTATGACGAGGCCCCGGTGGCGGCACACCTGAAGGGGCAGGACATCGCGATCGAGGTGGACCTGGGGCTGGGTGACGGCCGCGCCACGGTGTGGACCTGCGACCTGACTCACGGCTATATCTCGATCAACGCCGATTACCGGAGCTGACGGGCGGGGCCGCTGTGGCCCCCTGCCCTCACTGTTGTCAATCGTGGTCGCGACGGTCCCAGCGGACCTGCTGGCTCAGCCGATCGAGCCGATCCTGGACATAGCTGGCATCGGTAACAGTCAGTCGGCCGCCGTCGCGCTCGCGAAGGCGCCAGGCGATCTGGCGGATGCTGCGCAGTTCCTGCGCGCTGCGCCAGTATTCGCGGCCGGTCAGCGTGCCATCGGCGCGACCGCGTTCGATGCGCTGCTGAATCCACGAAATGCGATCCCAGGCCGAACCGGGGGCATCGCGCCAGAAGTTGCCGCGATCGACGCGGTCGTGGTCGCGGTGATCGGCCTGCCATTGATCAGTGCGCCATTGATCGGCGCGATCCTGGTCGCGATAAGGCTGGGCGGCTCCGGCCAGCGGGGCGGCAATCGCCAGGATGGCGGCGGTGATAACGAAATTGCGCATTGTGCGGCTCCTTCCATCGAGTGCCCTTCCGCATCACCAATGCGCGAACGGCGCGGGCGTTCACCGGGCGGTCGCGGCGGGGGAACGGCTCGGCGGGGGTTGCATGGGCGGGCACGCTGGCGCAGGAACGGATGATGCAAGAACAAGCCCTGGACCGCGCCGTGATCGCGGTGATGCGAGACGCCGCCGCGCGCGCGATCATGCCGCGCTATCAGTCGCTGGCGGCGCACGAGATCGTCGACAAGGACCCCGGCGCCCGGCTGGAAGATCTGGTCACCATTGCCGACAAGGAAAGCGAGCTGATCCTGGCGGAAGGGCTGGCGAAAGTGCTGCCCGAGGCGGCGATTGTGGGCGAGGAAGCGGCCCATGCCGATCCGTCGGTGCTGGACCATCTGGGCGATTCGCTGTGCTGGATCATCGATCCGGTGGACGGCACCAACAACTTTGCCGCGGGCAAGCCGCCGTTCGGGATTCTGGTGGCATTGGCGGAAAAGGGCGAGACGATCGGGGGGTGGATCTATGATCCGCTGAAGGACCGGCTGTGTCGCGCCCGCAAGGGCCAGGGCGCGTGGATCAACGATGAGCGCGTGGTTTCGCGCGGCAGCGGGCTGGTGCCGCCGGTGGCCGCGATCAGCTTCGTGTTCGCCGATGAGGCCGAACGCGCCGCGCTCAAGGCGCACATAGCGCCGCATTATGCGACAGTGGACATTCCGCGCTGCGCCGCCGAGCAGTATCCACGCATCGTGCTGGGCGAGAACGACCTGACGATCTTCTCGCGCACGCTGGCGTGGGACCATGCGGCGGGGGTGCTGTTCGTCAACGAGGCCGGGGGCAAGGTGGCGCGGCCCGACGGGCGGCCCTATCTGGTGCAGGAACACATGCAGCCGGGGCTGCTGGGCGCATCGACCCCGGCGCTGTGGGATGAGCTGGCCGGCCGGCTTACAGGTGAAGGGCTGAGCGTCAGCCCTTCACCTGTAAGCCGCTTGGAGCATGATGACATTGGATTAACCAATGTTATCATGCTCTAATTTTTGTTATCATGCGATTTTTCGACAAAAACCGGTTCCCACTTTTTGTCATCGCATTCTAGAGGGCGCCTTCGAGCCAGGCCTTGAGCTGGCCCTTCGGGGCGGCGCCGAGCTTTTGCGCGGCGGGCTGGCCATCCTTGAACAGGATCAGCAGCGGGATCGACTGGACGCCGAACTTGCTGGCGGTCTCAGTGTTCTCCATGATGTCAACTTTGACGATCTCGACCTGGTCGGCGAGTTCTTCGCTGATTTCCTCCAGCGCGGGCGCGATCATCTTGCAGGGGCCGCACCAGTCGGCCCAGAAGTCCACGAGGACCGGCTTCGACGACTGGAGGACGTCGGCGGCGAAGCTGGCGTCGGTGGCTTTCCTGGTGGCCATTGGGAATTCTCCTGAAAGTGTTGCCCGCCAATGTAGGTCATGGGCCGCGCTTGGCAAGGATCACAGCGCCAAGGATTCCTGTGTGGCGGACAAGGCCTGTTTGTGCCGTTCCAGCACCGGCGCGGGAATTTCGATCAGGTTGGGAGTCTGCGTGTAAAGCAGCGCCGCCTCGATCGTGCGGCCGGGATAGGCGGCTTCCAGCGCGAGGGCATAAGCCGCCATCTGGCGCAGGATCGAATGCGGCACCTGTTCCAGCGTTTCGGGCGGGCGGCGGGCGGACTTGAAATCGACGATGCGGATGCGGTCAGGCGTGATCAGCAGCCGGTCGATGGCGCCGGCGATGACCCGTTCGCCGACGGTGGCGGCGATGGGGATTTCGGCGAGCGCCTGCGGGCCGAACAGGTCGGCCCAGCGCGGATCGGCAATCACGGTGAGCGCGGCGGCGGCGATGTCGGCGCGGGCGGCTTCGCCCAGATCGGCGGCCTGTCGCGCCAGCCAGGCGGCGGCGGCGGGGGCGCGTTCGGCCTCGGCCAATGCGGGCAGGCGTTCCAGCAGCTTGTGGACCAGCGTGCCGCGCCGGGCGGCCTGGGCCAGTGCCTGCGGGCTGACACCCTTCAGCGGCGGATCGGGGCTGAAATCCTCACCGGCCGACGATGGCGCCAGCGGCTTGGGCGGGCGCGGTTCGGCGGCGGGCCGGCGGGTGAGCCAGCCGGGCTTGCCGAGTTGGTCGATCAGCGGCTTCTGTGTCGCAACGCGGGCAACCGGCGGCGGGGCAGCGCCGTATTCGCGGCGGGCGGTCCAGATCGGATCGTCGAGCCATTCGCCTTCCGGATCGACGGCGGCAAGGCGCGCATACCACGATTCGGGCGCGGCTTCCTTCTCGCGCCCCTTCATGGCGCCGGTGATGTAGAGCGCTTCCTCGGCGCGGGTCATCGCGACGTAAAGCAGGCGCCAGTGTTCCTCGGCATCGGCCTGCCTGTTGGCGGCTTCGGCGCGGGCGATCGGCCCGACCTTGTCGGGCTTCGACAGGCCGGGGAACGGCACGGTGCGTTCCTGCCCGGAAAGCGCGGCGGCGGGATCGGGCAGGTCGAGATCGGACGGGCGGCCGGTTTCGGGATTGGCGGCGGCATCGGCCAGGATGACGATCGGCGCCTGCAGGCCTTTTGAGCCGTGGACCGTCATCACCCGGACCAGCCCGCCGGCGCCGTCGGCCTCGCGCTTCAGCTCGCCCTCGCCGGCGTCGAACCACGCGAGGAAGCCGACGAGGCTGGGCGTGGCGGTGGCGGCATAGGCGTGCGCGGCATTGACCAGTTCGTCGAGCGGGTCGTTGACCTCATCCCCCAGCCGCGCCGCCAGCTTGCTGCGGGCTTGCCACGGGCCGACCAGCAGCCAGTGCAGCAGCGCCTGGACCGGCTCGTAATCGGCCAGCGCCAGCAGCGCGCGCAACGCGGCGAGGCTGGCGCTGACGTGGGGATCGGCCGAGCGGCGCAGGTGATCCCACAGCGCCACGCCCTTTTCGCGCCAGCCGTGTTCGAGCAGTTGTTCCTGAGTCCAGCCGAGCAGCGGCGAGACCAGCAGCGCGGCAAGGTTGAGATCGTCAAGCGGTTGCGCGGCGAAGCGCAGCGCGGCAACCAGATCGCGCACCGCCAGCGGCGCGCCGAGGCGCAGGCGATCGACACCGGCAACCGGAACGCCCGCGGCATGGAGGCGCGCGACGATCAGCCCGGCCAGCGCGCCACGCTTGCGCACCAGCACCATGACATCGCCGGCTTCAGAATTGCGCGGCGGGCTGGGCTTGTGCAGCGGGAAGCCGGTATCGAGCCAGTGCCGCACCTGCCGGGCGATGCGATCGGCCAGTTCGCGTTCGGGCCGCGACAGCCACGATTCCTCGCCGGGTTCGGCGTCTTCGGGCAGTGCCTCATCGGTCGAGACTTCGCCGACCGGCTTCCACAGCACGACCTGCCCGGGGCGACTCGCGCCTTCGTGCGGTTCGGGGGTGCCGGGCAGGCCGAACTTTTCCGGACCGATGGCGGTTATGGCGCGGTCCACGAAAGACAGGACGGGTGCGCCGGTGCGGAACGAGCGATCGAGGCCGAGTTCGACCAGTTCGCGCAGGAACGGTCCGTCACGGTTGGCGCGGCCGCTGCTGGCGGCATCGGCCATCAGCGTGCGGAAGTGGCGGCGCGCGGACTCGAAGTTTTCGGGGCTGGTGCCCTGGAAGCCGAAGATCGCCTGCTTGTAATCACCCACCACGAACAGGGTGCGGGTGCCCGAGCCGTGCGTGCCCTCGCCCGCCCAGAATTCCTCGGTCAGCGCGCGGATGATCGCCCATTGCGCGGCGTTGGTGTCCTGCGCCTCATCGACCAGCACGTGATCGAAGCGGCGATCGAGCTTGTAGCGAATCCATTCGGCCATGCCGGCGCGGGTCAAAAGGTCGGCCGCGCGGCGGATCTGGTCGTCGAAATCGATCAGGCCCTCGCGATTCTTGGCCTCTTCCCAGGCCAGCGCGAAGGCGCGGCCGAGTTCGAGCGACGGGGCCAGCCAATCGGCAAGCGCAAGCACGGCGCGGGCATCGCGGACTTTTTGCGCGGAGGCCTGAACCGCGAGCGCCGCCTCACCGAAGGATTCCTCGAATTTCAGCAAGGAACTTTCAGAACGAACCGTATCCTTCTGGGTAAACAGAATTTTGTAGAGTTCATCCAGTTTCGCAAGTCGCGCATTGAGGCCCGCCGACAGCCAGTCTGAGATGACCGCGTACCCTTCCTTGCCGGTCTTGACCGACCACTGCGCATAGGCCGCATGGCAGCAGCGCAGCGCCGCGACATCGAACGCATTGTCGGCACAATGCGCGGCCAGCCACGCTTCGTCGGCATCGGCGGGCAGTTCAAGCGTGCGGTGCAGATGCGGCCGCAGCGGCGGGGTCCAGGCGCCGGGGCCGAACCACAGCGCGCGGGCGGCGGCGCAGCGCAGCAGCCAGGCTTCCACCTGATCGGGCGCCATGCGCAGCGACAGGTGCGCAACGGCATCGAGCAGGCGATCGTCGCCCTGCGCCTCGGCATCGACCAGCAGGTCGGCCAGCGTCTGGCGGGCCAGCAGCACGCGCTCCCGATCTTCCATCGGGCGGGTGCCCGGGGTAAGGCCCGCCTCCTCGGGGAAAGCCGCCAGCAGCCATTGCGAGAACGCGTGGATGGTATCGATGCGCAGGCCACCGCCGGGGCAATCGAGCACCTGGGTGAACAGGCGGCGGGCGCGGGCCAGCGCTTCGGGGCCGGACGGCGCGCCGATCGCTTCGAGTTCGAGGAACAGGGCTGTGTCCGCCATCCGCACCCAACTGGCCAGCGTCTGGTTGATGCGCGCCGCCATTTCGGTGGCGCCGGCCTTGGTGAAGGTGAGGCACAGGATCGCATCGGGGGCGACGCCCTCGCTGAGCAGCAGGCGCAGCACGCGGGCCGACAGCACCTGGGTCTTGCCGGTGCCGGCCGAGGCCGAGAGCCAGACGGAGTCGCGCGGATCGACGGCGCGCGCCTGATTGCCGTGAAGCGGGTGCGTGGTCATGATGCGGCTTCCGCGTCCGCGCGGTCCATCGTCCAGAACCATTCCTCCAGCCGCATGAGCTGGTCATAATCGGCATACGTGCCGAGCTGGGGGTTCAAACGGGCGGTAAAGGGCTCGGCGCCGTTGATCCAGCGGTCGATCGCGTCCTTCAGGTAGCCGGCGGTGACGGACAGGAATTCGTCGCGGGGAATGCCGGTCTTCTTGCGGTCTTCCAGGATCGGCTCCTGCCGGTAGCCGAACGCGCCCTGATCGCGGTTCTTGTCGCGCGCCAGCGACCAGTATTCGAAGCGGGTGGGCGTGCCGGACAGTTCGATGCCTTCGTCGCGGTCCTTGAAGCGGCCGTTTGCGGCGATCAGGCCCAGCGTGCCGAGTTGCAGCGAGAAGCCTTCCTGAACCATGCGGTTGGTGGGCGGGCCACCGGTCTTGTAGTCGATCACGGCAAGCGTGCCGTCAGGCAGCGTGTCGATGCGATCGGCGCGGCCGTGGACGCGGATGCCGTCGAACAGCATTTCGCCCCACAATTCGGTTCCGGCCACGGTGCGGCCTTCGGCGCGGCCCAGCTCGATCTGGCCGGCGATCCATTCCAGCGCGGCGAGCAGGCGCGGGCGCCACAGCGCGCGCAGCAGCGGGTGCGCCGATAGCGTATCCAGTTCCTCGGCGGCGATGCGGCGCAGGTCGTCGATGTTGCCGTCGGCGCGGTGCCAGCGATCAAGGATGGCGTGGGCGGCGATGCCGCGCAGTGGCGCGTTGGGATCGGCATCGAGCGCATCGAGGCTGGACAGGCGCAGGATCGCGTTGGCGTAGAACTGGTAGGGATCGGAGCGCAGGCGATCGAGGTTGGTGGCGGAAATGGCGATGCGGCGCTGGTCAGCGCCGGGCATCGGCTGCGGGCGCGGGTGTGGCGGCACCAGCGGCGCCTCGTCGATCGCGGCGGCAAGGCGCGGGGCTTCGGTTTCGGCATGGCCGGCGGCGAGATCGCCCAGCATCGCCTGAACGCGCAGCACGAAGCGCGAGGGGATGGCGGGACCGGATTCATCGCGGCGTGACCAGCTCAACACCACCTCGGGCGCGCCAAGCGCGGCGGCAAGATCGTGCGCGGACAGGCCGATGCGGAAATCGGCGCCGGGAATGCCGAGCTGGCGCAGCACCGCCGGGGGCAGCAACGGATCGGGCGACGGGGCGCCGGGCCAGGTGCCTTCGACGAGGCTGCCGCAGATAACGAGATCGGCCCGGCTCATCCGCGCCTCGATCAGGCCATAGATGGCGACGCGCGGATGCTTGCCCCACGGCGGACGGACCGAGACCGTGTCCATGCGTTCGCGCAGCAGCGCGGCAAGGTCGCGCGGGTGAAGCCGGGTGCCGACATCGCGCGCAGGTTCGCGCAAGGCTTCGAGGAAGGCGGCAAGGCTGCGGCCATCGGCACCGCCCCACAGGCGTTCGCCGCACAGCGCTTCGGCGGCGGTGGCGAGGGTGTCGAGCAGGTCGGCCAATGGGGTTTCGTCGGCCGGGGCAAGCAGCGGGGCAAGGGTTTCGGACACGTCGCCCCACCATTTCGCCAGCCTTTCGCCGCGGCGGGCGGCGATTTCGGCCAGGGGCGCGAGGCCGGGCGCGGGGCGCGGGCCGCGCAGCGCGACATCGAGCGTGCGGACGTGATCGAGCCACGGCGCGCGCCCCTCACCGGCCATGACCAGCGGGTGCGACAGCAGCGCGACCAGCGGCACCGGCGCGGCTCCCTCGCCCATCACTTCCGCCAGCAGCAGCAGCAGCCGGCCGGCAGCGGTGAGCGGCAGGGCGCGGCCGGCGGTGTCGTCGGCATCGATGCCCCAGCGCTGGAGGTGCGCGACGACGCGCGAGGCCAGCGCGCGATCGGGCGTGACGAGGGCCACCCGGCGTTCGGGGGTCTCCAGCGCCTCGCGCATCAGCACGGCGATGGCCTGGGCTTCGGCGCCGGGGTGGGCCGATTCCATCAGCCGCACGCCGGCCAGGCGGCGGCGCGGATCGGGCAGGTCGGCCCAGGTGGTGGAGGCGAACGGCGGCAGGAACAGGCTGGAGATCGCCTTGCTGCGCGCCGGGGGCGCCGCAGCCATGCCGGCGCGGTGCCAGGGGCGCACTTCCTCGCGCGCCAGCCCCATGCGGTTCAGCAGCAGCTTGAGGTGGTATTGCGGGTGGGTAACCGCATCGGCGCGGCCGAATGGCGGGTCCTCGGGGCTGGCGGGCTGGCCGGCGGTGCCGAGTTCGGCCCAGACTTCGGCTTCCAGCGCGAGGTCGAGATCGGGCAGGATCACCGCGCCACGCGGGGTTTCCGCGACGACGCGCAGCAGCCGCGCCAGCGACGGCGAGGCGCTGGTGACGCCCGCGGCGACGACGGGATGCGGCGGCGGGTTGTCGCGCCAGCTTTTCGCGGCACGGTCGAACAGCAGGTTGCGGCGGGTGGGTGGATCGACCTCGCCCCGCTCGCCGCATTCGGCGATCCAGTGCTGCTGGACTTTCAGGAAGGTGCGGACATTGGCCTGCCAGTGTTCGGCCTGTTCACCGACGAGGCCGATCACGGTTTCGGACAGCAGGTCGATCGGCGCCACGCCTTCGACCAGCAGGCGGTCCATTGTCTGGGCGATGGCGTGCGCCTGGCGGAGCAGCGCGGCGCCGTGGAGGCGGTCGCCATCGACAGCGCGCAGGATTTCGGCAAGGCGCAGCCAGCGGCGGACGGGATCGGCGGCGGGGGGGATGGCCTCACCGGCGCCGAGCGGATCGAGCAGGGGACCGAGCGTTTCGTCGAGATCGAGATCGCCCACCACCGCCATGCGCGGCAGCAGCAGGCCCCGCGCCCCACCCTTGATCTGGCCGCCTTCGCCGCTGATCCGCACGAACGCCTCGGTGACGGTGCGCGCGGCGCGCTGGCTGGGCAGCAGCAGGGTCAGCCGGGCCAGGCCGAAATCGGTTTCCGCATAGCGCGGCAGCAGGCCGGCAACCAGCGCGTCGGCGAAGCCCCGGTGCGCGGCGATGGAATAAACGGCTGGCGACTGGGCGGGCGGCCCGGCCCTGTCAGCCACGGCTGAGTCGGGCTTCGGTGGGGGCAATGCTTTCAGGCGTGCCCACCTCGCACCATTCGCCGGTGTGGACGACGCCGTGGAGGCGGCCTTCCTCGATCGCGCGGGTCCACAGCAGGTTGGTGGAGAACGGCCCTTCGGGGGCATCGCGCAGCAGGCGGTGCGAGACAAGCTGGATGCCGGTGAAGATATAGGGGGCGATGCGGCCCGCGCGGCGGCGGCTGACGCGGCCCAGCGGATCGAGGTGGAAATCACCCTTGCCGACATAATTGAACGCGCCGGTGTGGCGGACCAGCAGCAGCAGCGCGTCCATTTCCGCCGGGTTCCACGCCG
This sequence comes from Sphingomonadales bacterium, assembly GCA_018971065.1. Next base: position 21,654 of record JAGWVC010000007.1, on the reverse strand, counting down.
CCGACAGTTCGCGGAACACGCTGCGCGGGCCGTCGAGCCAGATGTTGTCGCTGTTCAGCGCGAAGAACGGATCGGGCAGCAGCGACGCGGCGCGGACCATGCCGCCGCCGGTTTCGAGCAACTGGTCGCGCTCATCCGAAAGCACGATCCGCGGCGCGGCGCGCTGGGCGAGATGGGCTTCCAGCGAATCCGCGAGGTAATGGACGTTGACGACCGCGCGCGCCACCCCGGCTTCGGCCAGCTTGTCCAGCGTGTGGTCGATCAGCGGCTTGCCGGCCACCGGCACCAGCGGCTTGGGCCGGGTGGTGGTGAGCGGGCGCATCCGCTTGCCCAGACCGGCGGCGAGGACCATTGCGGTATCGGAGGCGAGCGGGTCCATCATTGCGCTTTCAGCAGTTCGTCGAAGCTGCCGCCGTTGGCGGCGCGCAATTCGCCGGGGATGTTCTGATCGAACCAGCGCGCCACCGGGGCCAGCGCCGGGTGGCAAAGATCACGCTCCATCAGCGCCCAGACGCGCGGGATCATCGCCAGATAACGCGGCTTGCCGTCGCGCCGCCACAGCCGCACGAAGATGCCGACGATCTTGGCGTTGCGCTGCGCCCCCAGCAGCGCATAGTCGGCCAGGAAGGTTTCCGGATCGACCCCGGCCTTCTGCACATAGCGGTCGAACATCTCGGCCTCGACCTCGGGGCTGACATCGCGGCGGGCATCCTGCAGCAGCGAGACGAGATCGTAGGCGCGGTGGCCGACCAGCGCATCCTGGAAATCGAGCAGGCCCTGGTGCTCCAGCGAATCGAGCAGCATGATGTTTTCGGCGTGGTAATCGCGCAGCACGGTGACGCCGGGGCGCTGGCGGCCGATCAGCGGGGTCAGCGCCTCCTGCCAGGCATCGGCCCATGACGGCGCGTTGACGTAGAGGTTGCGGGCCGGGCAATACCAGTCGAGCAGCAGCCGGGCCTCGCGCTGGTAGGTGGCGAGGTTGTAGTCGAGGAACGGGCCGGGGGCGAGCCGGTGCAGTTCGACCAGCGCATCCACCGCGCCGGCATAGACCTGGCGCTCGTCGGCCGGCCAGGCGTCGAGATAGTCGCGCATCCGCGTCTCGCCGAAATCCTCCAGCAGCACCAGCCCGCGCGCTTCGTCGGCCGCGAGGATGCGCGGGCTGCGCATGCCGTTGTCGTCCAGCCACTGCGCCGCGCGCAGGAACGGGATCGGGTTCTCGTGCGGGGGCGGCGCGTCCATCAGCATCGCGGTGCTGTCGCCGCGCCGCAACCGGAAATAGCGCCGGAACGAGGCATCGCCGGCCAGCGGCTCGATCTGCGCCTCGTTCCAGCCGGCAAGCGACAGGAAGCCGTCGAGGCCTTCCGGAAGGTTCACGTCCATGCGCATCGCCCTAGCCAATCGGGGCCGGGCTCGACAAGCACGCGCCGGGGCTGCGGCGGCGATTGTTCACCGGAATTGTCCGGCCCCGCGAAGGTCAGCGACAGGCAGGCCGGTTCGTGGGCGAAACCACCGGCGTGATCGGGCCATTCGGCGATCAGCGCGGCGCCGGCGCGATAATCGTCGAGGCCGATTTCCTCGACCTCGGCCGGGTGCTTCAGCCGGTAGAAATCGGCATGGACCAGCGGCAGGCGCACCTGTGGCGGATCGTAGCATTCGATGATCGCGAAGCTGGGGCTGGGAACTTCGTGCGGATAGCCCAGACCGGCGACGATGGCGCGGGCCAGCGTGGTCTTGCCGGCGCCCAGCGGCCCCGCCAGCGCGACGACATCGCCGGGGCGCAACGCGGCGGCAATCTGAGCGCCGAGGCGGGTGACGGCGTCGAGATCGGGCAGGTCGATCGTGACGGTCACGGCAGTTCGATGATCGCGGCGGTGCCCTGCCCCGGTTCGGAGAACAGGTCGAAATGGCCCCCGTGGGCTTCGACCAACTGGCGCGCCAGCGGCAGGCCGAGGCCGGGCTTGACGCCATCGGCACGCAGCGCGGCGGGTTCGAACGGCGGCAACCCGCCCAGCACGCGGGCCAGCGTGGCGGCATCCATGCCGGGGCCGTTGTCCGAGACGACGATGCGCGCCCAGTCATGCCCCTTGTGACGCTGGCGGCTGAGTTCGACCAGAATGCGCCCGCCCGCCGGAGTGGCGGCGATGGCGTTGTCGAGCAGGTGGCCAATGGCCCGGGCCAGCCGGCGCGGATCGCCGGTGACGCGGCCGACGCCCTTGTCACCACGCAGATCGAGCGTCAGCTTGCCATCGCGGATGCGGGCGCCGCGCTCCTCGACCAGCCGGGTCATCCACGGGAACAGGTCGATTTCCTCGTGCGCCAGCGGCAGCAGGCCGGCCTCGCTTTGCGACAAGTCCAGCACGTTCTCGATATGCTCACCCAGCCGGGCGACGGCGGTGAGGATGTCGGTGGCATAGCCCTGCCCGGCTTCGTTGAGATCGCCGCCCAGCCCGGCCTGCAGCAGTTCGGCAAACCCGCCGATGGAATTGAGCGGGTTGCGCAGTTCGTAGCTCATGTTCGCAAGGAAGCGGGTCTTCATCGCGTCGGCCTCGACCAGGGCGGCATTGCGTTCGCGCAGCGCGTCCTCGGCCTTCTGTGAATCGGTGATGTCGAGCACCGTCAACAGGCCGTTGCCGTCGGGCAGCGGCACGCCCGCGAATTCCAGCGTGCGGCCGTCCTTCAGCAGGACGCGGCCGCCGGTCTGCTTGCGCTCCAGCGTGGCGGCGCGGACGCAATCGCCGACCTGCTTGCCCTGCACCGGCTTCGACAGGTGGCGGACCAGCTTTTCCAGCATCGCGTCGATGCGCGGGTGGCCGTCGAGGAATTCGGGCTCCAGCCCCCAGGCGGCGGCGAAGCGGCGGTTCCACAACTGCATCCGGCCATCGGGCGCGAACACCGCGAGCGCCTCGAACAGGCTGTCGAACGTGGCGGTGCGGGTGCGCAGCAGCGTATCGCGCATCGCGGACAGGCGAAGCTGTTCGGTGCGATCCTCGACCACGAGTTGCAGGCCGCCGTCGGGCAGCGGCTGGGCGACCACGCGCAAGTGGGTGCCGTCGCTGAGCGGCCAGGCTTCTTCCGCCGGTTCGCTGGCAACGAACCAGCCGAGGCGTTCGCGGCGCCAGGCGGGGAAATCGCGGGTTTCGGGCAGGCGGCCGGCATCGCGCGCCAGATCGAGCATCCGTTCGAACGGCGGCCGGCCGGCGACGGCGGCGGGGGTGAGCGCGAGGAGGCGCTGGAACGGCTGGTTGGCGAAGACCAGCGAGCGCTTGCCATCGAACTGGGCGACGCCGGCGGAAAGCTGGTCGAGCATGGCGCGCTGGGCTTCGCGGAAGGCGCGGAAGGAGCGCGACAGTTCCTCCATGTCCTCGACGTCGATGGCGTAGCCGGCGACCCCTTCGTCGCCCAGCGGCAGGTCGCTGACCTTCAGCGCGCGGCGCTGGCCGGCGATGGTGGTGTTGACCATGCGCGAGACCGGCTGCTGGCGGCGGGCGGCTTCGGCGGCAACTTCGGCGGGGGACTTGCCGTCGGTGCGTTCGATCAGTTCGAGGCCCGAGGCGACGACGGCTTCGGCACTGGCGGCATTGACGGCGGCGACATAGGCGGAGTTGACGAGGCGCAGGGTGCCGTCCGGCCCGCGAAACCACATCGGCATCGGCGCGGCTTCGATCAGGCCGACCAGCGCGGCGAAATCGGTGCGGGCGCGGGCGGCTTCGGCGCGCAGGCGGAGGAGTTCGCCCTCGCTCTCGCTGGCGTCGAACACCCAGACCAGCGCGGCGCCGCCGGGGGAAACCTGCGGATCCGCCAGATGGCCGCGCAGCGCGAGGCGTTTGCTGCTGCCGCGCGGGGCGACGGCGAGGTTGAACGGCATCGCCGTCTTCTGGGTGCGGCGGACGGCTTCCTGCAGGGCGGCGAGCTGGTCTTCGGGGATGCCGACGTTGGAGCCGGGGCGGCCGGAAAGGTCGGACAGGAATTGCGGGGCGGTTTCGAGGCCCAGCCAGGCGGCAAGGCGCGGCGGCGATTCGAGGCGGCCGTCGGCGCGGACCAGCATGGGCAGCGCGGGGGCTTCATCGACCATGCGGGCCAGCCGGCGGGCCTGGCGGAGGCCGGATTCGGCCTGGCGCTGGCGGGACCGGGCGGACAGCACGACGGCAACGGCCGCGAGCGTCCAGGCCGCCAGCAACAGCCCGATCAGCACCAGCGCGACCTGCGAGAGAACCATGCCTTGCAGCTATGCGGTCGGGGGGCGGATTACAACCTTGCCGGCGCGATCCCCTGTCGATGCCCGTCGAAATAGCTGGCCGATCCCGACCTTTGGCGGGGACGGCGAGATAACCTGACGAAAGACTGTTTATCGCTCCGGGATTCAGGGCAACGTGGTTATACGTATATCCTGAAATTAATGGAGCCGGCGGCGCAGCGATGTTCGACAGGTTTGCAGCGCTGGCAGCTGCCTACAATCTCAGCGAGAGGCAACTAGGGCTGCTTCGCACACTTCGCGATGCCGGCGGCATTCGCGAGGCGGCCGGAATGCTCGGCATTTCCTATACATCCGCGCGCAACATGGTGGCCGAGTTGAAGGCCAAGCTGGGGGTGGCGACGGTTCCGATGATGATCGGCCTGGCGGGGGAACTGACGCCCGACGATGAGGCGCCGGACCCCGCCGATTTGCCCAGTCGCCACGACCTTTTCGCGCTGAGCGACCGCCAGTATGCCATTGCCGCGAAAGTCTCGACGGCCAAGTCGCGCAAGGAGATTGCCGAGACACTGGGGGTGTCGGAAGCGGTGGTCGATGCGGAGATGAAGGAAATTTACCTGATCCTCGGCATCGGCAGCGCCGGGGAACTGATCAGGGTTATCGCCGAGGTCAATCGCGATGCGGAGGGTGCCACGGAAGACAAGCGGCACGATCTGCCGCTTGGTCTTGCCCCCTGCGGGCAGCGTACCATCGGGTATTCGGATTACGGTCCGGCGGAGGGCCGGCCGGTGGTGATCCTGCACAGCACCATCACCAGCCGGGCGCCGCCGACGCGACTGGTCGCGGCATTGCAAATGGCCGGCTTTCGACCGCTGGCGATCGACCGTCCGGGATTCGGCTCAACCAGCGACGCTGAGGCGAATGGCGATCCATTCGCGGCGGCAGCGCATGACACCGCCGCGCTGTGCCGGCATCTCGACCTGGCCGAAATCGATGTGATCGCACGCGGATCGGGGCAGGCAGCGATGCGGTTGGCGCAGCAATATCCGAAGCTGGTGCGCCGCGCCGTGCTGGTGAACCCGACCCCGGCGATCACGCACACCACGATCGATCGCGGGCCGCTGGGCGCGGTGAAGCGCGCCTACGCCAAGCGTCCGTGGGCGGTGGAAGTGATGATCCGGCTGTTGTCCAGCTATACCCGGCCCAGCCGGATGCGCGATGGTATGCGGCGGGCTTTTCGGGAAAGCCCGCCCGATTTCGAGCTGATCGACAACGATCCGCAATTCGTCGCCGATTACCTGCGCGCGGTGCGCGGCTTCGCGCAAGGGCGCATCGCCGGCTATGTGGCCGAGCAATCGGCCTGGGCGAAAGGGCTGGATGTGCCGGCGTTGCCGGGAATGACGCATTGGCGGATCGTCCAGGGCCGTCATTTCGTCATGCACCACCCCGAACAGGCGATGGCGTATTGGCGCGTGCGATTGCCCGACACGCCGATCCGGTGGGTGGACGAGGCGGGGCAACTGCTGGCCTATTCGCACCCGGATGCGGTGGTTGCGGCGCTGCGCGAATAAAAATCCGTCGCCACCATACATTCCGGGATGGGATAGTGAATTGCTTCTTGGCAGCCTTGGGCGCGAGTTTGAGGAGAGCGATGCCCATGCACAAGTCGGGATGGATTTTGTCTGCAATTCTGGCCGTTTTCGCCCAGGGTGGGCAGGCCGTGGCGCAAGGATTGCCGACGGCGCCGGTTGACGAAGCAGCGCATCCGCAATCGCCGCCAGGCGTATGCGCGCAGATGGCACCGATCGAGCTGGTCAACGGCGCGGATATCAAGCCAGGCAGCTGGTCCTTCAAACTTCGGCATCCGGCGACCGTCGATGCCGAGATGATCAGTGGCGGCGGCGGCGGCGGCGCAGCGGGGGATGTACACGATACGTCCAACACCGGCGCAGGCGGGGCGGCCGGGGAATACCAGTTCAAGTCGTTCCGCCTGGAACCGACGTGGTATTACATCAAGGTCGGTGTCGGTGGCGGTGGCGCGACATCGCCGATCGATCACCGTTCGGCAGCTTCCGGCATGGACGGGGGCGATACGGCCTTCGGGCGCTGCGTTTCGGGGTACCTGTACGCGTTCCTCAAGGGCGGAAAAGGCGGCGCCGGCAATGGCAATCCGAACCGGGATCAGGGCGGCAACGGAGGCAGCTTGAGCAATCCGATGACCGGGGCTGAAATCGGGCACGGCGGCCGAGGCGGCATCTGGCAGGAAGGCGGTGCCGCTGCCTCGGGCAATGGCGCCGGTGGCGGTGGCCAGGGCGGCACCTCGCACCCGGGCCAGTCCGGCGGCGGAACTGGCTCCCCTGGCGTGGCGCGACTGACAATTTTGGGAGAAAACTGATGGTGAAATGCGCAATCCTGCCGGCCGTGCACATTCCGCGTGCGGGCAGGCTGTCCTTGGCGATTGCGGCGGCAATGGGCGTGGCCATCCTGTCCGTCGACGCCGCCGCCCAGCCTGCCGCTCAATACAATTTCTGCTCCGCGAGTGCTGGCTTCGGCAGTGCATACTCTCCGGCGAGTGCTCGCAAATACTTCTACATCACGGGTCCGATCGGGCCGGTGGATATGCAAAATGGGCAGGACAAAGCCTACCTGGCGATCGAAAAGGAATGGAGGGAGCATGTGCCGACGATCCCTGCTGAGACAAAACTGGAATATTTCTCCTGCGCCAGTTTCATGACCCTGGCCCAGGCAAACGAAGCGATTGACCGGAACAGCCGTGTCAGGCCGGGCATGACTGTCCATTCCGTTGATTGGCAGCCTTCCTTCGTCAAACCGCAAGGCGCGATCAAATCCTATACGCTGCATTATGAAGATGGTGAGCAGGCTGGGCATGGCTATCGCAGCGCCGCGATCGAGCTGCGCTACCGCTTTCTGCTCTGCGCCGACGAAATCCAGATTGCCTATGCGCTGGACCGCAAGTCGCTGGTCCATGACGACCGTTATGTGGTCAGGATGACGCCGGGGCGCAATTTCGAATATGCCACGCCAACCAGCCAGCCTGCCGCGCCGGACTCGGTGCCGCTGTCGCTGCGGATCACCAGGGTGAACGGGGCCGGGGTGACCGTGGCGCCGTTCCGCGACGCGATCGCGGGCGAAGCGTTGGGCATGGGTTGCTTCACCGGCCAGACCAAGCGCGTGGGAATGGTCAACGCCCTGCTGGGGCCGAAGCCGACGCGCGGGCAAATCCAGGCGTTGCTCGACACGTTGATCCTGGCGCCGGTTTCATCCGCGGTGACCGCCGAGATCGACAGGCCGCTGACCAACGCGGACTATCCGCCGCCGGCTCCTGCCACGAAGCGGGCGGTGCGCAAGAAGCGCTGAGCGGCTGGCGGGTGCCGAGGGAAGGAACAACCCCGGCACCGGATCAGGGGCGGGACCGCGAATAAGGAAAGGGGTGCAGGGGCGATGTTCCCCCCCCCTGCACCCCTTTCGCTCAATAGCGGTAGTGGTCGGGCTTGAACGGGCCTTCGGTGCTGACGCCGATGTAGTCGGCCTGCTTCTTCGACAGCTTGGTCAGCTTGACGCCGAGCTTTTCGAGGTGGAGCGCGGCGACCTTTTCGTCGAGGTGCTTGGGCAGGACGTAGACTTCGTTCTTGTACTGGCTGCTCTTGGTGAACAGTTCGATCTGGGCGAGCGTCTGGTTGGTGAAGCTGGCGCTCATCACGAAGCTGGGGTGGCCGGTGGCGCAGCCGAGGTTAACCAGGCGGCCCTTGGCGAGGACGATGATCTGCTTGCCGTCGGGGAACGTCACCAGGTCGGTGCCGGGCTTGACCTCGGTCCACTGGTAGTTGTCGAGCGCGGCGATCTGGATCTCGCTGTCGAAGTGGCCGATGTTGCAGACGATGCTCATCGGGCGCATCCCCTTCATGTGCTCGGCGGTGATGACGCCTTCGTTGCCGGTGGCGGTGACGAAGATATCGGCGCGGGTAACGGCCTCTTCCATCGTCACGACTTCATAGCCTTCCATCGCGGCCTGGAGCGCGCAGATGGGGTCGATCTCGGTGACCATGACGCGGGCGCCGCCGTTGCGGAGGCTGGCGGCGCTGCCCTTGCCGACATCGCCGAAGCCGGCGACGCAGGCGACCTTGCCGGCGAGCATGACGTCGGTGGCGCGGCGGATGGCGTCAACCAGCGATTCCTTGCAGCCGTAGAGGTTGTCGAACTTCGACTTGGTAACGCTGTCGTTGACGTTGATGGCGGGGAACGGCAGCTTGCCGTCCTTGGCGATCTGGTAGAGGCGGTGGACGCCGGTGGTGGTCTCTTCCGAGACGCCCTTGATGTGGGCGACCGACATGGTGAGGTAGCCGGGCTTCTTCTTGAGGAACGCGGTGAGCGCGCGGACGAACTCGATCTCCTCGGCGTTGCTCGGCTCGAACAGCGGTTCGCCGGCTTCGACGCGGGCGCCCCAGAGCGCGAACATGGTGGCGTCGCCACCGTCGTCGAGGATCATGTTGGCGGTGCGGCCGGTGCCGTCATCCCAGTCGAAGATGCTGCCCACATAGTCCCAGTAGTCGGCGAGGCTTTCGCCCTTGACCGCAAACACCGGGATGCCGGCGATGGCGATGGCGGCGGCGGCGTGGTCCTGCGTGGAGAAGATGTTGCAGGTGGCCCAGCGGACTTCGGCGCCGAGCGCGACGAGGGTTTCGATGAGCACCGCGGTCTGGATCGTCATGTGCAGCGAGCCGGTGACGCGGGCGCCCTTGAGCGGCTGCGACGCGCCGAATTCCTCGCGCAGGGCCATGAGGCCGGGCATTTCGGTTTCGGCGATGCGGATCTCGGCGCGGCCGAAATCAGCCAGGGCGATGTCGGCGATGACGTAGTCTTTTTCAGCAACGGTGGCCACGGGGCGTTCACTCCATAGGGCGCGCCCGGGCCGATTGCGGATGCTTTCGGGCGGGGCGCGGGATGACCGGCCCCTAGCCGTTTCCGACCCCCGAAGCAAATATAAAGATTTCTTTATATGGCGTGAAGGTCAGGGCTCGACCGCATAAGCCAGCGTGGGCGCGGATGCGGCAGCGGGCGCCCCGGCGGACTGGGCGCCGTCGCCCTGGAGCAGCTCGTCGGCGACGGCCAGCAGCGGTTCCACCCCCTGCGCATCGGCCAACAGGCGCGTGGCCTGCTTCAGCTCGCGGCAGCCCAGCCACGGGTGGCCGTTGCCATAGGTGTTGGCCATCGTGGTACTCATGCGGTCAAGCTCGCGATCGGCGCCGCGCGAGCCATAATGGGCGACGAGATCGCCGCGCAGTGCCTTGGCGGCGCCGTTGAGCTCGGCGATGTGGCCGGATTCGAAGGCCTGGAAATCGGCCTGGAAGTTGTCGTCACCGCTGCGGCAGCGTAGGCTGGTGACCATCAGCATGATGTCGAGGCGGCGCAGCTTTGCGGCATTGGTGGCACTGGTTTCGGCGGCGCTGGCGGGAATCGCCCAACCCAGCGATAGTGCGGCAACGAGGGTCGCAACCCGTGGCAGCATGGTCATGTGAAATCTCCCGGGCACGGGATACCCCACCCCATGCCCGGGCAAGGTGACATCAACCAGGTTATGCGGACATTGCGTTAACTGTTTAACAAATATTAACGTTGTTTTAATTCGAGACAGGTCAGCGGGCTTGCTGCGACGTCCATGCCGGCTTGCGATGGGTCTGGCGCCGGGCGCGCGGCGGGGCTACGAGGCGGGATAGCGGACGACAGATGCCGCGCGATTTGCAAGATCATCAAAGGAGAAAGTCATGACCATTGCCGTTGGCGACAAGCTGCCCGACGTGAAGCTGAACAAGGCAACCGAGAACGGCCCCGAAGCGGTGCAGGCGGGCGAATATTTCGCCGGCAAGAAGGTGGTGCTGTTCTCGGTGCCGGGCGCGTTCACGCCGACCTGCTCGGCCAAGCACCTGCCGGGCTATGTGCAGAACGCCGCCGCACTGAAGGACAAGGGCGTGGACGAGATCGTCTGCACCGCGGTCAACGACGGCTTCGTGATGGGCGCGTGGGGCCGCGCTTCCGGCTCGGCCGACGTGACCATGCTGGGTGACGGCACCGGCGCGTTCGCCGAGGCACTGGGGCTGACCCTGGACCTTTCCGGCGCCGGCATCGGCAAGCGCGGGCAGCGGTTCGCGATGGTCGTCAACGACGGCACCGTGGAGCAACTGTTCGTGGAAGCGCCGGGCGAGTTCAAGGTTTCGGCCGCCGAGCACGTGCTGGAAAACCTGTAATCATGTGGGGGCAGTTGGCGATCAAGGCGCTGGTTTCGGGGCTGTTGATCGCCGCTGCTTCCGAGATTGCCCGGCGCAGCCCCGGTTGGGGCGGGCTGGTGGCGGCGCTGCCGTTGACCAGCCTGCTGGCGCTGGCCTGGCTGTGGCGTGACACGCATGACCCGGCGCGCGCGGCGGACTTCATGGCGGGGACGGCGCTGTATGTGGCGGCGGCGCTGCCGGCGTTCGCGCTGATGGCCGCGATGTTTCGGCGCGGGGCCGGGATCGGGCTGAGCGTGGCCGCCGGCGCGGTGCTGGCGGTTGTTGGAACTTACGCGATGATCTTTGCCGGGCGGCGCTGGGACTGGCCGGTCTAGAGGCGATTTACGAATTTGTGGCACGACTGAATGGAAGGCCGTTCCTGCCAGTCTTGTGCCCCTACCTCATGGCATAAATGTTTCGAAATTGAGCCATTGAGTCATTTAGATAAGCCGAATTGGTTTCGACGCGGCGGACTGTACGGCGGTTAATCGGATAGTTCTCCCTTACTCTCTGCGGCAGCTCTTGCAAATGAGGCACCGCTTGCCCAACGCGCAATCTCGAGCTCACAGTCACCTTTAAGGCTATGAATGAGCTGCTCTGGATGATCTTGGATCAAATCAAACCCGTCGCGCCACTCAGGCGATAAATCTTTTGGCTCGAATGGCACACCATGAAACAGCTTGTCCCGTAAGCGGCCAGCGAGTTCGATACGTTCGAACCTGATCTTTCGCCCGTCCGCCAATACTGTTTCTCCTGTCGCGCTTTCAACGCCCAACATCTTGCGGACCGCCGCACGCGACCCCCTACCTCCACCTTTCAGTGCGTAAGCAAATGATTCCAAAACGCTAAAGAGCCTCGCAATCTGAAACTGCGGGTTACGCTCGTGTGTGGCGTCGCGATACATCGAAAGGCCGAACGAGAATCGCTCATTCAAGCTGGCTGCCTCAATGAGTGCGTCCACTCGGTCCTGTTGCTCTGCAGAATGGTCACCGAAACTCAGATGTAAACGACGAGTCTCGCTGGGTGGGATAAAGCTGCCAAACACGCCCGATTGCAGAGCAACAAACTCCATGAAAGGAGTAGGGAAGTTGCCGGAGATCCAAGAGATCGCTTGCTCTGCGCGATCAAAGACAGGGCGAGAGGCTTGGCCAAGGGAGGAAGGCTCATCATCCTCCTGCGGAACCGTCACTACAGAGATGATCGGAAGACTGTCCTGACCGTGCTTACTAAAAAATCCGCGCGCTTCCTGCCCCAGCGGCTCTTTGAAGAACTGACTGTGATATTCGCTTCCGTAATCGACAAGATGATCCGTTCCCACAGCACGCATCGGGATCACTATTGCATTAAGGTCAATCTGAAATGACGCCTGAATAAAAGCGCCATAATAGAGTCGATGAACTGACGGCCTAGCGCTAGTAAAGGATTCGTAGGGGTTCATGAGCCAAAAATAACTCCCATGAGGCGGCGAGAACTCCGAGTAAAACCCGAATTCACCTTAACGCCACTGCCGCATCGCCATCCCCGCCATCAATACCCCATCAGGCCCAGCACTTCCTTGCGGCTGCGGGGGTCGTCGAGGAAGCAGCCCATCAGGCGGCTGGTGATCATGCCGACGCCGGGGGTGCGGACGCCGCGCCCGGTCATGCAGCCGTGCTGCGCCTCGATCACCACCGCGACGCCGTGGGGCTTGAGGTTGTCCCAGATGCACTGCGCGACTTCCGCCGTCAGCCGTTCCTGGATCTGGAGGCGGCGGGCGAAGGCGTGGAGGACGCGGGCAAGCTTGGAGATGCCGACGACGCTGTCGCGCGGCATATAGGCAATGGCAGCCTTGCCGGTGATCGGCGCCATGTGGTGCTCGCAGTGCGACTGGAACGGGATGTCCTTGAGCAGGACCAGCTCGTTGTAGCCGCCGACTTCGGCGAACTGGCGCGAGAGGTGGTAGGCCGGGTCCTCGTCATAGCCCTGGCAATATTCGCGCCAGGCGCGGGCGACGCGCTTGGGCGTATCGAGCAGGCCTTCGCGGGTGGGATCGTCGCCCGACCAGCGGATCAGGGTGCGGATGGCGTCCTGCACTTCATCGGGGACAGGAATCTTGCTGTCGCCGGCGACGGTTTCCGCATCGTGATCGTGCTTGCTCATCGAAATTCGTCTCCCTCAATCCGGCGTTCTAGGCCGGCTTGCGCAGCAGTCCGCCGCGCCGGAACAATCCGCGCCGCCGCGCCATCGGCTCGAAGATTTCCTCGGGCCGTTCGGCGTCGAGCAGCGCGGTGTCGGCAATCGCTTTCTCCGCATCGGTCAACGGACGCAAGGCAAAAGGTTCCAGATACTTGCCTGTGCGCGGCAGCGAATCGATCAGTTGGGCCATCCCCATGCCCTGCGCGAGGCGATCGGAAACAATCGTTTCGTCGTGGCCGAGATGCTCGGCCAGCAGGCGGTGGCGCAGTGCGGTGATCGCCGGCACGATGTGGCCGTTGCCCGGGCGGGCGGCATCCATGAACACGTCGCACTCGCTGTCCAGCCCCATCGAGCGGTTGTTCATGTTCGCCGAACCGACCCGCAGCACCTCGTCATCGACGATCATCAGCTTGGCGTGGACATAGATGGGGGTGCCGCCGGCGGTGCGCGGCACAAAGACACGGAAGCAGTCCGCCCCGTTGCAGGCTTCCAGCGCATGGAGCAGGCGAACGCGGGCGCTGTCCATCGCCTGCTGCTGCAACCAGCCGTCGGCGTTGAGCGGGTTGATCAGCACGATCTCCGGCGGATCGGGTTGCGCCAGCCGGGCGGCGATCGCCTCGGCCACGCGGCGCGAGGCGAAGTACTGGCTTTCGGCATAGATGAAACGGCGGGCGCGGGCGATATGCTCGACGAACAGCGCCTCGATCTCGCGCACTTCGGCATAGTTGCGCCAGCCCGCCCGGGTGCGGGCGATGCCGATCTCGACATCGGTGAATTCGGCGCGGAGACGTTCGGGCCAGGCGGTATCGTCCTGCGGCTGGCATGGCGGGATCGCCTCGCCCCCCGATTGCTGCCAGCGCAGGCGGCCGAGCTCGCCCAGCGCGGCGGCGGCGGCGCCTTCGACCATCACCGAGACATCGTGCCAGGGGCGGTACAGCCGCGTGCCATAGGGGCGGCGACGGCGCGGGTCGTTATCGAGATGCCGGGGCGTGTCCCAGCGGTCCGAAGTCATGTCGATGCCGCCGCACGCGGCGAAATTGTCGTCGATCACCACCATCTTCTGGTGATGGCTGCAACCCAGCGGGTGTGCGGCATCGAAGCGGAAATCGACGCCGTCCGACCACCACCAGCGCGCCAGGTCGAGGATCATGGTGCCGCGAAACACGAACTTCAGCGCGCCGAAGTTCCATTTCAGCACCTTGACCCGCAAGGCCGGGCGGCGGCGGCACAGCCAGATGACGAAAGCGCCGAGCCGCGCGGGAAAACGCGAACGGCGCGGCAGGTTCCACCAGCGACGGCCGCCGCCAAGGCGGATGCGGGTGTCGAAATCCCAGCCGACCATCATGATGCGCTGCCGGGCGCGCAGCATGGCATCCTGCATCAGGTCGAAATAGGCCGCCGCGTCGATGACGACGTGCGCACGGGTGGCGCGGGCGTGGCGCCAGACGGTGGGGGAAATGCCGCAGTCCGGATCGAGCCCCGTGGCGGGGTCATGATCGAAATCCGAAACGGTGGGGGCTGGTGCGGCAGGATCGGGAGAGTTGGCCATGTGCTCCTGTCTCTACCCCTTGCCCCGCGACAGATGTGGGGCAGAATGGAAAAAACGCAAGACGGTAGCCCGCAACGTGAACGATCCGCCGGAATTGCGGAGCCGGACGCGGCGGTTGGCGCGGGCACGACATCGCCGGGGCGTGTCTGTTGCCGAAATGCGACAGCGCCGCGACGGAATGGGGCGCCGGGGAACATTGTTCTTCTCCGGGACATCCGATGTAATAATATGGGCTTGTCGAAATGGTTTGATACAATTCGACACAACCGTTTGCACCGGGCAGAGGACTGCAGCCATGCGGCCTCGATCAGTAGGAGAGTGCGCCGGCAGGCGGCAAAGTTCATCATACCGTTCCGTTGATCGAACGGAACAGCAATACAACCGGCAGGCTCCCCGGGGGGGACTGGGTCTGCCGTGTCATGTTTCAGACAGGAGTCCCTCAATGCGTAATTGGAAGATTATTCTCGCTGCCGGCACGGCGCTGGCAGGCGCGGTGCCGATCGCCGCACAGGCGCAGGATGCCGCCAGCACCGGCGACATCGTCGTCACCGCCCGCCGCGTCGAGGAACGCCTACAGGACGTGCCGATCTCGATCTCGGTGTTCAACCAGCAGCAACTGGCGAACAAGAACGTGACCAACGCCACCGAGCTGGCGACCTACACGCCGTCGCTGGCCGCCAACAACAACTTCGGCGAGGACAACACCACGTTCGCGATCCGTGGTTTTGCCCAGGATATCGGCACCGCCCCGTCGGTCGGCACCTATTTCGGTGACGTCGTCACCCCGCGCGGCGCCTCGAACGGCCAGCCGGTGGGCGATGGCGCCTCGGTCGGCGATTTCTTCGACCTGCAGAACGTCCAGGTGCTGAAGGGGCCGCAGGGCACCCTGTTCGGCCGCAACACCACCGGTGGCGCGGTGCTGTTCGTGCCGCAGAAGCCGACCGCCCGGCTGGAAGGCTACATCGAGGGTGGCCTCGGCAACTATAACCAGCGTCGCATCCAGACGGTGATCAACGTGCCGCTTTCGGACACCTTCCGCGTGCGTCTGGGCGTCGATCGCCAGAAGCGTGACGGCTACCTCAACAACATCAGCGGCATCGGCCCCGACAAGTTCGAGAACCTCGACTATTCTGCCTATCGCCTCAGCATCGTCGGCGACCTGACGCCCGATCTCGAGAACTACGTGATCGCTTCGTACAGCGTGTCGAACACCAGCGGCGCGATCAACAAGGTTGTCGCGGCGGATGCCACCCAGGGCCTGTTCGGCGGATTCGCCGCCGCGCAGATGGCGCGCGAAGCCGGCGGCAGCTTCTACAACGTCGAGAACGCGATCGCCAATGCGCACCTGCGCACCAAGCAGTGGCAGGTGATCAACACCACCACGTGGAAGGCCACCGACACGCTGACGGTAAAGAACATCGCCAGCTATGCGCAGATCACCCAGCGCGGCCAGAACCCGATCTTCGGCGACCTGTGGTATGTTCCCGCCGGCGGCGTGGTCTATCCCACCAACTTCCAGCAGTCGGCTTCGCCCCCGGGCTACAACACCGCCAACGAGAGCACCTTCACCGACGAACTGCGCTTCGCCGGCAACTCGGCCGACAACCGCCTGACCTGGCAGGCGGGCGCCTATCTTGAAGTCGTGCGTCCGCTTGGCCTGGTCGGCAGCCAGTCGCCCGGCTTCGCCAACTGCGCCGGCAACGGCAGCGGCGCCAACCTGCAGTGCACCGATCCGTTCCGGGGCTTCCTGGCCGACCAGTTCCATATCCCGGCGGCGTTCTTCCCGGTATCGATCGGCAACATCAACTATACGGCGGGCACGACCTCGTTCCACGACGTCGGGCTGTATGCGCAGGGCACCTACAAGCTGTCGGATGCGTTCAAGGTGACGGGCGGCATCCGCTATACCTGGGATCACGAGACGATCGACACGATCCAGCAGGTCTATTCGGTGCAGGCGCCGCCGGCTTACGGCGTCACCGGTTTCCACTGCACCAACCCGCTGGCCGACGCCAACTGCTCGACTCACTTCTTCACCAAGTCGAGCAAGCCGACCTGGCTGATCGACTTCGACTACACGCCGAGCCATGACCTGCTGGTCTATGCCAAGTACGCGCGCGGCTACCGTTCGGCGACGATCGCGCCGAACATCCCCGAAGGCGGCACCGCCGCTGCGCCGAACACCGACCTCAACTATGTCCGCCCCGAAAAGGTTGATACGTTCGAAGTCGGCGCCAAGGCCAGCTTCGAGGGCGCGGTGCATGGCACCTTCAACGTGGCGCTGTTCTACAACAAGTTCAGCGACCAGCAATTGCAGGTGGGCTTCCTGCCGATCGATCCGTCGAAGTATCCGCAGACGGCGGCCCCGGTGAATGCCGGCAAGTCGAAGATCTATGGCGCCGAAGTCGAAGCCTCGCTGACCCCGGTCGAGGGCCTCGAGTTCACGCTGGGCTATACCTACCTGCGCACCCGCATCGACGCCGTGCTGCCCAGCCCGAGCAACCCGGCCTACAACACGCAGGCCGCGTTTGTGGTGGGCGACCCCGAGGCGCTGTCGCCGCGCAACAAGCTGGCGTTCGGCGCAACCTGGACGGTGCCGTTGCCGGCCACGATCGGTCGGGTGTCGATCGGCAGCTCGGTCACCTATCGTGACAAGATGCTGACCAACTACATCGACCGCGCCAACCCCAATCCGCTGATGGCGCAGTGGTCGTACCTGCCGTCGCTGACGCTGGTTGATGCCAACGTCAACTGGAAGGGCGTGGTCGGCTCGCCGGTGGACCTGGGCTTCTTCGTCACCAACCTGACTGGCAAGAAGTACTACACCTACACGGCCGGCCTGGGTTCATCCCAGCTTGGCTTCGAGAACGGCAGCGTTGGCGCGCCGCGCATGTACGGCGTGACGATGAAGGTGAAGTTCGGCAACTGATCGCCGGATTTGCGCTGAAGGAAAGGGTGCAGGGGACGCGAGTTCCCTGCACCTCTTTTTTCGGGCCGTGCGCGCGAAAAGGCCCGGTTGCCGTGGGGCAACCGGGCCTATTTGCTGCGTTGGAAGCTGTCGCGTAAACCGCGAGTCCCCTCCACCAGCCGCTTTGCGGGCGGTCCCGCTGTTGCTCCGCAACGTCTGCGACTCCCCCGAGCAAGCTCGGGGAGGATGGGATCAGACGGCTTCGGCGTGCTTCCGGAACATCGCGTTGACGTCGCCCGAGGTGATCGCGCGCTTCTTGTCGCCCTGGTTTTCCGGCGCGGCACCGGCAGCGGAGTGAAGCGAGGTATCGACGCCGTTAGCCGCCGCCTTGGCGCGCAAGGCCTTTACCGTGAGCTGATCCTTGGGGATCTTGCCGAACATGTCGAAGCGGTAGAGCTTCATCGCGTTAAGGTGAGTGACCTTGTCGATCAGCCCGTCGTTGAGCTGGCTGACCGAGCGCCACAGCACTTCCGGTGCATTGGGCCACGGGGCGTCGGAGTGCGGATAGTCCACCTCGTAGCAGACGCGGTCCTCACCCACGAGGTCGAGGTTGCGGCAGCCATAGGCGTCGTCGATGAAGCACGAGTAGAAGTGCTCGGCGAACACCTGCGACGGCTTCTTGCCGTTCAGGTAAGTGCCTGAATGGGTCCAGGCGCCGTGCTGCATGTTGGCATAATCGGCGCGTTCCAGCAGGTAGGGAATCCAGCCGATGCCGCTTTCCGACATCGCGATCTTCAGCGGATAGCGGTGCAGCGCCTCAAGGTGGAGCCAGTCGGCCAGGCCGATCGACACCGACATCGGCATCGTCGTGATCCACGCCTCGATCGGCGATTCATCGCTGGCATGAGGGCTGGGATTGCCTGCGCCGATATGCAGGTTGATGGTCATGTCGGTATCGGCGCAGGCCTTCCACAGCGGCTCCCAGAAGGCGTTGTGGACGCTGGGCAGGCCGCGCTTGGTGGGATTCTCGTTGAACGAGACCGAGGTGCAGCCAAGCCTGGCGAGGCGGTGGATTTCGGCCACGGTGGCGTCGATGTCCCACGCGGGCAGGATGCCGTTCATGATGAAGCGGCCGGGATGGGCCTCGCACCATTCGTGCCAGTGATAGTCGTTGTACGCCTGGACGTGGCTGAGCACGTGAGTCTTGTCGGGCGCGGAGCAGAACATCAGGCCGTCGAGGCCGATCATCGTGCCGAAGTTGAGCGATGCGGCGATGCCGTTGACGTCCATGTCATCGACGCGGGCGGCCGGGTCCCAGCAGCCCTTGCGGAGCTGGTCGAGGTTGGTCGGCTCCATGCCGTACTCTTCCTTGGGACGGCCGACGACGCCGTTGAGCGCGACTGAGGCCATCTTCATGCCCTGGTAATCCCAGTAGGCCGAGCCGTTGGACTTGGTCTTGAGCGTCGGCGCGGCGGCGAGCGCGGCGCCGCTCAGATGGTTCCGGAACAAGTGTCCGGGTTCGCTGATGTGATCATCGACGGAGATGATCACCATGTCTTCCATGTTCATCGGGAGGGCTCCTTTGGCATCCAATGGAACCTTCCTGACGGGTGCGGGCGCGCGGCAAATTGATTCAGGGCAAGTTTGTGCGGCAGAGTCGCAATAGCGAATTTGTCAGCGCGGGGGCGATCGACCGGTTCAGCGCGGCAGCAGCGTGGCCAGCGCCTCGTGGGCAAGGCCGGAGGACAGTTCGGCGTTCATCCGCTGGCGAAGGTCGCGGACCAGCACTTCACGGGTGTAGCGCAGCATCGGCGTGGGCAGTTTCGCAAGCTGCGCGGCCAGTTCGCGGGCGCGCGGCAGCAGCGCTTCCGGGCTGAGCACTTCGCCGACGACGCCGATCCGCTTCGCCTCGTCCGCCGCGATGCGTTCGCCGGTGAGCAGGAAATAGCGGCCGCGATTGGGGCCGAGCAGCATCGGCCAGACGACATGGACGCCGTCACCCGGCACCGCGCCGCCGCCGGGCACGTGCGCCAGATCGGCGAATTCGGCGGTGGTGGCGGCCAGAACGATATCGGACAGCACCGCGATTTCGGCGTGAATCAGCGCCGGGCCGTTGACCGCGGCGATGACCGGCACCGGAATTTCCAGCAGGTTGCGCAGCAGGGCCACGCCCTCATCATAGATGCGCGGCCACATTTCGGCGAGGCTGGCTTCGGGCGGGCGCACCTCGCGATCCATTTCGGCGATGAAGCTGGCGCCGGTGCCGGTGAGGATGACGATGCGGTTGTCGCGATCGCGCGCCACGTCGTGAAAGGCATCGCCCAGTTCGGTGTGCAGGCTGGTCAGCGCCGTGCCCCACACCGCCGGGCCGCCCCGTGTGTGCAGCGTCATCTCCAGCACCCCGGCATCGTCGCGCGCGAAACGGATGCCGGTGTAGCGGGTGAAGTAGGCGGGCTGGGTCATGGCTTTGCTTCCTTCGGCTCAGACTTCGATTCCACGCAATTCCGCAACGTGGCGCCATTCCTCGCTGACCTCCTCGGCCACCACGTAACCCCGCGCATGGTCGTTGATGACCGCCCAACGCTCGGCAATCTGGTCGGCGGTGGGGCGCTCGTCATCGATGACGCCGTTGGTGACGCCGACGAACGCCTTGCCGATGCGGCCCATGCAGGCGGAATAGATGCCGTGGTTGGTGTGGCAGGCATCGCTGGCCAGATACGTCGCGAGGCCGGTGGTATAGGCGGGATCGAAGAACTGCGGCATCGCCCCGGCCCAGGGGTTGGGGCGGCCGCCGACATCGTCCGAAACCATCGTGCTGGTCATCCGGCTCATCGCATTGGGCATGACCGCGTTCGCCAGGATGCCGTGATCGGCCCCGGCGTTGGCCAGCGCGTGCATCAGCCCCATCACCCCGCCCTTGGCGGCGGCATAGGCGGCAAGCCCGGCGGCGCCGAACATGCCGGTGGAGGAGCAGGTGCAGACGAGGCGGCCGTAGTTCCGCGCCTTGAAGTGCGGCCAGGCGGCCTGCGCGACGTTCCAGGTGCCGCCGATATGCACCGTCAGCAGCGATTGCAGGTCGGCAAAGGACAGCTTCTCGAACGCGCCGTAACGCATGTTGCCGGCATTGGCGATGACGGCGTCGATGCGGCCGAACGCGGACAGCGCCGCGTCGATGATCGCCTGGCCGCCTTCGGGGGTGGCGACGGTGTCGTAATTGGCGACAGCCTGGCCGCCGGCAGCGCGGATCTCCTCGACCACGCTGTCGGCGAAGCTGGTGGCGGTTTCGCCCTCGGCGCCGGTGGTGGGGCCGCCAAGATCGTTGACCACGACCATGCCGCCGCGCCGGGCGATTTCTTTCGCGTAAGTGCTGCCGAGTCCGCCGCCTGCCCCGGTGATGACGACCGCCTGGCCGGCGAATGAAATGGTCATGATCCCTCTCCCGCTTGATGCGTTTGCCGGGATGCTAACCCTTCTGCTTGGCAATGCAAAGCACCGCGACAGCGCTCAGGCGTTGAGTTGGGCGAGATCGTCCGGTGAGAGCACCAGGTCGGCGGCGGCCATGATCTCGCCGAGCTGGCCGACGCTGGTGGCGCTGGCGATCGGGGCGGCGATCGACGGTCGCGCCATCTGCCAGGCCAGCGCGACTTGCGCCGGGGTGGCGCCGTGGCGGGCGGCGACGGCATCGAGCCCGGCGAGGACGGCAAGGCCCCGATCGTTCAGGTAGGCTTCGACCACACGGGCGCGGTTGCCGGTGAGGTCCTCGCGCCTGCGGTACTTGCCGGTGAGGAAGCCGGCAGCCAGCGCATAGTAGGTGACGACGCCGAGGCCGTGCGCGGCGCACAGGGCTTCCGGTTCGCCCTCATAGGAGGCACGCTCGACCAGGTTGTATTGCGGCTGGAACACTTCGTACGTGCTGCCGGCGGCCAGCGCTTCGGAAAGTTCGGCGGTGGTGTAGTTCGAGGCGCCGACGTGGCCGATCTTGCCGGCGGCCTTCAGCGCCTCGAACGCCTCCAGTGTCTCGGCGATGGGAACCGTGGGGTCGGCCCGGTGCGACAGGTAGACATCGATGCGATCGGTGCGCAGGCGGCGCAGCGAGGCTTCGCAGGCGCGGGGCAGGTAATCGCTGCCGAGGCCCTCCATCCCCTCGCCCATCGGCAGGCCGCCCTTGGTGATGATGACGATGCGATCGCGGCAGCCGCGCGTTTCCATCCATTCGCCGATCAGCGATTCGGACTCGCCGCCGACCAGCCCGGGGGCATAGCGGTTGTAGACATCGGCGGTGTCGATGGCGTTGAACCCGGCATCGAGGAAGGCGTCGAGAACGGCGAACGAGGCGTCGCGATCGGCGGTCCAGCCGAAGACATTGCCGCCCAGCACCAGCGGGGCAATGGGTATGCCGGTCCTGCCCAGCGGGCGCATCTGCATGGGGTCATTCCTCGCGTGTTGACCGGGTGGCCGCTTTGAAACAGGCTGCGCGCATGAACGCAAGCGAACCGTGGCCGGTGCCGGGCAAAGATCGGCTGGATGATGACCAGCGTGCCTTGTG